>JBOHDE010000015.1:0-30932 GCA_050699035.1 Nocardioidaceae bacterium | reverse complement strand
TGGAGACCTACTGCCCAGCCAGCGACGGGCTCTCCGCCGCCCGGATCGAGGAGGAAGTCGTGATCACCCCGGACGGCCCGCGCATCCTCACCCTGTTCCCAGCCCAGGAACTCATGATCGCCAACCCTTACTGACTCCTCGAAGGTAGACGGCGGAGCCACGCCGAGCGTGTCGGCGTGGCTCCGCACTTCTCGTTGGGCGGTTCAGTCCGCGGGCAGGAAGACCCGCCTCGGAATCGTGTCGTAGACCGCTGGGTTCTTCGACGCGATCGAGCCGTCGGCGACCGAGTCGACGAGGCCGCCCAGCCCGACCTCGATCTGCTTGCGCAGCATGCCGTTGCGCTTCATGCCGTCGTACTGCGTCTGGCTCGACGTCTCGAACAGCACGACGGCGCTACCGCGCAGGGCGAACGATCCGAGTGCGGTGCCCGGCAGGTTGGTGTCTTGTGGGTAGAGCGTCAGGTCGCCGTACCCGGACTCCCCGTACTGCTGCAGCGCCTCGTAGACGGCGACGTTGGCGCGCTTGGACGCGTCCATGTCGAACTTCGGCCAGCTGCCGAACTCGCTCGGGTCGTCGATGAACTTCGCCGAGATCGACAGCGGCGACATGTTCTCGAGGTCGTCGGTGGCGTAGCAGGACCACTGGTTGTGGAGGTCGATGAAGTAGTCGACCGTGCCGAACTCGTTCTCGAGGCCGCGGTAGACCTCACGGACCGTCTGCGCCTCCGTGGTGATGTACCAGCCCGTGTCCGCGCTGTTGCCGGGGAAGTCCGCCGGCTGCGGGACGTAGTCGAGGTCGGGGTTGAAGTCCCGGTTGACGTCGAAGCCGCCGACGCGGCTGTTGTAGTTCCACGCCGGCTCCACACCTGCGAGCTGCGGGAAGTCGGCGACGACGTCGTCCCAGGTCCGCTCGTTCTGCCGGGTGTCGCGCTCGCCGCCATCGACGTTCAGGCGGGGGATCGCCACGATCGTGACCTCCTCGCGGAGCGCGGCGGCCTCCGGGGTCGTACCGCCCCACTGCCGGAGCAGGTCCAGAAGGGCCTCGGTTCCGTGGTTCTCGTTGCCGTGGATCTGCGACTGAACGAACACGACCCGGTCGCCCTCACCGACGCGGGCGGTGTAGATCTCGCGGCCCTGGTTGCTGAAGCCGGCCACGCCGACGTCGACCTTGCCCCCCGTCGACTGCTCGATGTTCTCAAGCGTGCTGGTCAGTTGGGCGTGGTTCACGAAGCCGTTGTGGCCCGAGCCCGAAGCCTCGGTGCCGCAGTGCGACTCGGTGGGGATCGCGGCGGCTGGTGGCGCAGCGGTCATGGCGACGGTCCCGAGCAGTAGGGCCAAGCCGGAAAGGCTGGCCGTCCATCCTCGTGCTGACATCTCACTCCTGGGATCTTGGTGCCCAAAGTGCGGGGCACGGCCTGTGGGTGCCCCGGAACGCTAACCCGGCCGCTCAGACACTGTCGAGAGGAATGAGGGGCTCTACTGGGGCGTGAGCTGGGTGCGACGCTGGCTCAGGAACGAGAGCTGAGCGTGGGTACGCGTGAGTGCAGCCGCGCGGTCGTATGCCGCCTCTGCCTCACGCGGTCGCCCCAGCCTCTCCAGCATCGATCCGCGAGCGGCATGCAACAGGTGGTAGCCGTCGAGCTCCTCCACGACACCGTCGAGGAGCGCGAGGCCGGCCGCCGGCCCCTTGGTCTCGGCAACAGCTACCGCCCTGTTCAGCGTCACGACCGGCGTCGGCATGACCGCGATCAGCCGGTCGTAGAACCGGACGATCGCCGCCCAGTCCGTCTCCTCGTACCGCCGCGCGGCGCAGTGCAGTGCCTGGATCGCCGCTTGCAGCTGGAACGGCCCAAGCCGGCGACTCCGCATGCAGGCGAGCACGAGCTCCTGCCCCTCGGCGATCAGCGATGGATGCCAGAGCGAGCGGTCCTGGTCCTTCAGCAGGACAACGTCAGCGCCGTCGCCGCGAGCCGGCATCCGGGCGTCACTCAACAGCATGAGGGCCAGCAGGCCCACCGCCTCCGGTTCGTCGGGCATCAGCGCCACGAGCACCCGGGTCAGCCGGATCGCTTCGGCTCGCAGGTGGCCGCGCATGACGTCGTCCGCGCCGGCGTTGTAGATCAGGTACAACACGGAGAGCACCGCACGCACACGGTCTGGTAGTTCGGCCTCGCCGGGCACTCGGTAGGGGACGTGCGCTGCCTTGATCTTGTACTTGGCGCGCACCAGGCGCTTGGCCATCGTCTCTTCGTTCACCAAGAATGCTGAAGCCACTTCGGTGGGGGTGAGTCCTGCGATGAGGCGGAGGGTCAGCGCCACCTGATGCTCGACCCGGATGGCCGGGTGGCAGCAGGTGAAGATGAGGCGCAAGTGGTCGTCCCGCACGAGGTCTGGATCCTCCGGACCGGACGAGGACTCGGCGCGCAGCCGATCGGCGATCTGCTCGGTGAGCTCGCGTCCTCGCCGGCTCCGCCGGACGACGTCGACCGCCCGGTTCCGCGCGGTGGCGACGAGCCATCCGGGCGGGTTGTCCGGGACACCATCCTTCGGCCACCGACGTACGGCGGTCACGAACGCGTCCTGCACCGCGTCCTCGGCGAGTGTGATGTCACCGAACAGGCGGGTCAGAGTCGCCACGGCCTGGCCGTACGCCTCGCGAAACGCCCGCTCGACGTCGTCCATCTTCCAGTCCTCAGTGACCGGCCTGGATCCGCCCGGTCGCCCGGAACGGCCGCACCTCGATCGCGTGGTTGGTGGCCTCGACGACCTTCATGGCCCACGCCAGCGCTTCGTCGAGGTCGTCGGCGTTGATGATGTAGAAGCCGCCGATGTGCTCCTTAGCCTCTACGAAGGGCCCGTCGGTGGTCACCTTGTCCAGGCCGGTGCCACCGCGCACCACCGTGGCAGCGTCAGGACCGTGCAGTGCGCCGCCGAACGCGAACGCGCCGGCGCGGTCCATCTCCTCCTCCAGGGCGATCACCCGGCCCATGAAGCCCTGCATCTCCGCGGGGGTGGACGGCGCCCCCGCCACTTCCCCCTGAACGTCGTACACCGACAGCAGGTACTGGTTCATCCGGACTCCTCGTTTTCCGCGGGGGCCATCCCGCTCTGCCCTACTGACGAACGGCAAGGGGCCGATCAGGACAACCCGGGAAGAGAGTCTCAGTATTGTCCCTGCCCGCGTCTACGATCCGGTCATGAACGCATCGACCGTCTCTACGCGCTTGTCGAGGAGCTGCGCGCAGCGGGACCAAGGGGGCGCACGGCTCAGCGGCTGGCCGAGCACTTCGAGGTCAGCGTCAGGACCATCGAGCGCGACCTGAGCGCGCTGGGGCAGGCCGGCGTCCCGCTCGCGACGAGGCAGGGGCGCGGCGGGGGTTACACGCTCGACCGCTCGATGAGCCTGCCCCCGCTCAACTTCACGCCGCGCGAGGCGGCGGCCGTCGCAGTGGCGCTGAGCCGCAGCGAGCACGTGCTCTTCACGCGTGACGCCCGCAGCGCGATGCAGAAGATCGTGGCGGCGATGCCCGAGCGAGCCATCGAGGAGGCGCGCGCGGCGGCCGAGAAGGTCAGACTCCTCGTCCAACCCGTGCCCGACACCGATTCCGAGATCGCCGAGACCATTTGGCGAGCCGTGCGCGACAACCAGGTGCTGCGGATCCGCTACATCGACGTCGGAGGCCTCGAGACCGAGCGCGAGGTCGAGCCACAGCACGTCGTGGTCGGGCCAAACGGCTCATACCTCACCGCCTGGTGCCACCTGAGAAGAGACGACCGAGTGTTCCGCCTGGATCGAATCACCCGAGCCGAGCGGACGCCGTCATTGCCGCGCCCGCGGCGCGTTGTCGCGGAGCCGATCGTCGACGGCCACGAGACGAAGCTGCCGGAGTCGGCGCTGCGTCCCGAAGATCTCCTGCCAAACTCCGACATAGGGCTGTCGCGAGACCCCGAGAAGGTGGGTGCAGCCCGCCACCCCGGCGGGTCCACAAGGAGAAGGAGACACTCATGACCAACCCCGCTCCGGGCACCCTGGCCTGGTTCGAGGTCGCCACCAGCGATCCCGACGGTGCCGAGAAGTTCTACGGCAGCCTCTTCGACTGGACCTTCGAGCCAGACGGCCCCGCGGCGTCCGGCGGCATGGACTACCGCAACATCAAGGCTTCGGGCGCCGACCAACCGATGGGCGGCGTCTTCGGCACCGGCGGGAAGGTGCACGGTCATGCCGTGTTCTACATCCTGGTCGCCGATGTCGAGGCCACTTGTGCCGATGCAGAGCAGCTCGGCGGCTCGGTGCTGAGTAAGCACCTGGACCCCGGCCAAGGCGCCCCGACATTCGCCTACCTGCGCGACCCGTCGGGCAACCAGTTCGGCATCTTCACTCCGCCGGCGGCCTGATGGCGCGAGACGCGAAGGGTACGTCCCCGTCGGAGCAATCTGGCGGGGACGGCGCTCGCGACCTCTACGACGAGCTCACCGACGACCTGCTCTACGACCCGGCCATCGGCCGAGCCACCATGTTCGGCTACCCCTGTGTGCGGCTGGCCGGGAGGTTCCTGGCGTCGTACGACAAGGCAGGCTGTCTGGTCGTCAAGCTTCCCCGCGATCGGGTAACCGAGCTCGTCGAGAGCGGCGACGGCGACCCGTTCGCCCCGGCCGGCAAGGTCTTCCGTGAGTGGGTGTCGATCCCCACCGTCGACCGGGAGCTGTGGCAGACGCTGCTCGCCGAGGCCGTCGACTGCGCACGGCAGGGACTGGGCGACTAGCGCCTGTCACATGCCGGGGATGGCCTGCGCCTCGTGGACCTCGATCTCGCAGCCACCGGGCATGTTCAGGTGCGGGTGCGCCTGCGCGAGCGTGAGCGCTGCGTCAAGGTCGTCGGCCTCGATGATGCTGTAACCCGCGACCTCGCGAGTGCTCGGCGACGTGCCGTCCGCAGTGACGCGAACGCCGCCCGCGAGCGGAGTGCCGAAGTCGACCATTCCGCCGCCGACCCGGCCCGCCCAGGCATTCCACTCACCCATGACGGCCTCCGTTTGCTCAGGGGTGGGCGGCGCCGCCTCCGCGGGGGTCATCGGGGCGTGGTAGATGAACACGTACGTGGCCATGATCTTGCCTCTCTCTGTTCCTCGGCGGCCAGCGGGTGCCGGCTGCGGTTGTGTCGGATGTCGGTGGAGTGCTCAGGCGAGTGCGGTGCGTCCGGCGTACGCCGCGAGCCGGTCGAGCGCGCTCGCTCCATCAGCCGGGACGACCTCGTCGCCGAACGAGGCACCGCGGCCGCCGGGCACCAGCCCCTCGGCCAGGCCGCGGAGGTAGTCGACGAGCTCGGCAGAGATGTGAATGGTCTGGCCGCTGCTTTGGGCGAGGTCCCACCCGTGCAGGGCCAGCTCCACCGGGAGGATGCTGGCCGCGAACGCTGCCGGCATCGCTGAGCCGCCGGCGGCGGGCACGGTGCCGCCGAGGTCGACCTTGCGCCACGCGTCGATTGCTTGACCCGCCATCACGGAGACCTTGTTCTCCAGCGAGCCTTGCTCGGGGTTGGTGACCGTCCCGCCCGCCATCGCACCCAGTTGTGCGATCGACGTCATCAGGTGATCGGCGAGCTGGTGGCAGCTGAAGTCCGCGCACGGTGTCGGTTTCGGCTGGTCCTCGGCGGTCAGGTTGCGCAGGATCGGCTGCAGCACCGCCAGGGCTGCCTCGGCGGCCACGACGGGGGTGAGGTTCGCGGGGGCATAGGCCCACTCGTCGGGGCCGGCGTCGCCGGTGGTGGCGACCCGCTCGAGCCGTTCGAAGTAGTGGTCCCAGCCTTCGGCGTGCGACTTGGCCTGCTCCTCGGTGAGGCCCTCGTGCACCAAAGTCACCAGGGACCCACCCTCGGCTGGCTCGACGGTGACAGTGACGGTGGACGCGTCGTACGGGAGGTCCTCGTTGCCGTCCCAGCCCCAGCCGAAGACGATCCGGCGGCCGGCCTCGACCTCGCGGAAGGTGCCCCCCGCGACATGGCCGGGGGTGACGGTCCACTTGTACGAGCCGCCGGCGCGCAGGTCGACGACCGCCGACACGGTCTGCCAGCGACGCAGCCGCTCCGGCTCGGTGACCAACGCGAACGCCTGGTCGGGGGTGACCGGCAGAACGGCGGATTTGGTGTAGCTCATTTCTCTCTCCTCAGTGTGCGTGCGTCGGCGACCAGTTGGTCGAGCTCGTTGGTCCAGAACCTGTCGATCTCGGCCTGCAGCTTGCGCAGTCCGCTCGGCAGGACCCGGTAGATCCGTTGACGGCCGACCTTCTCGGCCTCGACCAGCCCGGCGTCGGCCAGCACCAGCAGGTGCTGGGAGATCGCCGACCTGGTCACCGGGAACTCGGAAGCGACCTCGCTGACGGTCCGCGGCTGCGACGCCAGCAACTGCAGGATGCGTCGCCGGCTTGGCTCGGCAGCCGCGGTCAGTGGATCGATCACAGGAATACGTTAGTCGTCACTAACGCATTTGTCGAGAGCACGGGTGATGTGGCCGAGCCCGGTCGGTCAGCGTGCTGTTGAGGGGTCCTCTGCAGGCGTGGGGAACCGCGGCGTCGTGCCGCGCAGCGGATCCAGGTTCTGGCGTTGCAGGCCGAGCAGCGCTCCCGCGGCGACCACGAACGCCGCCGCGCCAGCAATCTCCAGGTAGGCGTACCGCAAGCGGTTCATGGCCACCACGGTCTGCTTCTCGTCGCTGTTGACCTGGACCAGGCGGGCGTGGGTGGCGACCCCCAGAAACCACACCACCGGCCGCACCGCGAGCGCCAGCGCCGCGCTCCGCGGCCCGATGCCGGTCGCGTCGGCGGCGACGGGCCGGGTGCCTGGCGACCGGCTCCCCTTTCACTCACCTTACGGCCTCGACAGACCGAGTACCCTGCGGAGCAGCGCGGGTCAGCTCCTGCTCAGCTCCACTGGTCTCCGGGGGCGCGTATGTACTGGCGCCAGACGTATGGCCACGGGGTCACCGCGATGATGACGACGATCAGGGAGCAGCTGGTCAGGACTTCCTGCGTGGCTGCGTCCAGGCCACCGGCGGCTGCCCTTGGCAGGACCACGACGCCGACCCAGAGGAGCTTCCAGGCCGACTCGAACACAAGCAACGGCAGCAGCTTGACCGGGTACCGCAGGCCGAGGAATGCCAGCAGCGACATGGCGGTGAGGATGCAGGCGACGACGCCTTCGAAGAGCGGCAGGGAATCAGCACCGCTGATGATGAGCGGCCACTTCACGACGGCGAGCCCGAGGCCCATCAGCAGGTATCCGGCGCGCATCAGGCGCAGCCGGTTCACGGACAAGTCGACGCCGGACGCCTTGGTCAGGGTGGTGGGTGTGGTCATGTCCGGCTCCAGTTCTGGTGTGCCCGTGGCGAGTCCCGCGGGTTGCCTGAAACCAAGGGACCAAAGGGGTGGTCAGACGTCACCAGATGATGTGATTGGCGATGTGACGGGCGCTACGGGGAGAAGAGCCTGTGGGCACCGAGTGCGGTCCTTGGGACCGACCAGTATCCACCGCACCATCGAGGACGCTGCTCGCGCCGCGCTCGTCGTCCGGGACAGCACGGCCCCGGCTTCCGACGACGCACCCGTCGACCCATCCACGGCAGGAGTCAGATGAACGAGAAGTACGTCGTCGGCGTCGACTTCGGCACGCTGTCCGGGCGCGCGCTCGTGGTGCGTGCCTCGGACGGGGCCGAGCTCGGCACCGCGGTCCACGAGTACGCGCACGGAGTGGTCACCGACCAGCTGCCCGGAAGCAGCCGTCGCCTCCCCCCGGAGTGGGCACTACAGGTCCCCGACGACTATCGGGACGTGCTGCGTGTCGCCGTACCCGCCGCGATCGCCGAAGCGGGCATTGACCCAGCCGACGTCGTCGGGATCGCTACCGACTTCACCGCGTGCACGATGGTGCCGACCCTGGCCGACGGAACGCCGCTCTGCGAGGTCGAGGGGTACGTCGACCGTCCGCACGCCTACGTGAAGCTGTGGAAGCATCACGCCGCCCAGCAGCAGGCCGACCGGATCAACGCCCTGGCTGCGGACCGCGGTGAGGCCTGGCTCAGCCGTTACGGGGGCCTGATCTCCTCGGAGTGGGAGTTCGCCAAGGGCGTCCAGGTGCTCGACGAGGACCCGGACCTCTACCGGGCGATGGACCGCTGGGTCGAGGCGGCCGACTGGATCGTGTGGCAGCTGTGCGGCAGCTATGTCCGCAACGCCTGCACGGCCGGTTACAAGGGCATCTACCAGGATGGCAGCTACCCGAGCCGTGAGTTCCTGACCGCCCTCGACGAGGATTTCGCGGGCTTCGTCGAGGACAAGCTTGCTCATCCGATCGCCGCGCTGGGCACCCGCGCCGGCGGGCTGACCACGGAGGCCGCCGCCTGGACGGGGCTCCCCGAGGGCATCGCGGTCGCGGTCGGCAATGTCGACGCCCACGTCACCGCGCCCGCTGCACAGGCCGTGGAGCCTGGTCAGATGGTCGCGATCATGGGCACCTCGACCTGCCACGTGATGAGTGCCGAGGTGCTTCGCGACGTACCCGGCATGTGTGGTGTCGTGGACGGCGGCATCCTGGCCGGGTTCTACGGCTACGAAGCCGGACAGAGCGGCGTGGGCGACATCTTCGGCTGGTTCGTGGAGACGTCGGTGCCGGCACCGTACGTCGAGGCTGCTGAGAGCGCAGGAGTCTCGGTGCACGAGCACCTCACCGCCCTGGCGGCCGCACAGGAGGTGGGTCAGCACGGCCTGGTCGCGCTCGACTGGCACAGCGGGAACCGTTCAGTCCTGGTCGACCACGAGCTCTCCGGTCTCGTGGTCGGACAGACGCTGGCGACCCGGCCGGAGGACATCTACCGCGCGCTGCTCGAGGCGACCGCGTTCGGCACCAGGGTCATCGTCGAGGCCTTCCGTGACAGCGGCGTCCCGGTCGACGAGCTGGTCGTCGCCGGCGGGCTGACCAAGAACGCTCTGCTGATGCAGATCTACGCCGACGTCACGCGCATCCCGCTGTCCGTGATCGGCTCCGCGCAGGGGCCGGCGCTCGGGTCCGCCATTCACGCAGCGGTCGCGGCCGGCGTCTACGTCGACGTGCCGCTGGCCGCCAAGAGCATGGGTCGGCTGCACCGTGCGGCGTACCTCCCCGACGTCCGGAGAGCGGACGCGTACGACGCGCTGTTCGCCGAGTACCTCGCCCTGCACGACCACTTCGGGCGCGGCGGCAACGAGGTGATGCGTCGGCTCAAGGCGATCCGCCGCGCGAGCCTGAGGGGAGCCACCGAATGACCAGCCTGAGCGCGACCGCCGGCGTCGAGGAGACCATCAGCGCGCTGCGCGGCGAGGTCTGCGTGGTTCCTGCGACGACCTGGACGAATGGGCCGGCGGAGTATCCAGCGAGGTCCGATGACCTCGTTACTGGCTGACCTGCGGATCCAGATCTGATACCGACTCTGACACAACCTTCTGACCGTCTCGGAAGTCATTGAGAAGGAGGAGGTGGTGTCGGATGATGCACCCCGTGAGCGGCGCGGACGTGCCGACGTTCGAGGAGTACGCCGGCATCGCTTGGCCGTCGCTCTACCGCTACGCCTACCTCCTCGCCGGCAACCACGCTGATGCGGAGGACCTCGCTCAGCAGACCTTGATGAAGGCGTGCCAATCCTGGTCCCGCGTGGAGCAGTCCGACTCGCCGGCGGCCTATCTGCGCCGGATGCTCACCAACACCTACCTGTCGCAACGCCGTCCGAAGTGGCGACGGCTCGAGCTGCTCACAGATGCGCCTCCCGAACCGGTTCACGCGCCGACAAGCGCCTGAAGAGCGGATGGTGCTGTGGCCGCACGTGCAGTCGCTGCCACCGCGCCAGCGCGCGGTGATCGTCCTCCGCTTCTACGAGGACCTGAGCGAACAGGAGATCGCGGAAGCGCTCGGCTGTTCGAGAGGAAACGTGAAGTCGACCGCACACCACGCCCTCAAGGCGTTGCGAGCCGTCCTCGACTCGGGCAGCACGGCCGGGAGGGAGAGCTGACATGTTCGTCGAAGAGACCTTGGAGCGAGAGCTGCGCGAGGTGGCCGACGGCCTGCAGATCCCGGCCATGCCACCGCTGCCGGAGGAGACGCCCGGTGCTCGGCGCCACTGGCTGCCGCTGTTGGTCGCCGCCGCTGTCGTACTAGTCGTCGCCGGTGCGGTCGCGGCGCTCCTGACCGTCCGGGGCGGTCAGGAGCTGGATCCGGCGCCGCCGTCACCGTCACCGTCGCCGACGCCCAGCCCGACGGAGCCGGCGGCCAGGGTCCCGACGACCCCGCCGACGGTTCCCTATGTGCTCGACCGGCGGTTGTACGTCGACGGCAACCGGGTGCCTGGCGCCTGGGAGTCGGTGTGGAGCGGCGAGGCCGCCTGGCTTGCGCTCCGCACGGACAGCACCTGGTGGTACGGCCGCGGAAAGCAGCCGAACGAGATCGACTGGCGACTCGACGTACCGCCGGTCATCTCAATGAGTGGGGAGTACGTCGCCATGCTCATCACCGAGGCCGGCGAGGAACTGCTGACCGGCTTCGACACCGGTTTCAGCGGTGAGGGTCTAGGTGCCATCCCCATCGACCTCGGCGACAGCGAGGGCGGCAGCGCCGTCAGCATCCGCGCCGTCATGAACGACGGCAGGGTGATTGCCCAGGGTACGAACACCAGCCTGATGTGGCTGTCGCGTGACGGCGACGGCCGCGGCACCGTCGACCTGACCGAGACCGCACCGGGACAGCTGATCCTGGGCAACAGCCCGGCCGGCCTGATCGTCTCCGACGGCGAAGGTGGGAAGCCCTACCTGGCGGAGATCTCCGATGCCGGCGAGCTCACCCGTACTGGCGCGCTTCCGGCCCACGACGACATCGCGGTCAGCCCGGGCGCCGAGTGGTTGGCATGGTCCGCCCCCGGAACCACCGGTGGCGAGGTCACCTCGATCCCGACGCTGGAGGCGCAGACCGTCGACGGCACAGAGCAAGCCACGCTGACCGCTCCGGACGGGTGGGGGTTCCGCGTCCGGGCGTTCGTCTGGGAGGACGACGACCACCTGATCTCTCCGGTGGTCGGTGACGCCGGCGAACGCATGGTGCGGTGCAGCGTCCGGCCGGGACGCTGCGTGCTGATCAAGACCCACTGAACCCACCCCGACCGGCGACCGGGCGGTGAGGTCGAGGGCTACTGCGTCCTGGCGTTGATGGAGGCGGTGATGGCGAGCGACGCCGCTCCGCGAGCCCACTGCCGGTCGCCGATCTCGTCCACGGTGATCTCGCACTCGCGGGCCGCGCTGGAGAAGGCGTGCTCGCCGAACTGGGCCATCATCGACGGCTGTACCAGGTCGAGGGCGCTCACGCCTTCCCCGGCGATGATGATGCGGTCCAGGTTGAGGAGGTTGCACAGGCCGGCGAGGCTGCGGCCGAGTGCCGCACCGGCATTCTCGAAAGCGGATCGGGCCGCGTCGCCGCTGGGCGAGTGGTCAACCCTGGCGAGGTCGGTAGCCCGGTCGATGTCGGCACAGTCCTCGGCCCCCGCCTCCGCGGCAGCGGCCACGATCGCGTCGTACGACGCGACAGCCTCCAGGCATCCGGTCGCCCCGCAGTTGCACACCGGCCCCTGCGGGTCGACGCACCAGTGCCCGAACTCACCGGCCATGCCGGTCGCGCCGGTGTAGAGCTGCCCGTTGAGGAACAGCCCGCAGCCGATGCCTTCGCCGATCGTCACCACAGCCAGCGACGTTGCGTCCTTCCCCTTGCCGAACCATCGCTCGCTGATCGCGAGCGAGTTCACGTCGTTCTCGACGAGGACGTGCAGGCCGGTCGCCTTCGAGAGTGGACCGGCGATGTCGACGTCCGTCCAGTCCAGCAAGGCCGACCGTCGGCAGGCGCCGGCCACGTGGTCGACGTGTCCGCTGACGCCCACACCGACGCCGAGCAGGGCTCCGACCGTCTTCGGTCGGCGGTCCGCCAGGTCGTTGATGAGGTCCGCGACCAGCTCCAGCACCGCCTGGGGTCGCCCGTCGTCGAACCCGTGAACCTGCTCCACCAGCGGATGCCCGTTGAGGTCGGTGAGCGTGCCGATGACGGCGTGCCGGGCGATCTTGATGCCGATGACGCTTCGGGCGTGCGCCGCCACCGCCAGCATGGTCTGCGGCCGACCGATTGCTTTCGCCCCACCGCTGTCAGTGACGGTCAGGTAGCCATCCCGGAGCAGGGGAGCGACGGCCTTCGTCACCGTCGACGCGGACAGGCCCAGCAATTTCGCGATCCTCACCCTGGACAGCTCGCCGTGCGTGAGCACGGTGGCGAAGACCTGCGCTTGGGTCTGTGCCGCGGCGTCGACGGCATCGCCGGTTGCGCTGGTGACCAGCGACATTCCGGCAGTGGTCATCTCACGCTCCCATAGGTCCAGGCCGTCGAGGGGCCCGTCAGTCGATAGCGCAACGTTACGATGTCTTCGTCTGACCAGGCCGAGGTTGACGGATTCTGACGAGCCAGGGCGATCGTGAGCGAGGCGATGCTGCCGTCGGATGTTGCGCCGCTCGCCAAGGACGAACGCGGGATCACCAGCTCGACTCGGCCGGCGGCGGCGTCCCACTGAGGCGCGATCACGCCGGTGAGGGCAGAGTCGAAAGTCCATGCCCCACCAACCACAGTGAACCGGCTGAATTGGCTACTGTCGGACCATCGCCCGACCATGTACTGCGCGCCCCTTTCGTGAGTGCCGCCGTACATCCCGGTGCCGGAGTTCGGTGCACTGCTGCCGGCGAAGTCGCCAGAGTACACGTGCGCAGCGAACCGTGGTGACGTGTCGAAGTCGGGCAGGGTGCCTGCGACGTTGTCGATCCGGATGTAGAAGTTCGACGCGTCGTTCGTCACAGCGACGTTCTTGATGTCGGTCTGGGAGACCTGGCTCGTGGAGTCCCCCACCGGATCCGTGAAGTAGGGGACGTTGTCCCACTCTGGCCAGTCGCCAACGGTTCCCGAGTCGACAGTGATCGACTTGTTTGCCCCCGCCTGGACGACCGGCGGATTAACCCGCGGGTCCACCTGGCCGGTGTGCACAAGCGCTGCAAGTACGTACCAGGCGCCGGTGACCGGCTCGACCATTGTGGACACGATCGGCTTCTGAGTCACGTTCGAGACCGGCTCGCCGGGCGGCATGTAGCCGACGGCGGTCCGGCCGGTGTACCAGGTCAGCCGATCCAAGGAAGCTGCGGAATCTCCCCTGAACGCCGAGAACATCGCGGCATACATGCTCATCTGTGGCCAGGACGGCTCAGGACCGCCCGCCTCGTCGCCGGCCGGGCTGAACGGAGCGGTGTAGTAGAAGGTGTCCCCCTGATAGCGGGCGATGCCCTGCCCGTCATGGGTTAGCGTCGAGGTGATCTTCGCGATGTGTGACACCGCTCGGCTCGAAGACACATCGACAACCCCGAGGGGAAAGAGGATGTCCGACGAGGCGTCGACAGTGGTACGCCCGGTGTTGTCTAAGTTGACGGCTCGGTTGTAGTAGCTGTCCGGCCCGTTCCACAGCCCAGCCGGGAACTCGAGTGACGAGCGCTGGAGCGCAGTGTTGATCTGCCCTGCCGCAGCCGCCCAGGAGTCGGCCTGGCCCTCGTTGCCCCGGCGCTCGGCCTCCACCTCCGCGGCCCAGAGCCCCGCGATGTAGAGCCCTTGCGTAAACGTGTTGTACTCCTGCTGCTCCTCCCAGATAGACGCGTCAGCAGGGCCGAAGCCATTGCTCCCGATCTGGCTCGAGACGAAGTCCGCGCTGCGCTGCACCGCTGGCCACAGGTCGTTCGCGAAACCGGCGTCACCAGTCAGCTGGTAGTGCCGAATGACACCGACGAGGAAGATCCCGATCGCGTCATGCTCGGGCTCCACGAACGGGACGTGCTGACCCGTCCAGTTGTCGTAGGTCGTGCCGAAACTGCCGTCTGCGCGCTGGATGCCCGCCATCCACCGGAAGTACTGCTCCGCTTCCATGTGGTGCCCGGCCGCGTCGAGGATCAAGGCGGTGACACCCGAGTCGCGGACCCAGGTCTTGTAGCCATAGGCGATGGGGTTCGTCGTTGCCGGCCAGGTTCCCTGGCTCGGGTTCTGCGACTGCTTGATCGTCACCAGTGCCCGGTCGTACGCGAGGTTCAGACCCGGGTCGGCCAGGTTCAGCCTCTTCCCGGCCGCGAGCCAGTCCGTGTATGCGGCCGAAGTCTGCGACTCCCAGTTCGCCGGCGTTGTCGTGCGGGCCGCATCAGCCACTGCCCGCGCGCCCGTCACGGAGGTTGCGATGCCGAGGTAGAACGAGGTGGTGACAGTCGACCCCGCCGGGACGGTGACCCGCTTGTTGATTGCCAAGGACACGTCCCCCGCGGTGAGCTCGGCATTGCCTGGCAGGTTCCCGGTGGCGTCGAACGGGTACCACGGCGCGACCGTGGGGTCTGCCTGGTTCGAGACCGCGTCGTTGCCGACCTGGAAGCCGCTCGGTGTACCGAACGAGCCGAGCACGATGTGATGCTGACCGCTTGCCGACATGTCCGCGAAGGCAGCGGATCGGGCGTTATCAAACGTCGCGACGACGTTTTGGCCGCTACTTTTGCCGACGTTGTTCAGGTGCACTGAGTCAAGGACGTTCATGTTTGCCGAACTGGGTCCGGTGTTCTGGAGTCGGTAGGTGACGACCATGAACTGCTGGTTCGGCACCATTGTGTAGTCACGCGATATCTGCACGGCCGGGGCGACGCCGTCGAACGCGCCGTAGCTAGTCCTGAGTATGCCGCCAGAGTCGAGATGGCCAGTCGCCGATTGGAACTTGTTCACCTGGGTGAACTTCGACCCTGTCGTTTCGTTGCGGAAGAACCCGGTGTAGTCGACGATCTGGTTGGTTGCCGACCCCGCCGAAGGGCCGGTAGGGGAGAAGTGGAGCTCGCCCAGCCGCGGCCCCCACTGTGTGTTGGTGTCGGTCTGGGCAAGTTTCGGGTGCATCCAGAGCCCGATCAGGTTGGACCAGTTGTTGAGGTAGAGGCTGCGGGCAGTCTCCGTCGTGGGTGGGGTGGTCGCGGCGACGGCCGCATCCGTCCTCCCCACACCGCTTGAGAACGCGGCCGTGGCCAGTAATGGCACGACCATGACCGAGACACCAAGGGAGACCGTCGCCACTGCGACGCGAAAGCTCTTCGAATCCACTACCTGTCTCCTTGTCAGCCGACGGTCAATGAGTCGACGTTGATGGCACCGGTGTCAGATGGCTGTCGCCAAACGAGCACCGTGTGGATGCCTGCCTCGAGGTGCACTGTGGTGGCGTCGGTAGCCCAGGTGTCCCAGGACCCCATCCCGCCGTAAGTACGGCGAGTCACGAACTCGCCGTCGACGACGATTGCCCGTGTTGCGCTAGACCCGCCGTTCCCGAATCGGACGGCGAGCGGGTAGTCACCCGTTACTGGAACGTTCACTACAAATGAGACACCCGAGTCGGTGGCTGTGAAGTTGTCCACGAACCCGGAGCCGGTGAACCCTGGGTGGTCGGATCCAACAGTGACATCTGTCTTGGTCGCCACCTCGGCCTCGTAACGACCGCCGGACGGAGCATTGAAGCCGCGCTTGACGTAGATCAGGTCCCAGTACTCCAGGCTCGGCACCGTGAATCGGACATACGTACCGTTGCTGTCGGTCCCGGTCGTGTGGGGAAGCTGCTGGGTGGCTCCACCGTTGCGATCCGGGCTGGCCAAGTAGACCCCGGTCGGGGTCGCGTCCGGCCCGAGGTAGTAGGTGACTTCGGCGTTGGTGATTTGGGTAGGGACGCTAGCGACGTTGCGCCAGGTGGCGTCGTTCCCCTTGAGGTTGACCAAGTTGATCACGTCATGATCCGCCGTCCGGCTGAGCGCGGTCCAGATCGTGCCCGGTGACGCGTCGCCACTGGTCGGCTGGCCGGCGATGTTCACGAACTGCCGTCCAGAGTCTGTCGGCTTCGCGTCGTACAACAGATTTTCGTACGCCGTGACGAAGTCGTAATGGGTCCGCATCGCGTTGCGCAACGAGTTCGTCATCTGCTTCGAGTGGTTGGGGAAGTACGGATGCCCGAGAAGCTCGTCGCCTTGGCCGAGTTCGATGTGTCCTGCGCCCGATGCGGCGATCGCGGCGTTGGCGAGCCTCACCGAAGGCTCGTCAAAGGTGCCCAGGGTTAGGCTGTCCAGATTCAGGAATCCGGTGCTGGATACGGCGACCCGGACTGTATGCGTCCCCGGCGTTAGGTGGACGGCCGTGTACGGTTCCGCTGACCACGAGGACCAAGACGAGGTGACTGGAAACTTCACCGACCTCGAGGGACCGCCATCGACCGACACGTCGCGGAACACCGCGCCCGCGGTCGCGTTGGTATACCGGAAGACCAGCCCGTAGTCACGTTCCTCGGGCGCGTTGATCGTGAACTCGACGTAGTCGCCCACGTCACCGAACTGGTCGACGAAGCCGCTGCCGGTGTAGCCGGGGTGGTCGTTGTTCACCCCGACGCCATTCAGTGTGGTCGACTCGGCCTCGTAACGCGGCCCGACGATCTCCTCGAAGTTCATGTAGGCCGCGAGCACCATCGCCCTGTGGTCGGCTCGAGCGCGCGCCCAGCCGACGTAGCTCTTCAAGTCGCCGTACGTGGGAGCCTTCTCCCAGATCTCTGAGTAGACGAAGTCCTGGTCGGCGCGGCCCGTCACGTCCGAGGCCGCCCAGCCGTCGCGCGCTCCGTTGACAATGTTGAACACGGTCTTCGCCTTGGCCGGGTTGTTGGCGGTCAACGCTGCCTTCGATGCGTTGACCAGGTCCGCGAACGTGGTGGCCAGGTCGACGGGTACGCCATTGAAGTCGTACACGGTGTCGCGTTGACCGAGCTGGTCGAGATGGACACCGTCGAACCCCATATCGTTGACCTGCGCCCTGTACTGGTCGGTGATGTAGTTCTGCCAGTTCGCATTCGTCGGGTTGAACAGCCACAGGTTTGTGTTCGGGTCGCCGTCTCCGAAGTCGAAGTTCATCTGACTCGCGTGACCGGTGTCGTTGAAGATGCCCCAGGTGGGGGAGACGCCACTGATCTGCTCGTATCCCTGTAGGCCGGCGTACGACATCGCGTAGGGCATTGCCGCCACCCTGCGCGCGTGTGCCGATTCGATGCTCTGGCGAACGGCGGTGGAGGAGATCGGGTTCCCTGCCCAGTCGCTCCAGGTGGGGAGTGGGGCACCGTTCTCGTCGCGCTCGATCACGTTCTCGTGTCGCCACATCCAGTCGTAGAACTGCAACGCGTTGAGGTGGTAGTCGCGTACGAGTTGGTCGACGTCGGCCTGCGCTTGTGCCTGGCTCTGGCCGATTGGGAAGGAGTCCATGAACCCGTAGCGTGGGAATCGGGTCCAGTCGCTCGAGATGTCGATCGCGGTCGTCCCCGAACCGGAACCCGCGGAGGCCGTGACGAAGTACCCGTGAAAGTCGTTGGGCGGCGCGGTCCACGGCACGTTCACCGTCACGGTGCCGCCCGCCGGGACCGTGGCCGAGACGCTCCCGCTGCCGGCGCTAACCGCGAGGTGGGTTGCGCTCACCGCGACCGGCCCCGACCAAGTCTGCGCCGAGGAATTGGTGAGTACGACCTTCACCTGGACCTGCTGGCCCGGCACGTACCGGGCGTCGTCGGTGTAGACGTCGGTTACCTCGACGGTGCCGGCGGCTCCTGCAGGTTGGGTGGGAGTGAAGCCCAGGACGAGTGCGGTAGAGACAAGGGCAGAGACCAGCCAACGACGGACCAAGCGGGCAGCGTGCATCTCGCAACTCCTCCGGCAGTGATCTGGGTACATCGCATCTTCCGGTGTTTATTTCGGGTGTCAAGAAAGTAATCAGGATTTGTTGCTTGACGAAAGAAATCAACTCTGGCCATAGTAGGCCGAGGCACACAGTGTGAAGGGCCTCACATCGCGCCGGCCGAATCGACGGAGGTATCCCAATGAAGCAGCGCGTACTGCCGTCAATCGGCTGCGCCGCCGTGCTCACGCTCGCGGCGGGCTGTGGCGGGGGCGGAGATGACGGGCCTACGGATAGCGCGGGCGTCACCACGGTCAAGTACTGGCACGCCTACAGCGCCGACAGCCCCGAGCTGAAGACCCTCGAAGAGAAGGTCATCCCCGCGTTCGAGAGCGCCAACCCGAAGATCAAGGTCGATCAGGTGCCCTACCCGTACGACGAGCTGCACAAGAAGTTGCTCACGTCTACGGCGGGCGGCACCCTGCCATGCCTGGTGCGCAGTGACATCGTCTGGGTTCCCGAGCTGGCCGAGCTCGGCGCCATCGTTCCGCTCAGCGACGAGATGGACGACTTCGACGAGCTCGCCGAGCAGACGTACGACGGTGCGTTGGCGACCAACGAATGGGAGGGCAAGCACTACGGCCTGCCACTAGACACGAACACGCGAGTGTTGATGTACAACACGGCGGCGCTCGAGAAGGCCGGCATGACGGAGCCGCCAGCCACGTTCGAGGAGATGAAGAAGCTCGCAGCCGGTCTGAAAGGCAAGAAGGCGTTCGCGTTCGCCGACAATGGCACGTCCGGCTGGAACCTGCTGCCGTGGATCTGGTCCGCGGGCGGGGACCTGACCGACCCGGACAAGACCACGGCCACGGGCTACCTGAACTCTCCGGAGTCGGTCGCCGGTGTCCAGCTGCTCGTGGACCTCTACAACCAGAAGCAGATTCCCAACATCATCACCGGCGGCAAGGGCGGCGTGGAGACCTCGGTCGGATTGCCGAAGGGCACCTACGCCACCATGCTCGACGGCCCATGGATGTTCCCGCTCTTCGAGAGCCAGAACCCCGAGTTCGAGCTCAAGACCGCCCCAGTCCCGGACGGCGGTGGAGGCTCGATCTCGGTTGTCGGCGGCGAGGACATCGTGATGACGTCGAGTTGCGACGCCAAGGCACAGTCGCAGGAGTTCATCCGGTACATGCTCAGCGAGGAGGCGCAGACCACCATGGCCGAGGTCGGCCAGATGCCGGTGCTCAAGGACCTCGGCTCGAAGCTGACCGCCATCCAGCCGTACTACGAGTCGTTCGCGACCCAGCTGGAGACCGCTCGGCCGCGGCTGCCGCACCCGCAGTACCCGAAGATCGAGGAGGCCATGTCCACCCAGGTCCAGAAGGCCTTCAAGGGTGACCTGACGGTCCAGGAAGCGCTCGACAGCGCTGCCAAGCAGATCGACGAGATCCTCGCGGCCTCCTAGTGCCCGACGTCACGACCGGGGCGCCGGCCCTTGGCGGCCGGCGCTCCCACGTCACCGCGTACCTCTTCCTGCTGCCCGGGCTCCTGCTCTTCGCGGGGTTGATCATGTGGCCGGTGGTTCAGTCGCTGCGGATGAGCTTCCTGGACTGGAAGTTCGCACCGGGTGCCGTCAGCCCGTTCGTCGGACTGGGGAACTATCAGCGCGCGATCGAGGATCCGGACTTCTGGAAGAGCCTGGTCAACTCGCTGGTCTACATGCTCGCGACAGTCCCGATCCAGATGGCGATCGGGCTGCTGGTGGCGGTGCTGATCCACAAGGCGATCGTGGGTCGGGTCACGTTCCGCGCGCTGTACTACCTCCCGGTGGTCACCAGCTGGGTGGTGGTCTCGTTGGTGTTCGAGTACCTCTTCTCCACCGACACCGGCCTGGTGAACCACACCCTCCACAACGTGCTCGGAGTCGGCGACGAGCCGGTGAACTGGCTCGGGTCGAGGTGGACCGCCCTGGTGGTGCTCTGCCTGCTCGGCATCTGGAAGGGAGTCGGCTGGTCGATGCTGATCTTCCTGGCCGGCCTGCAGAACGTACCCAACGACTTGCTCGACGCAGCCGCGGTGGACGGTGCAGGACCGATCCGACGCTTCTTCGCGGTCACCCTGCCTTACCTACGTCCGGTGATCTTGTTCGTCACCGTGATGCTCGTGATCGGCGGGTTCAACGTCTTCATCTCGGTCTACGTGATCACCGGCGGCGGGCCGGCCAACGAGACCCAGGTGGTCCTGACCTACATGTACCAGCAGGCCTTCGAGTTCCTCGAGTTCGGTTATGGGTCTGCCATCGCCTACCTGCTGGCGATCATCATCTTCGGACTCAGCTTCGCCCAGATGAAGCTGTTCCGGTACGACGAGGGGGTGGACCAGTGACCCGGAGCCGAGAGGACCGGACCACGTCGGCCGGCCGGTTCGTCGTACTCCTCGTCGGCGCCTTCGTGATGGTTCTCCCGTTCATGACGATGCTGGCGACCTCGCTCAAGCCCCAGTCGTTCGTCCTCACACCGGACCTCATCCCGGACGAGCCGACGTTGCGCAACTACGTGCGGGCCTGGACCTCGAACGGGTTCGCGCGCTACTTCTGGAACAGCACCGTCGTGACCGTGGCGACGGTGGTGGGGGTGCTCGCGTTCGGGTCGACGATGGCTTACGCATTCGCCCGGTTCGAGTTTCCGGGGAAGAAGGTCCTCTTCTACACGCTGATCGGGACGCTGATGATCCCGGGGATGATGCTGATCATCCCGCAGTTCTTCGTCGCGCGTGACCTGCAGCTCCTCGACAGCCGGTCCGGCCTGGTCGCCTTCTACGTCGCGGGGCAGCTAGCGTTCACGACCTTTCTGCTCCGCGGCTTCTTCGAGAGCATCCCCCGACAGCTCGACGAGGCGATGCTGATCGACGGAGCGAACCGACTGCAAATCTACTTGTTCCTCATGCTGCCGCTGGCGAAGCCAGCACTGGCGACTGCCGCGATCTTCACGTTCCTCGGCGCCTGGGACGAGTTCGTCTGGGCGGTCACCGTTATCGACTCGCCGGCGAACCGGACACTGCCGATCGCAATCCAGCTGTTCCAGGGCCAGCACGCAACGTCGTGGGGGCTGGTCTTCGCCGCCTCGACCATCGCGGTGGTCCCTGTGATCACGGTGTTCCTCATCTTCCAGCGCTACTTCGTGTCCGGCCTCCAGTCCGGCGCCCTGAAGGGATGACCAGCGTGTCAATCAGCCGTGACGACCTCGTCGCCACGTCCGTCAAGGTGATCCTGGACGGCCAGGACGAGTCCGGTGGGTACGTCGCCGGGCCGACGTTCCCGACGTACCAGTTCGCCTGGTTCCGGGATGGCAGCTACTGCGCGCTGGCGATGGAAACGGTTGACGGTGGCGAGAGCGCCGGCGCATTCCACGCGTGGGCGGTCGGCACCGTGCTCCGGCACCGCGAGGTGTTCGAGGCCGCCACGCGAGACGCCGCGACGCTGCCGCCGTCGCAGATGCCGCCGGCCCGGTTCGAGCTCGACGGGTCTGTCGAGAGCGGTGCGGAGGGCTGGCCCAACTTCCAGCTGGACGGCTACGGCACCTGGCTCTGGGTGTTTGCCGACCACCTTCGCCACGTTGGGCGAACGCCGTCCGAGCACGAACGCGACGCGGTTCGGCTCGTCGCCGACTACCTCGCTGTGGGGGACCGGTCCTGCTCCGACTGCTGGGAGGAGTACGTCGACCGCCGCCACGCGGCCACCATCGGGGCGTCGGCTGCGGGGCTCGGCGCGGCTGCCCGCCTCCTCGACGATGAACGGCTCGCCTCTGCAGCAGCGGAGCTGGTCGACGTCCTAGCCCGCGAGTTCGTCCGCGACGGCGCGCTCCGCAAGGACGATGCGACCGTGCGTGTGGACGCGAGCCTGCTGTGGCTGGCGTTGCCGCTCGGCGTGTTCGACGTCAACGACGCCGTGTTCGCTGCGACCGTGGACCGTGTCGCCGATGACCTGCAGGTGAAGGGCCGCGGTGTTCGCCGGTACCTCGGCGACACCTACTACGGCGGCGGTGAGTGGCTGTTGCTGACTGCGTGGCTCGGCTGGGTTCGGTGCGCGCAGGGGAACCTCGAGACTGCTCGTCTGCTGCGTGGGTGGATCGAGGAGCAGGCCACCGAGGAGGGATGGCTCACCGAGCAGGTCCTCGACCACCCGCAGGACGAGCAACACATCGCGCCATGGCAGCTGAGGTGGGGTCCGGTCGCCACGCCCCTGCTCTGGTCACACGCGATGTACCTGATCCTCGACAACGCGATCGGCGAAGCGGAGACAGGCCGATGAGTCAGCTGACCGTCTTCCCCACCAAGACCACCTTCGCTCCGGGCGAGGAGGTCGCCCTCGTGATCTGTGCCGCGTCGGCGGGATCGGCAAACGTATCGGTCTCCCAGCTGGGCCGACCCGTGCTCGACCGAGCCGTCAGCTGGCCGGCCGGGCGGTCCGTCGTACCCCTGGTGCCTTTGGCCGAGGGCGGCTCCGCGGTCCTGTTGCAGAATGGCGAAACGGTCGTCGCGGCGACGGCACTCGACGTCCTACCGGAACCACGCTCACGACCCCGCTACGGGTTCGTGTCCGACTTCACCCCTGGCCGGGACGCCGGAGAGGTAGCCGACTCAGCCCGGCGCTTCCACCTCAACGTGGTCCAGTTCTATGACTGGATGTACCGACATGCCGAGCTGCTGCCGCCCACGGACGAGTTCGACGACGCGCTCGGCCGGCGGCTCTCGCTGAGCACAACCAGGGCGTTCGTCGCGGCACTGCGCGAGGCCGGGTCCGCCTCCCTCGGCTACGCCGCTGTCTACGGCGCGGGCGCCGACTATGTCGAGGAGCATCCGGACCAGGTGCTGGCCGCGCTCACTGGCACGCCCTACACACTGGGCGACTTCCTCTGGATCATGGACCTCACCCCGGGCCGACCCTGGCAGAAGCACATCACCGAGCAGATGCGCACGGCCGTGCACGAGGTCGGATTCGACGGCCTCCACCTCGACCAGTACGGCTTCCCGAAGACAGCGGTGGCCGCGGACGGATCCATCGTCGACCTGGCAACGGAGCTCACGCGTTTCGTGGACTGTGTGCGAGATGCCTTGCCCGGAGCCACCTTGATCTTCAACAACGTCAACGACTTCCCCACCCGAGCGACCGTCAGGTCCCGGCAGGACGTTACCTATATCGAGGTCTGGCCGCCGCACGACGACTATGACGACCTCGTTGGTCTCGTCAGCACCGCGCGAGATCTTGCCCCGGGCAGGCCGGTCATCCTCGCCGCCTACCTCGAGCCCTTCGCCGAGAGCACTGGCCCAGAGTCCGTGGCGGCGGCGAAACTGGCACTGGCCGAGGTCTGGTCGGCCGGGGGCCACTACCTCCTTTTCGGTGAGGCCGGCGGGGTCCTTGTGCACCCGTACTACCCGAAGTACGTCACGCTGCCGGAGCGTGTGTCGGCCGAGCTCGCGACCTACACCGACTTCGCGGTGGCGACCGGTGACGTGCTGTACGACGAGACGCTGACCGACGTCACGAGGTCGGTGCTCGGCGGGATCAACTCTGACGTCATCGTCGACGGGGTGCCATTTTCCACGAAAGTCGAGCCGGGCACGGTCCACGTGACGGTCCGCCAGAACACCTGGAGGACCTCGGTGTCCCTGATCGACCTCCGGGACCAGCACGATGCGCACTGGAACGTCGCCAAGGTCGCAACCACCCCGACCCCTGAGATAACCATCCGGCTACGGGTGGCCGCTGTCCCCGAACGGGTGGTGTGGGGCTCGCCGGAGCTAGGCCCCGGGCTGAGTCCGGTGAGCACCGACATGGACGGGGACTTCGTCGTGGTGACGATCCCAAGCCACGATGCGTGGTCGGTCCTTGTCGTGGACCACTGACCGCGTTCGTCCAAGACTGGTTCTCGATGCCGATTGACTCTACTGTTAGATGGGAGATATATTTCAGTTATGCGTAGTGATGGGCCGGCGCTGCTTCCGGTCTTCCGGTCGCAGCACCAAGCGGAGCTGCTGATGTGGCTCATGCTGCACCCCGACCAGGAGTTCGGCGTGAGCGACCTCGCTACTCGCCTGGGGGTGGCACTGTCCACACTGCATCGCGAGGTCGTTCGTCTGGACGAGGCGGGCCTCATCACCAGTCGCACGCTTGGACGCAACCGACTGGTGCGTGCCAACAACAACCACCCCGCCGCTCTTGCCCTGACTCAACTGCTGGAAGTCACCTTCGGTCCGAAAGCAGTTGTCGCCGAAGAGTTCGCTATCCCCGGTGCACAGCAGGTGGTGATCTTCGGGTCCTGGGCCGCTCGGTACGCCGGCGAGGTAGGCCCTCCGCCACATGACATCGACGTGCTGGTGATCGGCAAAGTCGATCGCGCCGATCTCTACGAGGCGGCGGACCGGGCGCGGGCTCGGCTCGGCATCGAGGTCAACCCCGTCGTCCGCACGCCACAACAGTGGGACGACCCGGCCGATGCGCTGGTCGCCCAGATCACGGCATCGGCGTTCTCTGTCGTTCTCGACAATCGTGAGTTGGCGGACTGATGGCCCGATGGAAGCGCGGCGAGGCCGAGATCGGATCGCTTATCGCATCTGGTGACCTGCAGAAGCTCACCGGCGAAGCCGCCAACGGCGAGCGCCTCCTGGAGAAGGCCGCCATCACACTGGAGACGGCGACGACGGCCACGGAGCGCGATCCCGACTCTGCGTTCGTGCTCGCCTACGACGCAGCGCGACAGGCACTGACCGCACTGCTCGCGCATCAAGGCCTACGACCCACGACTAAGGGTGGCCACTACGCCGTCGAGCAAGCGGTGCGGGCACAGTTCGGTCCCGGCCTCCGGCAGTTCGGCGCCTTGCGGCGACGTCGCAACGAGCTGGAGTACCCCGCGCGCCCCGGCGACGACGCAACCGTCGATGAGGCGACCGAGGCGATCGAGCACGCACAGGCGATCATCACCGCTGCCGAGGGCCTCATCGATCAGCTCGGCCTGTTCTGATCACCGCTCGAGAACTGGAGGCGGCCGTTGGCTTGCAGCACACGCAGGGCGAGGACGGTTGCGATGCCGCGCCACTCCAAGGCCTGGCCGGGCGACCACTGCAAGAAGTCGACCGTCCACCCGCCGTCGGCGAGCTGGCCCGCCTCGATGCGGTCCAGATCGGCCTCGATCTGGTCGCTGGCGAACAACGTCCGACTCGCCAGGCCGGGGGAGGGGGAGATGTCGAGCGGGGTGAGCTTCTCGTCCTCGGTGCCGTCCGGAATGGCCAGGCATCCGTCCGCTCCCAGCGCGGGTCGTAGCCGCTCCAACGCGGCGGTGGTGCGAGGCGGATCGGGGACAGCGTCGAGGAAGTCGATGGCGAACTTCACCGTGTAGCCGCCGACCGGTTCCGGCCGGTCCAGCTGGGTCCAGCACCACTCGGTGGCGCGCGCCAGCCACGGCTCGGTCGAGCCCGCGTACCAGAGCTTGGCCGCCAGCGCGTAGGTGAGAAAGCCGCTCTCGGCCGAAGGCTCCATCCAGGGAGCGCGCGGGTAGCCGTCGGCGCTCGGGAGCACCGTCGCCACCCCGCCATCGGGTCCGGCGATGGAGGCGATCCAGGCCGCCGCGTCGGAGACGAGTGGGTCGTCAGGCGCCCCGACGTCGAGCAGCACCTCCAGGGCATGCAGCGTGCTTGCGGGCTGGCTGCCGGGGCACCGGACATCGGGTTCGAGCGCGTGACCGAAACCGCCGTCGGGGTTCTGGTACGGGCGTAGCGCGGCCAGGACCGGTGCGACGGGGGCACCGTCGATGACGGTCGCCAGCCGGTGGCGGTCGACGAGTCGACCGTTGGCGTGGATGAACTGTTTCGCGGAGGCGATGTCGATGCTCATGCCAGCGAGGTTAGGCGGCGGTGACTGCGGCGTCTTTCAGGAATCGGACAGGTGTCGTGCCCGTGAGCCGACGTACGTCCTCGCTCATGTGGGCCTGGCTCGAGTAGCCGGCCAGGCTGACCCAGCCCGACGGGAGGCGCGTACTCGCGGTACGACACGACCATCGACCCAGGTTAAGCCCCGCGACATGTCCGTCGGCCACAACGTCACCCTCCGAACCGACATTTTGAGCGCGGAATCGGGGCCGATACTGTCGGTTCGAGGGGTGAAGTAGCCCATCCACACCGAGATCGGTCCGGGTCGTCCTGCTCGCGCCAAGGATCATTTCAGGCGATGCTCAGGTTCCCCGAGTCGTGAGGTCGCGGGTGCGACGCCAGCCATAGCGCGTCATCCCACGGGGCTTGTAGATGTTCAGGGTCAGCGGGACCAAGAGCACGACCAGGCCGCCGACGGAGTGGAAGAGGTCGCCGCCGAGCTCTGTGAGGTCCCCGTGCGGATCTGCGGCGACCGAAGCCATGCCCTCGACGGTCGGCAGGTGCAGCACAAGGATCGCGTACGCGAAGGTAGTGAGCGCCAGGCTGATCGTCACCCAGTAGTGCCGGAACAGACCCCATGGTGTCCCCAGGGCCTGAGCGATCCCGGTCGCGAGTGAGGCGGTCGCCAGCGGGATCAGGGCGTACCGCATCACGACGTCCATCATGAGGTACGCCGCCCGGATGGTCTGCTCGTCATCGCCGGCCAGGGCGGACACGTTGAGGGCGATGTACGCCGCGATCGCGCCGAGCCAGCCAACGGAGCTGGTCACATGGACCGTCAGCAAGAGCTTCCGGGTCCCCGGGGACATCATCGGCCGTGCATCCCTGCGCCGTGCTCGCCGCCAACGAGGAGCATCGCCACCACCAGCACGATCCCGGCGATGAGAGCGCCGACTGCCAGCAGCTTGACCCACCGGGGGAGTCCAGGAGGGGCATCGGCGGCCGGGTTGTTCTTGGGGTGGGGTGCGCCGTCTGTCATCGCTGTCTCCTCGGTCGGCGGCTGGCGATCCTTCGCATGTACGAGACACAGTGTATTGCATTCAAGTCATAGTGTCGTAGCCGCGGACAGGGTGTACGATCGGGGTGTGCCGAAGCTGTGGGAAGAGTCGATCGACAGTCATCGTCGGGCCGTTCGGGATGCGATCACGGAGGCGGCCTGGCACTTGGCCGAGGAGCATGGCCCTCTCGCGCTGACGATGTCCCAGGTGGCAAAGGCCGCCGGGATCGGTCGAGCCACGCTGTACAAGTACTTCACCGATGTCGAGTCGATCCTGGTCGCGCACCATGCGCGGCACGTCGAGGGGCACTTGCAGACGCTCGACGACTTGCGCCGTGACTCCGAGCCAGTGAGTTCCCGGCTGGTAGCGGTCGTGCGTGCATATGCGTCGATCTGCTTCCACCGTCAGCAACACGTGTCAACCGACGTCAGGGCGCTCGTGCATCGCGGTCCCGAGGTCGCCGATGCCGAGGACCGTCTGCGCCGCGTCTTCGCGGAGCTTATCGAGGAGGCAGCCGAGGACGGTCTCGTGCGGACGGACGTGAGCGTCGACGAGCTCGCCTGGTACTGCCTGTACGCGCTGCCGGCCGCCGGTCAGGCTGCGGATCCCGACCAGGTAGGACGTCTGGTGCGCGTGGTCCTCGACGGGCTCGGCTGCGCCAAAGACGTCAGTGAGGGCGACCAGGTCGCTGCGGCGATCAGTCCCGTCGGCCAGGCCCCCGAGCAGCACTGACGTCGTCCAGCCCAGATGCTCAGAGGTCGAGCTGGCGGAGCTTCCGCACCAGGTGGCGTTGCTCTGCCAGGTTGCGAGCGGCCTTGATCGCTGTCCGGTAGTCGGCGGCGGCCGCGGTCGTGTCGCCACTCCGCTCCAGGAGGTCGGCTCGTACGGCATGGAGGCGCGGCAGGTCGGGGTGCTGGTCCTTGAGCTGGTCCACCAGGTCGAGCGCCGCGCCGGGACCGTGGACCAACGCCTCGGCGACGATCCGGTTGAGCCTGATGGTGGGGTTCTGGCCGTCCGTGGTGATCTCCAGCAGCCGGTAGAGCGCCAGGATCTCCGCCCAGTCGGTGGTCGCGACGGTGGCCGCCTGAGCGTGCAGGGCGGCAATGCAGGCTTGGATGAGGTACGGACCGGGCGTCGCATCAGGGACCGAGCGGTCGAGCAGCCGTAACCCCTCGGCGATGAACGGTTTGTTCCACCGGGTGCGGTCCTGCTCGTCAAGGGCGACGAGCTCGCCACCTGCGGTGATGCGGGCGGGTTGGCGTGCCTCGGTGAGGAGCATCAAGGCGAGCAGGCCGGTGACCTCGGTGTTGGTGGTGAAGCCCGCACGAAGCTGGCGGGCGAGGTGCAGGGCCTCGCCGGCGAGGTCGGTGTCCCGCGCCGGGGCCCCGGTCGTCGTGTGGTGCGCCTCGGTGAACATCAGATAGAGCACGTTGAGTACGGCGGGAAGCCGTTCCTCGGTCTGGCCCGGGTCGGGGAACCCTCGACCGAGGTCGGTGAGCCGTCGTTTGGCTCGGGTGATGCGCTGGGCCACGGTCGCTTCGGGAAGCAGGTAGACGTTGGCGATCTGGGCGGTTGTGAGTCCACACACGGCTCGGAGGGTGAGCGCGATCTGCCCCGCCCGCGGGAGCTCGGGATGGCAGCACAGCTGGAGGATGAGCAGGCTGTCATCGACCTCGGACGACGCGGGTACGAGTGGCTCGGTCAGCCGGGCGACCTTGGCCTCCCGCTCGCGGCGACGAACATCAGACCGGACTCGGTCGATGTAACGCCGTCGGCCAGCGGTGACGAGCCAACCGAGAGGGTCGTCGGGCGGGTTGGTGGCCCACTGCTTGTGCGCGTCCAGCAGGGCGTCCTGGACGGCGTCCTCACACAGGTCGAACTGGCCCGGTCCGTACATGCGAAGCAGCCGCGCGAGCGCGCGCGGCGCCAGGTCGCGCCACGCGCCCTCGCTCGGCGGCGGGCTGTTCACATGTCTGCCCCGTCGGAGAACATCACCGGCCGGATCTCCAGCGCGAGCCCGTCGATGGAGGCGTCGGGGATCAGCTTGGCCAGCTCGACGGCGCGCGACTCGTCCTCGACGTCGATCAGGTAGTAACCGCCCATGAACTCCTTGGCCTCGACGAACGGACCGTCGGTGACGTCGGGGGTCCCGTTCTTGGAACGTACGACCTTGGACTGGCTGGGGTCGGCGAGCGCGTTCGTAGACAGGAACTCGCCGCTGTCCTTCGTGGTCTGCATGAACGCGGCGTGGCCGCTTCCGATCGCCGTCTGCTGCTCGTCGGTCAGCTGCTCCAAGACGGTGGGGTCGACATGCATCATGATCAGGTACTTCATCGGGTCGTTCCTCCTCAGGTGAGCGTGGCACCAGGCTTGGTGCGACACCCGATGGTCGTCACCGACCACGGCGGGACGACACTTTCGTCTCGCTGACGGTATCGAAGCGTGGGTCAGCGGCGGACCAGTCGGCCGACCCGTCGCAGCAGCGGGCGGCAGGCCAGCCAGATCCCGAGTCCCACCGCGAACGAGGCGAGCGTGGCGCCGAGCGGGAAGACGTCCTCGAGATGGGGGTAGACCTGCCAATGGGTCAGGTAGACGAACAACGAGGCCGAGGCGAGTGCGGAGACCGGCGTCACCAGCAGCCGCGGCACCCGGAGCGCCGGCACGTGGACGAGCAGTGCGATCCCCGTCACCACCAGCGCCTCGCGCAGCGGGTCGCCGAAGAAGCCGACGGTGCCGAGCACGGCCAGGCCGGTGACGGTCCACCGGCGGGCCGTCGTGTCGGCGCGGGTCGCGGCCCAGCCGAGCGCGAACCAGCACGCCACCACGCCGACCGTGTAGCGCTCGGTCTCGCCGGCGTGCGGACCGGCCCAGCCGAAGCGGAGTGCGAGCGTGGTGAGGACCAGTCCCAGCGCGACGGCGTACGGCGCCCGCCGTTCCAGCCGGTCGAATGCAGGGACCGCGACCAGGGCCAGGGCTGCCACGGTCACCCAGACCAGGGCCTCCAGGAACCAGAACTGCCACTGGACGGTCCAGCCGTCGCTGCCGACCAGGCCGTTGAGGAAGAGCGCCGTCGTCGGTTGGTAGAAGCCGGTCACCAGCGCGACCCCGCCGATCCACAGTGACGCCGGCAGCACCAGCTGTGCCAGCGACGCCAGCCCGTGGCGCAGTCGCCGTTCGCGGGTCTGGCCGCCGAGCTGGAACCGGGCGAAGTTGTGGCCGGCCACGGCGAGCAGCAGGTGGGCGCCGCCGACGACGGTGAACAGGTTGGCGTGCGTGCCCACGATCGCGAAGATCGCGAGTGCCCGCAGCACCACGCTGGTGTCGAGCCGTACGCCGCCACCTGGATCGGCGGTCGCGGCGAGGTCGGCGACGGTGCGGGTGTGCCAGTCGCCCGGCAGCTCGCCGAGCCGGCGACCGAGTCGGGTCGCGAGCTCGACGTAGGAGAGCGAGTCGCCGCCCAGGCCGACGAACGTGTCGTCGGTGGTGGCATCGGGTCGGCCGAGTACGACCGCGAAGTCGCGTCGGATGGCCTCGGGGCCAGTGGCGCCGGGGTCGGCCTCGTCAGGGACGGCGAGCGCGCGGGCGTGGTCGGCGAGAGCGGCCTGGTCGGGCTTGCCGGTGCGGGTGAGCGGGAACCGGTCGAGGGTCGTCACGCGGACCGCGCTGGACGGTAGCCCGCTGGCCCGCGACAGGGCCGCGGTCACCCGGTCGGCGACCCGGCGGCGGGTGACGAACGCGTGGAGTACGTCGTCGACGACGACGCAGCGCACCTCGGTGTCGGCGTCGCCGACGACGGTCTGGAGGTCGTCGAGGTCGAGCCGCAGGCCGAACAGCTTGGCGTGCCGGCCGCGGCGCCCGACCAGCTCGACGAGACCGTCGACCTCGCGGGCCAGGTCGCCGGTGCGGAGCTCGGTCAGATCGGCACCGCGAGCCAGGTCGGCGCGGGCGGTGGCGTACCCCAGCATCACGTTGGGTCCGGTGTAGACGAGCTCGCCGATGCCGGCATCGGTCGCCTCCGGCACCGGGTCGATCCGGAGGGCACCGCCGGGGACCGGGACGCCGATGCTGCCGGGCCGCTCGGCGGTCAGGTGCGGCGGCAGCCACGCCATCCGCGCGGTCGCCTCGGTCTGCCCGTACATCACGACGAGCTCCCAGCCGGCCGCCCGGCCGCGCCCGGCCCAGTCGCGGACCCGCTCTGGCGTCAGCCGGCCGCCGGCC
>JBOHDE010000014.1:0-31684 GCA_050699035.1 Nocardioidaceae bacterium | reverse complement strand
GCACACCAGGCTGTCGGCACGTGCAGAGAGGTGAGTTCGCGATGTTGGACGAGTTCTTCGGTCTGCCGCTGCACCCGCTTGTGGTGCACCTGACAGTCGTCCTCGTCCCGACCACGGCGGTGGTCGCGATCGTGTTCGCCGTGGTCGAGCAGTGGCGCTGGGCCCTTCGTTGGCTGCTGGGGGCCATGGTGCTGGGCTCGCTCGCCTCCACCGGCCTGTCACTGCTGGCCGGGGAGGCCTTCCTGGCAAGCCGGCCGGAGCTCGCTCCGCTGGTGGCCGAGCACCAAGCCGCCGGCAAGACGCTGCTGTGGTTCGTGGTCATGTTCACGGTGGCCACGCTGGTCGCCGTCGCGACGCTGGGCGGCCCGTCTCCGATGGTGTCCGGTGCCGGCGGCCGGCGTGGAGTCCCGAAGGGGGCCAGGGTGGGCATCGGCTCGTTGCTGGTGGTGATGGCGCTGCTTTGTCTGTACCAGGTCATCCGGACCGGAGACCTCGGCGCCCGCGCCGTCTGGGGCGGCTGACGGGTACGACCCGGTTGCGGGTGTCCGGAACGAGCCAGCGGCACCGACGTCTCTGGCGAGAGGCACCGCACGGGTGCCGACACGAAGGAGACCGCCGTGAAGTACATGATCTTGACCTACGGATCGCAGCAGGACTACGACGGCATGGGGGGCAAGGCCACCGACAAGCCGGCCTGGTCCGCCGAGGAGTTCGCCGCGATGGGTGCATTCATGGAGCAGTTCAACAAGGACCTCGAGGAGTCCGGGGAGCTGGTCGAGACACGTGGTCTGGTCGCTCCGGTCCACACCCGCAGACTCGGCTCGCAAGGCGGCGTCCCAGTCGTGACGGACGGGCCGTACGCCGAGACCGAGGAGGTCCTCGCCGGCTACTGGGTCGTCGAGTGCGAGAGCTTCGACCGCGCCACCGAGATCGCCGCCCGGCTGGGCGAGTGCCCGGCGCCGGCCGCCGTCGCCGCGAAGGCCTACGCGGACGTGCGCCCGATCACCGAGTCCCGGGCCGAGCTGGACCTCTGACGCCGCCGTGGCCGACACCGAGGTCGAGGACCTGCTCCGCCGACTGGCGCCGCAGGTCCTCGGCGCAGTGGTACGCCGCTACGGGCACTTCGACACGGCCGAGGACGCGGTACAGGAGGCGCTCCTCGCGGCCGCCACGCAGTGGCCGAGGGACGGCCTCCCGGACAGTCCGCGCGGCTGGCTGATCACGGTCGCGTCGCGCCGGCTGACCGACCTGCTGCGCAGCGAGCAGGCTCGCCGGCGCCGAGAGGACACCGTCGCCCAGTGGCGACTGCCGGACGAGTGGCTGGTACCCGCCGCAGACACGGCGGCAGCGCCCGACTCGGATGACACGCTGATCCTGCTGTTCCTCTGCTGTCACCCCGCTCTGGCTCCGGCCGGGCAGATCGCGCTGACCCTGCGGGCGGTAGGTGGCCTGACCACGGCGGAGATCGCCCGCGCGTTCCTGGTGCCGGAGCCGACCATGGCCCGACGGATCAGCCGGGCCAAGCAGCGGGTCAAGGACAGCGGCGTTCCGTTCGCCCTGCCGCCCGGCCCGGAGCAGGTCGAGCGGCTCGGCGCGGTTCTCCACGTGCTTTACCTGATCTTCACCGAGGGCTACGCCGCGACGTCGGGCTCGAGCCTGCACCGCATCGAGCTGTCGGCGGAGGCGATCCGGCTGACCCGGATGGTCCACCGCCTGCTGCCCGACGACGGCGAGGTGGCCGGGCTGCTGGCGCTGATGGTGCTGACCGACGCGCGCCGGCCAGCGCGCACCGGCCCGGACGGCGAGCTGATCTCGATGGCCGAGCAAGACCGACGCCGCTGGGACGCCGACCAGATCGCCGAAGGCGTGGCCCTGATCACCGCTGCGCTGCCCAAGGGAGCCACCGGCCCGTACCAGCTCCAGGCGGCGATCGCCGCAGTGCACGACGAGGCGCCGACGGCAGAGGCGACCGACTGGCCCCAGATCGTGGCCCTGTACGGGCGGCTGATGCAGACCGCCGACAACCCGGTGGTGGCGCTCAACCACGCCGTCGCGGTGGCGATGGCGCACGGCGCGCGGGCCGGGCTCGACCTGCTCGGCGGGCTCGAGGCCGACGCGCGGATCGCCGGCGACCACCGGCTGTACGCGGTCCGCGCGCACCTGCAGGAGCTGGCCGGCGACCACGCGGCGGCGCGCGACTCCTATCGAGCCGCGGCCGAGCGGACGACCAGCATCCCGAAGCAGCGCTACCTGCACGGCCGGGCCGACCGCCTCACCGACGACTGAGCCTGCCTACTTGCGGCTGTCGTCGGAGTCGCTGCCTTCGCGGCTGGCCAGGATCCGGCGGAACGACGCCACCCGTACTCCGTCGAGGTAACCCTCCCGCACCGCAAGATCGAGGCCACACTCGGGCTCGGTCTCGGCATGCGTGCACCCCCGCGAGCACTGTGCGGTGAACTCGACCAGGTCCCCGAACGCCTCGATCAACCGGTCGGGGTCCACGTGGGCGAGGCCGAACGAGCGGATGCCCGGGGTGTCGAAGACCCAGCCGCCGAAGGGCAGCCGCAGCGCGTACGCAGAGGTCGACGTGTGTCTGCCGCGGCCGGTCACCGCATTGACGAGACCGGTCGACCGGTCGGCTCCCGGTACCAGGCCGTTGACCAGCGTCGACTTGCCGACGCCGGAGTGGCCGAGCAGCACACTGGCCCGGTCACGCAGGTGCGACCGCAGCTCGTCCAGGTCGCTGCCGTGCTGCGTCACGACGTAGTCGACCCCCAGCGGACGGTACAGCTCGACCAGCTCGTCGGGGGATCCGAGGTCGGCTTTTGTCAAGCACAGCAGGGGTTCGATGCCCGCGTCGTACGCCGCGGCGAGGGCTCGGTCGATGAAGCCGTGCCGCGGTGGGGGGTCGGCCAGCGAGGTGACCATCACCAGCTGGTCGGCGTTGGCGACGACCACCCGCTCCACCGGGTCGTCGTCGTCGGCCGTGCGCCGGAGCACGTTGGTCCGGTCGTCGACCTTGACGATGCGGGCCAGCGAACCGTCGGCCCCGGACACGTCGCCGACGAGCCGCACGCGGTCGCCGACCACCACGCCCTTGCGGCCGAGCGGCCGCGACTTCATCGCGCTGACCAGCGTCGTGTCGTCGAGCATGCAGGTGTAGCGGCCGCGGTCGACGGTGATCACGCGGGCCGGCACGGCGTCGTCGTGGCTGGGCCGGTCCTTCGTGCGCGGGCGGGTACGGCGGCGCGGGCGGTCGTAGCGTTCGACGTCGTGCTCGTCGTACCCGCGATGGCTCATCGCAGCAGCGCCTTCCAGGCCCCGGCGAAGTCGGGGTGTGTCTTGCCGGTGGTCGCGACGTTCTCGATCTGCACGCCGTCGACGACGAGGCCGAGGACCGCGCCGGCGTGCGCCATCCGGTGGTCGGCGTAGGTGTGGAACACCCCGGCGTGCAGCGGGCGCGGCCGGATCTCCAGCCCGTCGACGGTCTCGGTGACGTCGCCGCCGAGGCGGTTCAGCTCGGTGCTGATGGCCGCCAGCCGGTCGGTCTCGTGGCCGCGCAGGTGGGCGATGCCGCGCAGCCGGGACGGTTGGCCGGCGAGCGCGCAGCAGGCGGCGACCACCGGGGTGAGCTCGCCGACGTCGTGCAGGTCGAGGTCCACGCCGCTCAGCTGGCCCGGGCCGGACACCGTGAGCCCGTCGGCCGAGACCGCGACGTCGGCGCCGAGCTGGGCGAGCAGCCAGCGCAGCTGGTCGCCCGGCTGGTCGGTCGTCGTCGGCCAGTCCCGCACGGTGACGGAGCCCTCCGTGACGACGGCGGCCGCGAGGAACGGGGCGGCGTTGGACAGGTCGGGCTCGACGTGGACGTCGATCGCGGCGATAGGGCCGGGCGAGACCACCCACCGGTCTGGCTCGGACGTGTCGACCGCCACCCCACGGGCGCGCAGCATCGACACGGTCATCGCGATGTGGGGGAGCGACGGTACGGGTTTGCCGTCGTGCCGCAGGTCGACGCCGGCGTCGTACCGTGCCCCGGCGAGCAGCAGCGCCGAGACGAACTGGCTGGACGCCGACGCGTCGACCGTGACCACGCCGCCGGCCATTCCGCCGGAGCCGGCCACGGTGAACGGCAGCGTGCCGGACCCGCCGTCGTCGATCACGGCGCCGAGCGTGCGCAGCGCCGTGAGTACGACGTCCATCGGCCGCTCCCGGGCCCGGGCGTCGCCGTCGACCGCGACGCTCCCGTCGGCCAGGGCGGCGACCGGGGGCACGAACCGCATCACGGTGCCGGCGAGGCCGCAGTCGACGCGGGCGGGGCCATGCAGCCGACCGGGCCGCACCACCCAGTCGGCCCCGTCGTCGGCACCGTCGTCGGCGATCTCGACCCCGAGCGCGCGCAGCGCGTCGGCCATCAGCAGGGTGTCGCGAGCCCGCAACGGCTGCCGTACCCGCGAGGGGCCGTCGGACAGCGCGGCCAGGACCAGGGCCCGGTTGGTGATCGACTTGGAGCCAGGCAGGCGCACAGTCGACACGACGGGCCGGTCGGCGCGCGGTGCGGGCCAGGGGTCCGCGAGGCCGGTCGTGGAGGTCGTCGTCATCAGCACCGAGCCTATCGGCCGGCGCCGGTCTGGTGGACCCGCTCACCGGCGGTCTGCGCGGCCACGACCGCGGCGAGCCCGGTGGTGATCGGGACCGCGGCGATGATGCCGAGGCTGCCGACCAGACCACGGACGACCTCCTGGCTGATCACCTCGAGCGTGACCAGGTCGGCGAACGGCACCTCGGTGGCCGAGAAGATCAGCAGCAGCGGCAAGGTGGCGCCGACGTACGCGAGGACCAGCGTGTTCACGGTCGACGCGACGTGGGCGCGGCCGATCCGCATCCCCTGGGCGAACAGCGACCGGCGGGACGCGATCGGGTCGGCCTCGGCGAGCTCCCAGACGGCGGCCGCCTGGGTGACCGTGACGTCGTCGAGCACGCCAAGTGCACCGATCACCAAGCCGGCCAGCAGCAGCCCCGACAGGTCGACCGTGCCGACGATGGTCTTCAGGTAGCCGCTGGTCTCGTCGGCGAACCCGGTGAACTGGCCGACCTCGGTGAACAGCAGGCCGAGCACTCCGGTCAGCGCCAGGGCCGCCACCGTGCCGATCAAGGCGATGCTGCTGCGCAGCGAGACGCCGTGCGACAGGTACAGCGAGCCGATCATGATGGCCGACGCGGTGAGCACCGCGATCAGCAGCGGTGGTTGGCCGACGAGGAGGTTCGGCAGGGTGAAGTAGACGATCAGCGCCAGCGAGCCCACGAGGCTGACCAGCGAGCCGACGCCCCGCCATCGCGACAGCAGCAGCACGCCGGCCACGAACACACCGGCGAGCAGCAGCAGCGGGCTCGTTCGGTCGAAGTCGACGAACGTGTAGCGCTCGTCGGCCGGTGCCTTCGGTGCGTACCCGAGCAGGATGTCGTCGCCGACGGCATACTCCGGTGCGTCGGCTCCGTGGATCAGCGCGGCCTTGGCCTCGCCGGGCGCGCCGGGGCCGCTGGTCAGGTCGACCGTCGCGGTGACGCAGCCGGTGCGTCCGTCCTTGCAGTCGTTCAGCGCGGTGATCGTGCCGTGCGCGCGCTCGAGGGCGAAACCCTCGGGTGCCTTCCCGGCCGCCGAGTCCGGCCACAGCGTGACGATGCCGACCAGGGTCGCGGCGATGAGCGGCACCACGAAGGCGGCCAACACGAAACGCATGATCAGAGGCGTCCGTGCGTTGTCGGCTGTGGAGCGGTGGGCATGGCGGTGGGTGCGAGTCACACCGGCATTCTCCACGGGGTCAGGAGAACGGCAGCTCCGCCCGGGCCAGCTTGGCTTCCCGCTTCGCGGCGCGGCGTACGTGCCGGGCCTCGCGCCGAGCGACGTGGGCGGTGTTGCGGGCCCGCCAGAGCAGCCCGGGACGACCCTCGGTGTCGACCGACGCCAGCAGCAGGCCGCCCATCATCGAGACGTTCTTGAGGAAGTGCACCCGCTGGTTGGCGCGTACGGCCGGGTCGTCCTCCTCCCAGAACCTGTGCCCGGCCGCGGTGGACGGGACCAGGGTCGCGGCGAGGACGTCGGCGGCGAGCCGCGGGAACTTGCCGGTCGCGAGCAGCGCGCCCGCGCCGATCTGGGCGATCGCATTCAGCTTGACCAGCGTGACGGTGTCGTCCGGGATCGGAACCTGCGGTGCGACCTTGTGCGCGAGTGGCACGATCTTGTCGGCGACCGGCTGGGCCTGCTTGGCCATCGAGTCGGCGTTCTTGTAGGCGTGGTAGCCGCCGACGACGAACATCGAGGCGAGCATAGGCCGGGCGAGCAGTCTCACAAGCGTCATATGACCTTCTTACCCGTCTACGCCACGATATTCACCACGCCTCCCCGGCGAGCTACCTACCGATGGCTGCCCTTCGACGACCAGAACACCTTGTTGTTCGACGGGTTCGGGTCGACGAACTCCTGGCCGTTGGCGTCGATCACGGCCCCGAACCACCAGAAGCCGGCGCCGGTGGCTCGCCGGACGGTGAACCGTTCGAGGGTCCGGCCTTTGCCGACGCATTCGGTCTTGGGCCCGCTCGACGAGCAGGCCCAGGAGCTCGCTGTCACCTTGACCCGGTGCCCGACGAACACCACCCGAACCAACCTGACCTCGTCCTGGGCGGCGGCCGTGACGACCACGGACTCCTTGCCGCCCTGGCCCCACGACGTGCTCGACACCGTCGACGTCGTCGACATGGTCGAGGTGCTCAGCTGGAGGTCGACCGTCGGCACCTCCGGGGGCGTGGTTTCCGGGGGCGTGGGTGTGGGGGTGGGCTTGGGCTTGGGCTTCGGCTTGGGCGTCGGCGTGGAGGTCGGGGTGGAGGTCGGCTCGGGCGGGGCAGTCGTCGGCTCCGGCGCGGGCGGGGGTACGACGGCCGGCGGCTCCTCAGGCGGGGGCGGGGGCTCCTCGGCCGGCGGGGGCGGCTCGTCGACGGGCGGTGGTGGCGAATCGGCGGGTGGCGCGGCCGGTGGCTCGTCGGCAGGCGGCTCGGCGGGAGCGTTCGGTGGTGCCTCGGCACTTGGCGGTGGCTTCGCGCTGGGGGTCTCGTCGGAGCCGACGATGTTGCTCACCGCGATCGCGGCGACGGCGACCGCCACGACCGCACCGACGGCGACGCCGCCGGCGGTCGCGTTGCCGCCACTCTTGATGCTGTCGACCAGCCGGGTGAGCAGCCCGGCACCGGCCAGGCCACCGGACGCGGCCGCGGCCGTCGACGCGAGGTACCCGGCCGCCAGCGTGCCGAGCAGCGCCGGAGCGAGCAGGGCGCCGAGGTTGGCATTGACCTCGGTGAGCTCGAGGTAGAGCCCGGTGCACCGTCGGCAGTCCTGCAGGTGATGGTCGACCTTGAGGCTGTCGCGGCGGGACAGACCGCTGCGGACGTACCCGCCGAGGTGCTCGGTCGTCCACCGGCAGTGCTCGTCCGCGGTGTCGGCGAGGTGCATCTGCAGGTAGGCCTGGCGCAGGCCCTCGCGGGCGCGGTACCCGAGTGCGGACACGCTGTTGGCGCTCATGCCGAGCAGCGGCGCGACCTCGGCCGGCTTGTTGCCCTCGACCTCGAGGTGCCACAGCACCAGCTGCCAGCGTTCGGGGAGCGAGGCGAACGCGCGCGCCGTGGCCGAGCGCTCGAACCCGTCGACCGCGGTGTCCTGGAACGGCACGCCGTCGTCGTACTTCTCCATGTCGTCGGACGGCTGAACCCGCTTAGCACTGCGTACCCGGTCAATGTGCAGGCGCCGCACCGCCGTCAGCAGGTACGCGCGGAACGCGACGTCCGGGCCGCCGCCGGAGCCCAGGACCTGGAGCACCTTGATGAACGCCTCGGAGACGAGGTCGTCACTGTCCGGCCCGCGGACGAGCTGCCGGGCCAACCGCTCGGCGGCCGCCCGGTGCCGGTCGAAGAGCTCGCCGTAGGCAGCGTTGTCCCCGCCGCGGACCAGCGAGATCAGCTCCGCGTCGCTCGGCGTGGGGTGCTCGGTGAGCAGTTCGGACATGGCGTGGGTACCAACGACTAATACGGCAAAAGGTGCCGACCCCCGGCGGGAGTCGCTACCCAGCGTAGTAGTCGCACGCTTTCGCGTCATGATGTTGCTCACGGTCCGTCTTGCGGGGGTGATGCTGTTCGAGGTCTTCCAGCGCCGCCCGGGAGCCGTCGCCGAGAGCACCCTGTCCGGAGTGCCGCTCGGTTTCACTGCTGTAGGCGAGGCGCTGGCCAGTGGGAGAGACCTCGAAGGGCCTTGTCTGGTCGCCGGCCAACGGCTGGCGGAGAGCGGCGCGGGGATCGACGAGGTGCTCGACGGGCTGCTTCGTACCCACGAGATCGCCGGCGCCGGGCAGCCGGCGTTCGCGGCGGTCCGTGCCCTCACCACCGGGTGGGCGGAGTCGTCGCTGCAGTACCTCCATGCGCTGTCGTGCGAGGACCCGTTGACGGGCCTCGCCACGACGGCGCATGCCCGTACCCGGCTGGACGAGATCTACCGCGAGGCCGACTGCTCCGGGCAGTGCGTGCCCGACTCTCACGGCCTGGTGGTGGTCGAGCTCGTCGACGGTGCTCCGGCCGATAGCCGGCTGGAGAGCCTCGACCGCGCGCTCCGGTTCGTCGACGTCGTCGACGCCGTACGGTCGGTCTACCCGGCTGGCGAGACTGTTGCCCGGGTCGGTGCTCGACGTGCGGTGACGCTGGTACGGCGGACGGCCGGGCTGGGTGAGCAGGTCCGGCTGCTCCGCCAGCTGCTGGTCGACTGGCGGCGGCAGGCGGGCCGCGGACACCGGCACCGGGTGTGGGTCGAAGGTCTGCCACCGACCAACGAGGCCGCGGGGCGGTTGCTGGACGAGCTGGCGCGCTGACCACCGTCGGTGGGCTGTGCGAGGCTGGTCGCATGTGCGGTCGGTACGCGTCGAGCCATCAGCCGGACGAGCTCGTCGACGAGTACGAGATCGAGCACTTCGACGTCCGGGAGACGCTCGAGCCCGACTACAACGTCGCTCCGACCAAGGACGTCTACGCCGTCGTGTCGCGGCCACCGCGGGAGGACAAGTCGGCGCCCGCGACCCGCCGGCTGCGGGTCGTCCAATGGGGGCTGGTGCCCTCCTGGGCCAAGGACCCGTCGATCGGCAACCGGATGATCAACGCCCGGGTCGAGACCGTCGCCGACAAGCCGGCGTTCAAGCGGGCGTTCGCGGTCCGCCGCTGCCTGCTGCCGGCCGACGGCTACTACGAGTGGTACCAGACGCAGCGGATCGGCCCACGCGGCAAGCCGGTCAAGCAGCCGTTCTTCATCCGGCCGGCCGACGGCTCGACACTGAGCATGGCGGGGTTGTACGAGATCTGGCGTGACCCGTCGATGGACCCCTCCGACGATGCCGCCTGGCGGTGGACGAGCACCGTGCTCACGACCACGGCCACCGACGAGCTCGGCCAGATCCACGACCGGATGCCGCTGCTCGTCGAGCCGGACCGGTATGCCGACTGGCTCGACCCGGCCAGCCCCGATCCGAAGGGCCTGCTCGAACTGCTGGTGCCGGCCTTACCTGGTGGTGCCGGTGCCCGGCTCGAGGCGTTCGCGGTCAGCACCGAGGTCAACAACGTCGCCAACAACGGCCCGCAGCTGGTCGATCCGGTCGCGGCCGAGCCGCCCGGTCCTGCATGATCGACTCGTGACGACCACGCGCACGGTACCGACGCCGCACGGCGACGCGGTGCTGCAGATCGACCGGTCCCGGCGGCCGATGGCGACCTTGGTCCTCGGGCATGGCGCGAGCGGCGGCTCCGTCGATCGTGACCTCTTGGCGCTGGCCCGGGCGCTGCCGGCCCAGGGAGTGTCGGTGTTCCGACTCGTCCAGCCATGGCGGGTCGCCGGCAAAACGGTGGCGCCGGCGCCGCGGATCCTCGACGAGGGGTGGGTCGCCGTCCTCGACACATTGCGTCCGCAGACTCCGCTGGTGCTCGGCGGTCGCAGCGCCGGCGCCCGGGTCGCCTGCCGCACGTCCCGGCATCTCGGCGCCTCGGGCTGTCTCGCCCTGGCGTTCCCGCTGCACCCTCCGGGTCGGCCCGACAAGTCGCGGGTCGACGAGCTCACCGGCGCCGGGGTGACCACGCTGGTGGTCCAGGGCGACCGCGATGTGTTCGGCAAGCCCGACGAGTTTCCCGACGGCGTCGACCTGGCCGTCGTACCCGGTGCGGATCACGGCTTCCGGGTGCCGAAGCGCAACGTGCTGACCCAGGAGGAGGCGCTCGGCGTGCTCGTGGAGGCCGTGCTGGAGTGGATCACCCGCGAGGTCGCCTGAGCTGGCGTGGGAATGGCGCGCCCAGGGGCGCTGTTGCTCCAAGGGAGACGACATCAGGAGGACGCCCAGTGCTCAGCACCCTGCACGCTCGCGATATCTCGCGGGGTGAGCCGACGACGGCCGCGTTCGTGGGGCCGACCGGTGCGCCGGTAGTCTGGGACGCGATGACAACTGATCCCGCGACGGAGACCACGGAGGAGCGGGCTGCGCGCTTCGAGCGTGACGCGATGCCCTTCCTCGACCAGCTGTACGCCGCTGCGCTGCGCATGACGCGCAACCCGGCCGATGCCGAGGACCTCGTGCAGGAGACGTTCGCCAAGGCGTTCGCTGCCTTCCACCAGTTCAAGGAAGGCACCAACCTGAAGGCGTGGCTCTACCGCATCCTCACCAACACCTTCATCAACTCCTACCGCAAGAAGCAGCGACAGCCGCAGCAGACGATGACGGAGGAGATCGAGGACTGGCAGCTGGCTCGGGCCGAGTCACACACCAGCAGCGGCCTCAAGTCTGCCGAGGCGGAGGCGCTCGAGCGCCTGCCCGACAGTGCTGTCAAGGAGGCGCTGCAGCGCATTCCCGACGACTTCCGGATGGCGGTCTACCTCGCCGACGTCGAGGGTTTCGCCTACAAAGAGATCGCCGAGATCATGGGCACGCCGGTCGGCACCGTGATGTCACGCCTGCATCGCGGCCGCCGGATGCTGCGCGAGCTGCTCGAGGACTACGCCCGTGAGCGCGGCCTGGTCCCCGCGGGCGCCAAGACTGTTCCTGGAGACGTGTCATGAGCTGCGGAAAGCCGCACGACAAGGACTGCAGCGAGGTCCTGGGTGACCTCTTCTTGTTCATCGACCGTGAGCTCGACTCCGCGACCTGCGACGAGATCCAACAGCATCTCGACGAGTGCGGGCCCTGCCTCGCGAAGTACGACCTCGATCGCGTGGTCAAGTCGTTGGTGGCCCGCTCGTGCGGTGAGCATGCGCCCGACCGGCTGCGTGACAAGGTGCTGTTCGAGATCCGCGCGGTGCATGTGGAGATCACCGAGACCTACCGCGACCCCGGTTTCACCGCCTGACGCACAAGACCCCGGCTCCATTGCGGAACCGGGGTCTCTCGGTATCTACCCGAGCCTGGGATCAGGCGTTGGGGCGCTTGCCGTGGTTTGCCGCCTTCTTGCGACGGGCGCGGCGCTTGCGTCCGGTCTTACCCATGGGTCCTCCTCATGCGTACAGCTGCCGACCGATTGTCGCAGGTCCGCGCCACGAGAGCACATCGGCCCAGATCTCAAGGGGCAACGCACCCCTTCGCGTTGGCGTTGCGCATCCAGGCCCGGCGTCGGACGCGTGCGGTGCCGCTGAACTGGATAACGGCTGGGCAGGCGTGACAAATACGTCACGCTTTCCCTGCCGTTGTTCGAGTTCGACCGCACGCGGCGAGCGCGTGCGCGACTTGGACGATCGGGGGGTCCTCGCCGCCTGATCAAAGGAGAAGGCGAGGTCGCCACTCGCACTTTCGACAGGTCCCCGAGTGCGGGTGCGCCAGCCCCCCGAATACTCGCGCCGAGGTTGCGCGTATGTCGGGCCTCGGCCTCTCCCGGGCCAGGTGGTTGCCGGTGTGCTCCAGTCGCCGGTCCACGGTGCGTAGAAAATTGCCCAATTGGGCAAAATTCGACCCGGTCCACGCCGATTCCGGGTCGAATTGCGCCCAATTGGGCAATTTTCTACCTCGCCAGCGGCCCATCTCCTCGCGCCGAGGTTGCGCGTATGTCGGTGTGATTACACGCCAGTGGTGGTGCGGGGGTACGCCGCGGCGATGTCGGTGATCACGTTGACGAGGTACGGCACCCCGGACTCGAACGCACGGTCCAGTGCCGGGCCGATCTGGTCGGGGGCGGTCACGGTCTCGCCGGCGCCGCCGAGTGCCTTGACGACGTCGTCGTAGGCCGTCCGCGGTGCGAGGTCCGCGGCCACGTCGTAGCCGTACAGGAACTGCATCGGCCCTTTCTCGAGCCCCCACGCCGAGTTGTTGCCCACGACCATCACCACCGGCAGGTCGTGCCGCACCAGCGTGTCCACGTCCAGCAACGACATGCCGGCCGCGCCGTCGCCGTACAGCACGACGACCTGCGCGGACGGCCGCGAGATCCGCGCCGCCATCGCGGCACCCATGCCGGCGCCCAGGCAGCCGTACGGCCCGGGGTCGAGCCAGCATCCGGGCTGACTCGGCTCGACCAGCTTGCCGGCGAACGACACGAAGTCGCCGCCGTCGCCGATCACCACGGCGTCGTCGGCCAGCCGGGGGTTCAGCTCGCCGTAGATCCGGGCCGGATGGATCGGGTCGGCTGACGCGGCGAGCAGCTCGGCGTCGCCGGCCGCCGTGGCGGCTGCCTTGTCCTGCAAGGAGGAGACCCACGCGGACCAGTCCGGCTTGCGCACCGCCTGCTCGACGGCCGCCTGCAGCCCGTCGATCACGGCGGTCAGGTCGCCGGGCACCGCGCCGGCGAGGGTCGTGTGGGCCGCGACCTGTCCGGGCGAGTCGGCAATGTGCACGACGGCCGCCGGCGCCGCGCCGTCCTTGCCGCCGAAGGCGCCGTACCCGAGCCGGAAGTCCAGCGGTGTGCCGATGACCACGACGAGGTCGGCCCGGCCGAACGCGAGGCTGCGGGCCTTCGTGACCAGCAACCGATGACCACGAGGCACGACCCCGCGGCCCATGCCGTTGGTGATCGCGGGCAGCCCGAGGTCGGAGACGAACCGCAGCGCAGCCTGGTCGGCGCCGTCCGCCCAGACGTCGGTCCCCAGCACCAGCACCGGCCGCTCCGCCCGCACGATCAGCTCCGCGACGTCGGCGATCGCGTCGGCGTCCGGCTGTCGCCGCGGCGCCTCACCAACGGTCGGCAGAACCACCTCGGCACGGCTGAAGAACTGGTCCATGGGTACGTCGAGGAACGCCGGGCCACGATGTGCGGACCCGGCCGCGCGCAGCGCCTCGTCGACCCGGTCGGCGACGTCGACCACCTGGTGCACGGTGCCGGCCAGCTTGGTCACGCCGGCCAGGATCGGCGGGTGGTCGAGCTCCTGCAGGCTGCCGCTGCCCCAGCGCGTCGACGGCGCCCGCCCGCCGATCGCGAGCAGCGGGGCGCCCGAGAACTGCGCCTGCGCCAACGCGCTGACGCCGTTCGTCACGCCCGGCCCCGCGGTCAGCACCGCCAGCCCGGGGGTACGGGTCAGCTTGCCGGTCGCCTCGGCCGCGAAGACTGCGGTCTGCTCGTGGCGTACGTCGACGATGCGCATCGGCGGGTCGGCCTTGACCGCTCCGTCGTACATCGGGAACACGTGCGCGCCGGACAGCGTGAACATCGTCTCGACGCCGTGTGCCCGGGCCACGGCGACAGCAAGGTCGCCGCCGTGGCCCTCCCGGACGAGGCTGTCGGTGCCGGGCTGCTCAGTCTCGGTCATGCCGCTGATGCTACCTGGGAGTAACTTGGTCCGTCACAGCACCTGCGGCAGCGGCGCGACCCCCTTGTCGCCGGCGTCCGCCTCGTAGTCCTCGGCTGTCGTGCGGTCGGTGCCCTCCGGCACGTTGCGGGCCCGCAGGATGAAGGTGAGTGCCACGGTGACGATCAGGTTGAGCACCACGGTGGTCAGCGCGATGTAGCCCTTGGTGTCCGTGAACGGGATCACCGCGAGCGGGCTGCCGAAGTGCGCGTCGGGGTCGAGCGCCGTGGGCTGCAGGTACGCCGTCCAGGTGCCGTACACCATCCCGACGGCCCAGCCGGCGAGAAGCGCGTGCCGGTGGAACCAGCGGGTGTAGAGGCCGATCACGATTGCCGGCAGCGTCTGCAGGATCCAGACCCCGCCGAGCAGCTGCAGGTAGATCGCGAACTCGCTGGGAAGGAACAGCACGAAGATCAGCGCGCCGAACTTCACCAGCAACGACATCAGCTTGCTCTGCCTGGCCTCCTCGGCCGGCGTCGCGTCGGGCTTGAAGAATGCCTTGTAGACGTTGCGCGTCCACAGGTTCGCCGCGGCGATGGACATGATCGCGGCCGGCACCAGCGCGCCGATCGCGATCGCCGCGAACGCGACGCCGGTGAACCAGGCCGGGAACTCCTGCTCGAACAACACCGGGATCGACAGCTGGGCGTTCTCGACCTCGACGCCGGCCGCGATCGCGACGAAGCCGAGCAGTGCCAGCAGGCCGAGCAGGAACGAGTACGCAGGCAGCAGGGCCGCGTTGCGCCGGATCACGCTACGGCTCCTGGTGGACAGCACCCCGGTGATCGAGTGTGGGTACATGAACAACGCCAGCGCCGACCCGAGCGCCAGCGAGGCGTACGCCCACTGCGCCGCCGCGGGCGGGAACAGGCCGGCCGACGGCGGCCGACCCTCGGCCACGGAAGCCTCGTTGGCGGCGTCGAACTTGTCGCCGGCGGCGGCAAAGACGGCATCCCAGCCGCCCAGCTTGGCCGGCAGGTAGAGCACCGCCACCAAGATCACGATGTAGATCAGGGTGTCCTTGACGAACGCGATCAGGGCGGGAGCACGCAGCCCGGACGCGTACGTGTAGGCCGCCAGCACCGCGAACGCGATGAACAGCGGCAGGTCCTTCTCCAGCAGCGACGCGTCCTCGCCACCGCCGAGACCCATCACCTCCAGCACGACCTGGATGCCGACGAGCTGCAGGGCGATGTAGGGCATCGTCGCGAGGATCCCGGTGGCGGCGACCGCCAACGACAACCCGCGCGAGTCGTAGCGGCCCTGCACGAAGTCGGCCGGAGTCACGTACCCGTGGCGGTGCGAGACTGACCACAGGCGCGGCAGGAAGACGAAGATGATCGGGTAGACGACGATCGTGTACGGCACGGCGAAGAAGCCGACCACGCTGCCGGCGTAGAGCGTCGCCGGCACCGCGATGAAGGTGTACGCGGTGTACAGGTCGCCACCGATCAGGAACCACGCGACGAACGTGCCGAAGCCGCGCCCGCCGAGACCCCACTCGTCGAGGTTGTCGAGCTCACCGGCGCGCCGCCAGCGGGAGGCGAAGAAGCCGAGGACGGTGACCAGCAGGAAGAAGAACGAGAAGATGACGAGGGTGACTGCGTCGATGCCGTTGCCCATCAGACGTCGCCCTCGCGCCGCTCGTCATCCCGGCGCCGCTCGTAGCTCGTGACCAGCTTGAACGCGACGAACGTCAGAGTCGCAGCGATCGGGATCCACAGGAACTGGTACCAGTAGAAGAACGGGAAGCCGGCGAGGCTCGGCTCCTCCCTGGCATAGGTGTTCACCAGCAGCGGGAAGACGACCGGCGGCGTGAGCAGGATGGCGATCAGCCACCAGACTCGGCGCCCCGCGGCGGAACGGGCTTGATCGGACACCGTGATCTCCGGATCTGTGCGCCCCCAAGGCCCCCCACCGGGTACGCAGGCTAGGGATGTGACGCCAGGAGCGCAAGTTTGACGCCGCTTGTAACAGTCAGCGGTAGAGCCACGGCGCCGTGCTGCGCAGCGCGTCGAGCAGGGTGAGGATCAAGTCGGCGCGGACGTTCGGTGGGGCGGCGAACAACCGCTCGTCCCCCGGCGTGTCCTGGCCGCGTACGCCGACCCCGAGCTGCAGGTGCAGCGCCTTGAGGAAGGCTGCCGTGTTGCCGGCCCACGGCGTCGGCCACTCACCGCTGCCCCGGTCGCGTAGTGGCGCAGCCAGCCGGGCCACCCAGGGGTCGAGGACGGTCTGGGGTACGACGTTGCGGTGCAGGATCGTCATCACGGCGTGCGCGAGCCGGTCGTCCTCACCATGCGCGAACCGGTGCTCGGTCGGCATCAGCAGTCGGTCGCCGACGACGTCGAGCAGCACGGTCAGCTCGGCGAGGCCGAAGTACGCCGACCGGGCCAGCTGGGCGAGCAGGTCCGCGCCGTGCGCCACCGTGTGGGCCCAGCCCTTGCCCGGCACGAACCCCCGCAGGTCGCGCTCCCGGGTGTACCAGCCGGTGGCGAGGTCGCCCCACTTGAGCACCTGGTCGCGGCCGGCGGCGCCGGCGACGTTGTCGCGGCTTACCGCCTCGGACAGCACCAACGCCGAGAACGAGCGGCGGAAGACGGAGTCGTCGCCCTCGGCGCCGAGCCGGAACCGCAGACCCGCGGCAGCACCGTCGGCCAGCCCGGTCAGCAGGTTGTCGTAGACGCCTTCACTGATCCAGGTGGCGAGCACCGTGTAGGCGAGTGAGTCGCGGAGGTCGGGGTCCGGGTCACCGAGCATCTCGAACAACTCTTGGGTGAGGTCGTCAAGTCGGCGCTCGGGAGGTACCTCGGCGCCTCCATCGAGCACTCGCCGCCAGTAGTCGCCCCGCACGCGGCCATGCTCTCACAGGGGCCTAGTCTCAGGACGTGCCCTCGTTGAACGACGTCGTGCGACACCACACCGAGCTGGTTGAGGACGACCTCGAGTGGCTGCACCTGCTCATCGCGGACTGGCAGATCATCGCCGACCTGTCGTTCGCCGACCTGGTGCTGTGGCTGCCCGACGCCGAGGGCAACGGGTTCTGGGCCGGTGCGCAGATGCGACCGACGACCGGCCCGACCGCGTACCTCGACGACCTGGTGGGTGCGTTCGTCCCCACCGGCCGGCGCCCGCTGCTCGACGCCGCGTACGAGCAGGGGCGTATCGCCCGGGAGGGTGACCCGGAGTGGCGTGACGACGTGCCGGTACGGGTCGAGACCATTCCGGTTCGCCGGGCCGACCAAGTCCTCGGGGTGATCGCGCGCAACACGAACCTGCTGGGCGTACGCACGCCGAGCCGCCTCGAGCTGTCCTACCTGCAGACCGCGACCGACCTGGCCCGGATGATCAGCGAGGGCACTTTCCCGGTCGTCGGCGGCCGGTCGGAGCTCACCGATTCGCCGCGGGTGGGTGACGGGTTCGTACGGCTCGACTCGACCGGGGTGGTGACGTACGCCAGCCCGAACGCGCAGTCCGCGTACCGCCGGCTGGGGCTCGCCGGCGACCTCGTCGGCCAGGAGTTCCCGGGGCTGACGGTGGCGCTGGTCCGCTCGGCGGACGTACCCACCGACGAGGCGCTCGGCTCGCTGCTGTCCGGGCGGGTCCAGCGCGAGGTCGAGGTCGACAACGACGACGCCACCTTGATCTTGCGGTCGATCCCGCTGCGGCCCGGCGGCGAGCACATCGGCGCGCTCGTGCTGATGCGTGACGTGACCGAGCTTCGGCTTCGTGAACGCGAGCTGCTGAGCAAGGAAGCCACCATCCGGGAGATCCACCACCGGGTGAAGAACAACCTGCAGACCGTGGCCGCGCTGCTCCGGCTGCAGGCGCGTCGCATCGGCGTCCCCGAAGGGCGGTCCGCGCTCGAGGAGGCGGTACGCAGAGTGGGTTCGATCGCCATCGTGCACGACACCTTGAGCCAGACCTCCGAGGAGAGCGTCGAGTTCGACGAGATCGCCGACAAGCTGCGGGCGATGGCGACCGACGTGGCCTCGCCGGGAGCCGAGGTGCGGACGAAGCGTGACGGGTCGTTCGGGACGTTGCTGGCGGAGGTCGCGACCCCACTGGCGATCGTGCTGACCGAGCTGATGCAGAACGCCGTCGAGCACGGCTTCGGTGAGCATTCGGGCACCGTCGTCCTGCGGGTCACCCGCGCCCGAGAGTGGTTGGTGGTGCATGTCGACGACGACGGCAACGGGCTCCCGGACGGCTTCGAGCCCGGCACGATGGAGAGTCTCGGGATGTCGATCGTGCGCACGCTCGTGGTCGGCGAGCTCGGCGGGTCGCTCGCGTTCGGGGACAGCCCCGACGGTGGTGCGCGGATGAGCGTCCAGCTGCCGTTGCGGCCCGCCCGGCGGTAGCGCACCGGTCGAGCCCGGTGCGGATGGCTCAGGCGGTGCGGATCCTGGCGCGCGCGTTGCGACGCTTCAGCGCGCGTCGCTCGTCTTCGGAGAGACCGCCCCAGACGCCATGGTCCTGCCCCGCCTCGAGTGCCCACGCGAGGCACTGTTCGCGCACGTCACAGCGACGGCACACGGCCTTGGCCTCCTCGATCTGCAGGAGGGCGGGACCGGTGTTGCCGATCGGGAAGAACAGCTCCGGGTCCTCGTCGAGGCACGCGGAACGGTGGCGCCAGTCCACTTCGGGGCAGCTCCTTGTCTCTCGGCGGCGCCCAGTCGGGCGCCGTGTCACGGCCTCGGTCGTTGCGATCTCGTGAACTCGTTCACGAGCCCCCACGAGTGGCATGGCCGGCCGGTGGGCCAGTCAGTCGCTGGGTGGGGCGCCCCCTGATCGTGCACTGGATGGTCCCCGGCACGGTCGCGCAGGCACATTCCGCCCGCGGCGCTGCGTCGATCGTTGCAATTCTTGCAGCCGTGCACAAGACCCCCACGCTTGTCGTGTTGGTCACAAGCACAAGCCGTAGCCAAATTTACTCCCATATCAGGACAAATTGCCGAGTCACCCGGAGTGTGGACGCCAACGACTGGGCCGCGGCCCTCGACGTAGAAAATTGCCCAATTGGGCAAAATTCGACCCGGTCCGGGCCGGATCGAGGTGGAATTTTGCCCAATTGGGCAATCCTTGACACCTCGCCGAGTGCGGCCGAACTGGTCAGCCGGTGGGGCCGAGGCCTTCGCGCAGCTGGGCCAGGGTGCGGGCCAGCACCCGGGAGACATGCATCTGCGAGATGCCTACGTCCGCGGCGATCTGGGACTGGGTCATGCCCTTGAAGAAGCGCAGCATCAGGATGCGCTTCTCCCGGGGCTCGAGCTGGGCCAGCAACGGCTTGAGCGACTCGCGGTACTCCACACCCTCGAGTGCGTCGTCCTCGGTGCCTAGGGCGGCGGCCATGCTCGGACCATCCGTGTCGCCCGGCTCCGGCGCGTCGAGGGAGAGCGTGCTGTAGGCGTTCGCGGACTCGAGCCCCTCGAGCACGTCGTCCTCTCCGACATCGAGCCGCTCGGCAATCTCGGCGACGGTCGGCGCCCGGCCGAGCTCCTGGGTGAGATCCGCGGTCGCGGTGGACAGCGACAGCCGCAGCTCCTGCAGCCGTCGCGGCACCCGGATGGACCACCCCTTGTCCCGGAAGTACCGCTTGATCTCGCCCACGATGGTGGGCGTTGCGTACGTCGAGAACTCGACCTGCCGCTCGGGGTCGAACCGGTCGACCGACTTGATCAGCCCGATCGAGCCGACCTGGACGAGGTCGTCGAGCGGCTCGCCGCGGTTGCGGAACCGACGCGCGAGATGGTCGACGAGGGGCAGATGCAGCTGCACGAGCTCGTTGCGGATGCGCTCGAAGTCGGCGTCGGACTCGCTGAACTCGGCCAGCTCGGAGAACAGCTCGGCCGTGCGTTCACGGGTCTGCGCCCGGGTCTCCGCGATGGTGGTCGCCACCGCGTCCGGGTCGGGCCGGTCGATCACTGGCTCGAGACCTCGCGCCGGCGGGTCAGGGAGAGGGTGACCCCGTCGGCATCCGTACGCGCGTCGACCTGTGAGGCCAACGCGGTCAGCACCGTCCAGGCGAAGCCGTCGCGTGAGGGGGCGCGGGGCTCGGGCGAGGTTGCCGTCACCTCGACCGTGAGGCTGTCGGGCTTGACCAGGAAGCCGCAGTCCAGGTCGGAGCCGAGGGTGGCCTGGGGGAGCAGGAGAGCGCAGGCCTCGTCGACCGCGATCCGCAGGTCCTCGATGTCGTCCAGGGTGAAGTCGAGCCGAGCCGCGAGCCCAGCGGTCGCGGTGCGCAGGATCGAGAGGTACGCACTGTCCGCGGGGATGCGCAGGGTCACGTCGTAGTCGTCATTCACCGTGGTCTCCGTGATGGCGTACTAGGGACTTGCCATGGCTGGGGGCATGGCACGGGGTCGGGCCGATTATCCGTGGCCCGACCCCTCCTGTCATGCTCAGGCCTTCTTCGTCTCCCAGAAGATCTCCGCGATCTCGTCGATCTTGGCGAGCAGGTCGTCGGCGACCGACGCGTCCATCGAGCCCTTCGTGCCGGCGGCCCCGGCCAGCTTGGTGGCTTCGTTGACCAACGTGTGCAGCTGGGGGTACTTCTCGAAGTGCGGCGGCTTGAAGTAGTCGGTCCACAGCACCCAGAGGTGGTGCTTGACCAGCTCGGAGCGCTGCTCCTTGATGATCACCGCGCGGGTACGGAAGTCGGGGTCGTCGTTGTCGGCGAGCTTGCCGATGACGGCCTTGATCGACTCGGCCTCGATCTTGGCCTGCGCAGGGTCGTAGACGCCGCAGGGGAGGTCACAGTGTGCGTGCACCTCTACAGTGCGAGCGAAGAGTCGCGACAGCATCCTTGGTCCTTTCAGTGTGCACGATTTGTGGTTGCCCACTTGGGACACTACCCGGGCTGTCGGGTGTCCCACGACCCGCGTCCGGATCGGAGGTCGGCCTTGTCTCGTTGGGGGTTCGCCGTCGTACGAGGACGGTCGATGGAGCCGACCCTGGTCGACGGGGACCGGCTGCTCGTGCGCTACGACGCGCCGCCGCGGCTCGGTGGCCTGGCCGTGGTGCGGCTGCCCGCCCGGCCGTTGTCGGTCAAGCGGGTGACGGCGCGTGACGAGGGCGGCTGGTGGGTCGAGCGAGACAACCCCGACGAAGGCGTCGACTCCTGGCTGGTCGGTGCGGTGGCCCCCGCGGACGTCGTCGCGATCGTGGTTTGGCGGGTCTGGCCACTGCGCCGCCTCGGCCGACGGCTCGGTCGTGCCGGCGGTGCTGTGGCAGACTGACGGGTGGGAGACCCCCATCCGCAGTTCGACGCACATCCCTTCGCGCACCCGGCAAGGCCGACATCGTGCGTCGCGTCCACCGACGAACAGAGGTCTCCCAGATGGCAATCGAGATGGTCCTGCCCGAGCCCCGCGCCGATCACGACGACGACCCGGTCTTCGCGATGCACCTCGGCGGAAAGATGTGCATCTCCGGCACCGTTCCGCTGACGGGACGCGACGACCTGTCGATGGCGTACACGCCCGGTGTCGCGCGCGTCTGTGAGGCGATCGCCGAAGATCCCTCCCTCGCCCATGACTACACCTGGGTCGGCAACACGGTGGCCGTGGTCACCGACGGCACCGCCGTACTCGGCCTCGGCAACATCGGCCCGGCCGCGGCGATGCCCGTGATGGAGGGCAAGGCGCTGCTGTTCAAGCGGTTCGGCGGCGTCGACGCGGTCCCGATCTGTCTCGACACGACCGACGTCGACGAGATCGTCGACACGGTGGCCCGCCTCGCGCCGAGCTTCGGCGGCATCAACCTCGAGGACATCGCCGCTCCGCGCTGCTTCGAGATCGAGCGCCGGCTGCAGCACCGGTTGGACATCCCGGTCTTCCACGACGACCAGCACGGCACCGCGGTCGTGGTGTTGGCCGCCTTGCGCAACGCGCTGCGACTCACCGGCCGGGCGATCGAGGACACGCGCGTCGTGATCTCCGGCGCCGGTGCGGCTGGCGTGGCGGTGGCCAGGATCTTGCTGGTCGCGGGCGTCGGTGACCTGCAGGTCGTCGACCGGCAGGGGGTGCTGCACCGCGACCGTACGGACCTCAACCCGGTGAAGCTTCGGCTGGCCCGCGACACCAACGCGACCGGCCGTTCGGGTCGACTCGCCGACGCCCTGGTCGGTGCCGACGTGTTCATCGGCGTGTCCGGTGGCAGTGTCGCCGAGGAGGCGGTCGCGCAGATGTCCGCCGAGGCCATCGTGTTCGCGCTGGCCAACCCGGTGCCCGAGGTGCATCCCGACATCGCCGCGCGGCACGCCGCCGTGGTGGCAACCGGGCGCTCCGACTACCCCAACCAGATCAACAACGTGCTGGCCTTCCCCGGGATCTTCCGCGGCGCGCTCGACGTCCGCGCCCGCCGCATCACCGAGGGCATGAAGCTCGCCGCGGCCGAGGCGCTCGCCGACCTGGTCGGTTCCGACCTGCGCCCCGACTGCGTGATCCCGGCCCCGTTCGACGAGCGCATCCCGAGTGCAGTGGCGTCCGCCGTCTCGGCGGCTGCGACTCGGGAGGGGGTGGCACGTCGCTGAGCCGACCGTTAGCACGCAGTCGGAGTCACGCCGCGTGTCTACTCGCGTGCAGTCTGTTGGACTTACCCGACTCGCGGGAAATGTGTAGGTTCTTGGACCATGCCCCCCGCCCGTAACGCTGCCCGGCGGTTGCCTGTCGAGATGGCGCTGCACCGGGTCAGCACCGCCCGACACCGGCTGCCTCCCGTCTTCGGGACGGGTCAGCTGGTGATCCTCGGCCTCGGCGTGATGATCGGCGCCGGCATCTTCTCGCTGTCCGGCATCCAGGCCGCGACCAACGCCGGGCCCGCGGTGATCGTCTCGTTCGTGATCGCCGCGCTGGTGTGCTTCCTCGCCGCGCTGTCGTACGCCGAGCTGTCGTCGACCATCCCGGTCGCCGGCAGCGTCTACACGTTCAGCTATGTCGTCTTCGGCGAACTGTGGGGCTGGCTGGTCGGCTGGGCGCTGGTGCTCGAGCTGCTGGTCGCCGCCGCGCTGGTGTCGCGCGCCTGGTCGGCGTACGCACTGGCCACGCTGGACGGCTTCGGCGTCGAGGTGCCCGCGTTCGTGGCCGAGCGCGGGCAGTTCGACAGCGGGCTCAACCTGATCGCCCCGGCTGTGCTGGTGATCCTGACCCTGCTGGTGGTCACCGGCACCAAGCTGTCGGCTCGTGTGCTCACCATCGCCGTGCTCGCCAAGGTCGCAGTGATCCTGCTGGTGATCGGGGTGGGCAGCCGGTACGTCGACACCGCGAACTACACGCCGTTCGTCCCGAAGCAGCAGGCCGCGGAGTCGCAGGGGACCGTGCTGCAGCGGCTGCTCGGCGATGCCGGGGGAACGTTCGGCATCTTCGGGGTGTTCGCCGCCGCCAGCGTGATCACGTTCGCGTACATCGGGTTCGACCTGATCGCCACCGCCGCCGAGGACACCCGCGACCCGCGCCGCAGCGTGCCGCGAGCCATGCTGATCGGGCTCGGTCTGGTGGCCGTGCTGTACGTCGCGATGGCGACCGTGCTGGTCGGGCTCCGCCCGTACACCGACCTCGGCACCGGTGCCCCGGTGTCGGACGCGATGGCGGCCGCCGGCGTCGGCTGGGCCGCGTCAGTGGTCAACCTCGGCGGGCTGCTCGCTTTCACGACGGTGATCATGGTCGTGCTGATCGGGCAGAGCCGGGTGCTGTTCGCGATGGGGCGCGACGGGCTGCTGCCCCGCGGCCTCGGTCAGGTCAGTCGGACCTTCGCCGCGCCGTCGAGGGCGGGGGCGGTTGCCGGGTTGGCGGCGATCCTGCTGGCCTTCTACCCGAGCATCGGCTCGCTCGAGCAGATGCTGGTCCTCGGCGCGCTGTTCGCGTTCTTCTTCTGCGCCATCGGTGTCCTCGTGCTCCGTCGCCGTGAGCCCGATCTGGAGCGCGGGTTCTACGCGCCGGCGGTGCCCGCGGTGCCGATCCTGGGCGCGTTGGCCACGATCTGGCTCGGGCTCAACCTCACCACCGACACGTGGCGCAACTTCGGCATCTGGATGGCGGTCGGTCTGTTCTTCTATCTCGTGTACGGGAGAGGACACAGCACGCTGGCCCACGGCCACGACGACGCGCACGAGCCGACGCACGCGCGCGGCCGGCACAGCCGTTGAGGGATGTATCACGCTGACATCGCCGGGTGGGCCTGACTAGGGTCGCAGTCATGTTTGCTGCGTACGCGGATGCCCTCAGCCCCGACGACCCGCTGTCCGGCCTCGTCCTCGGCGACCGTCCGGCGCCCGACGTGCCCGACGGCTGGACCACGGTCACCGTGAAAGCGGCGTCGCTGAACCACCACGACCTGTGGTCGCTGCGCGGCGTCGGGCTGGCGGCGGAGCGGCTGCCGATGATCCTCGGGTGTGACGCGGCCGGGATCGACGAGGACGGCAACGAGGTGCTCGTCCACGCCGTCATCACCGACCCGGGCTGGCTGGGCGACGAGACCCACGACCCGAAGCGGTCACTGCTGTCCGAGCGCTACCAGGGCTCGTTCGCCGAGCAGGTGGCGGTGCCGCGACGCAACGTCGTACCCAAACCGGCGGCGCTGTCGTTCGAGCAGGCGGCGTGCCTGCCAACGGCCTGGCTGACCGCGTACCGGATGCTGTTCTCGCAGACCGACCTCAAGCCCGGCGACAGCGTGCTCGTCCAGGGCGCGGGTGGCGGTGTGGCGTCCGCCCTGATCGTGCTCGCTCGGGCGGCTGGGCTGCGGGTGTTCGCGACCAGCCGGGACGAGTCGAAGCGTGCGCGGGCCCTGGAGATCGGCGCGCACGAGGCCGTCGAGCCCGGCGCCCGGCTGCCGCACAAGGTCGACGCGGTGATGGAGACGGTCGGCGCGGCCACCTGGTCGCACTCGGTCAAGTCGCTGCGCCCGGGTGGGACGATCGTGATCTCGGGCGCGACGTCCGGCAACAACCCGCCCCAGGCGGAGCTGACGCGGATCTTCTTCCTGTCGATGCGCGTGCAGGGAACGACGATGGGGACCCGCGAGGAACTGCGCGGGCTGGCCGACTTCCTCGACGTCACGGGCACTCGCCCGCTGATCGACTCCACGATGCCATTGCAGGACGCGAAGGCCGGCTTCGCCAAGATGGCCGGCGGCGACGTCTTCGGCAAGATCGTCTTCACCCTGTGAGTTCCGCCCGACCAGGGGACCTGCCCACCTGATTCACGTACAGACCGCGCCCTGCAAGGCTCGGGGCGCTGGTGAGTGAGGCGGGGCTGGCACTGGCAAGCGGGTCGATCTGATCGGGGTGCTGGGGAACCTTTCCTACTCTCTGGCGTGTGAAAGTTTCCCCAGCCCGTCCGCGGCGCCGGTCGCGGGGTAACTGAGATCTACACACGCCAGAGCGTCGGTAACTCTCAGTTGCCTCGGGTCGGCGAAGAGATGGCGTCGCGATCGGCTCGATCGGACGCCGCCGACCCACCTGATGTTCGTACACCCCGCGCCTTGCAAGGCTCGGGCTGCACGTGGAACGGACGGTTACGCCTCGTCCACGGTGCATACGCGCAACGTCGGCGGGAAGGTCCCGACATACGCGCAACCTCGGCGGGAATAGCTGGGGCTATTCGTCCTCGTCGTCGTGTCGGGCCAGCCAGGTGGCGAACCGCTCGACCGGCACCTCGAACTCCGGGTTGAGGTCGCAGAACTCCTGGAGCTGGTCGGCCACCCAGGCGAGCGTGACCTCCTCGTCGCCCCGCCGGCTGGTCAGCTCCTCGATGCCGCGGTCGGTGAAGTACACCCCTGCCCCGTTCTAGCTGAACGCCTGCTGGAGCAGGGTCTTGGCCTCTTCGAGGTGCCGTGCACCCGAGCCGACCGACGGAGCCGCCGACTCAGGTCGCGAGACCCGGAAGAACGGCACCTCGAGCTCGGAGGTGAGGTGCAAGGCCATGTGCGGCCACGGGCCCATGTTGGCCGGCTCGTCCTGCACCCAGCGCACCTCGCGCACGTTCGGGTACTTCGCCAGCTCGGCCTTGATCTCGTCGACCGGCCGTGGGTAGAGCTGCTCGATGCGCAAGATGGCGGTGCGCGGGTTGTCGCCCTCCACCTTCTTGCGTTCGTTCAGCAGGTCCCAGGTGATGCGGCCGGAGCAGAGCAGGACCCGCTGGACCGCGGCCGGGTCGGCCACGTCGTCGCCGATCACCGGGCGGAACGTCCCCTCGGTGAAGTCGGCAGGCTGCGACGCGGCGGACTTGTTGCGGAGCATCGACTTCGGCGTGAAGACGATCATCGGCCGGTGGTTGTCGCTGAGCGAGTGCTGGCGGAGCAGGTGGAAGTTGCTGGCCGGCGTGGACGGCTGCGCCACGGTGAACGCGTCGTCCGCGGCCAGGGCGAGGAACCGCTCGATCCGGGCCGAGGAGTGGTCTGGCCCCTGTCCCTCGTAGCCGTGGGGGAGCAGGAGTACGACGCCCGAATGCTGGTTCCACTTGGCCTCGCCGGCGGAGATGAACTCGTCGATGACGATCTGCGCGCCGTTGACGAAGTCGCCGAACTGCGCCTCCCATAGCACCAGTGCCTCGGGGCGGGCGACCGAGTAGCCGTATTCGAAGCCCATCGCGGCGTACTCGGACAACAGCGAGTCGTAGATGAAGAACGACGCCTGGTCGTCGGTGAGGTGCTGCAGCGGAGTCCACTCGGCGGCCGTCTTACGGTCGATGATCGTCGCGAACCGCTGCACGAACGTGCCGCGCCGCGAGTCCTGCCCCGACAGCCGCACTGGGCGGCCCTGCATCAGCAGTGAGCCGTACGCCACGATCTCGGCCGTGCCCCAGTCGACCGGACCCTCGGTGATGGCGGCGGCCCGGCGCTGCAGCTGGGGGAGCACCTTCGGGTGGATCGTGAAACCTTCCGGCGCCGAGGTGTACGCATCGGCGATCCGTTTGAGCACCTCGAACGGAACCGCGGTCTGGGTGTCGGCGTGTCCCTTCTTTTCGGGGTAGGTAGGCACCGTGACGTACTTCTCGTCGCCGTTGCTGGTGGCCTCACGCACCTCGACGAACGCGCGCTCGAGCTGGCTCTGGTAGTCCTTCAGCGCCGACTCGGCCTCCTCGACGGAGATGTCGCCGCGCCCGATCAGGGCTTCGGTGTAGAGCTTGCGGACGGAACGCTTCTGCTCGATCAGGTCGTACATCAGGGGCTGCGTGTACGAGGGGTCGTCGCCCTCGTTGTGGCCCCGGCGCCGGTAGCACACCAGGTCGATCACGACGTCCTTCTTGAACGCCTGCCGGTAGGCGAAGGCCAGGTCGGCGACGCGGATGCACGCCTCCGGGTCGTCGGCGTTGACGTGGAAGATCGGCGCCTGGACCATCCGGGCGACATCGGTGCAGTACAGCGAGGAGCGCGAGGCGGCCGGCGACGTGGTGAAGCCGACCTGGTTGTTGACGACGACGTGGATCGTGCCGCCGGTGCGGTAGCCACGCAGCTGCGACAGGTTCAGCGTCTCCGCGACGACGCCCTGGCCGGCGAAGGCCGCGTCGCCGTGCACGAGCAGCGGGAGGACCGGGAACTCCTGGCCCTTGTTGAGCAGGTCCTGCTTGGCCCGGGCGATGCCCTCGAGCACCGGGTCGACGGCTTCGAGGTGGGACGGGTTAGCCGCGACCGAGACCTTGATCGTGTCGCCGTGCTCGGAGGTGAACTCGCCCTCGGCGCCGAGGTGGTACTTCACGTCGCCGGAGCCCTGCACCGTACGCGGGTCGATATTGCCCTCGAACTCACGGAAGATCTGGCCGTAGCTCTTGCCGACGATGTTGGCGAGCATGTTGAGCCGACCGCGGTGGGCCATGCCGATGCAGACCTCGTCGAGGCCGGCACCCGCGGCCTCCTCGCAGATCTCGTCGACCAGCGCGATCGTGGTCTCTCCGCCTTCGAGGCTGAACCGCTTCTGGCCGACGAACTTGGTCTGCAGGAACGTCTCGAACGCCTCGGCCTGGTTGAGCTTGTGCAGGATGCGAAGCTGCTCCTCCCGGGGCACCTTCTGGTGCGGCCGCTCGACCCGCTCCTGGATCCAGCGGCGCTGCTCGGGGTCCTGGATGTGCATGTACTCGATGCCGATCGTGCGGCAGTACGAGTCGCGCAGGATGCCGAGGATGTGTCGCAGCTTCATAAACCGGCTGCCGAGGCCGAACGTGCCGGTGGCGAACTCGCGGTCGAGGTCCCACAGGGTCAGGCCGTGGTTCTCGATCTCGAGGTCGGGGTGGTTGCGCTGCTTGTACTCGAGGGGGTCGGTGTCGGCCATGATGTGGCCGCGCACGCGGTAGGCGTGGATCAGCTCGAGGATGCGCGCCTGCTTGGTGATGTCGTCGTCATGCGTCGTCGCGATGTCGGACGACCACTTGATCGGGTGGTACGGGATGCGCAGCGCGTGGAAGATCTCGTCGTAGAAACCCTGCTCACCGAGCAGCAGCAGGTGGAGGCGGCGCAGGAAGTCGCCGGACTGTGCGCCCTGGATGACCCGGTGGTCGTACGTCGACGTCAGCGTCATCACCTTGCTGACGGCGTCGCGGGCCAGCGTCTCCTCGGCGGCACCCTGGTACGCCGCGGGGTACTCCATCGCGCCGACACCGATGATCGCGCCCTGGCCCTTCATCAGCCGCGGCACCGAGTGGTTGGTGCCGATGGTGCCGGGGTTGGTCAGCGTGACCGTGGTGCCTTGGAAGTCCTCGACCGTGAGCTTGTTGTCGCGGGTGCGCCGGACGACGTCCTCGTACGCGGTCCAGAAGCTGGCGAAGTCCATCGACTCGGTGGCCTTGATGGACGGGACCAGCAGCTGGCGGGTGCCGTCCGGCTTCTGCAGGTCGATCGCGAGCCCGAGGTTGATGTGCTTCGGCTTGATCATCGTGGGCTTGCCGTCGACGACGTCGAAGCCGACGTTCATCTCCGGCATCTCCTTCAGCGCCTGCACCAGGGCGTACCCGATCAGGTGGGTGAACGAGACCTTGCCGCCGCGCGCGCGGGCGAGGTGGTTGTTGACCACGATCCGGTTGTCGATCAGCAGCTTGACCGGGACCGCCCGCACGCTGGTGGCGGTCGGCATGGTCAGGCTGATGTCCATGTTGGAGACCGTGCGGGCCGGCGCCCCGCGGAGCACGACGCGATCCGGCTCGTCGGTGGCCGCGGCGGCGGCGCCGGACTGCGGCTCCTTCGGGACGGGCTTGGCGGTGGCCGGTCGTGACCCGGAGGCGGCCGAGGACTCGGCCCCCTGGCCGCCCGGGCGGTCGGCGACCGACGGCTTGCTTTGGACCGGAGCCGGCTTGCTTTGGACCGGTGCCGGCTTGCTTTGGACCGGTGCCGGTTTGCTCGGCGCCGGCTGGCTGGGCTTGGTCTCCGCGGTTCGTGCCTCGGCACCGTCCGGCGTGTACGTCTGGAAGAAGTCCGACCAGGCCTGGTCGACCGACTTCGGATCCAGGCGGTACTGCTCGTACATCTCATCGACGAGCCACTCGTTGGCGCCGAACTGTGAGGGTGGGTTCTGCTGGGGTGACTCGGCCACTGCCTCGATCGCCTCTTCCGGGTGCATCACATGGTTCTCGGTGCCCCCAGGCTAGTCGTACGAGTCGGCAGAAAGTACCCGGTACCGGCAGTGTCAGGCAGATCACCGTTCCGCCGTCGTCGGGCGAGCGGGAGCGCGTCGGAAGAGGAGGTGAGCGCCCCCGGCACGATTCGTACAGCATCCGCACGAACTCGCACCCGGCGTGGACTGCCGGTCTCCACGACGGTCGAGATCGCACGCCGCCGTCGTGGCAGGGCTGTGACGCCCGATCACCGCGACCACCGAGCTGGCCCGGCCGCGCGGCCGGGTGACTGCCGAGGAGTGGGCGCGACGCGCGTGCCCGCTGGTCGTGGCTCCGATCAGAGCACGCGCACCACTTCCGCACCTGCCAACGAACCGCCACGCCACCGAATTCTAGGCAAGGGGGAGATCTTGGGCTCCTGCTGGATGTGTGGGCGCGTTTTTCGCCAGCGGTTCGCCGCGCCCGCTCGCTCAGTCCCGCCCGGTCCGGCCGCGCGGTGGCGGTCGTAACCGACGACTTTGCTGTCGTCAGCCGCGGTGGACAGCAAACTCGTCGGTTATGGCGGTGCAGGGCCTGTCCCGGACATGCCCGCCGGCCACCACGTCACCCTCCGAACCGACATTCTGAGCCCGGATTCGGGGCCGAAAGTGACGGTTCGAGGGGTGAAGTCACCCAGGCAGCCCAGATCGGTCCGGGTGGTCGTCTGCCGACAGGTGTCCGCAGAATGCACACGGGCACGCCCGCCGGCAGTCAGGAGAGCCAGATCTTGGTCAGGTTTAGTGTTGTCTCCGTGCTATCTCGACTAACCCGGTTCAGGCTCAACGGGTGTGTGTCCTTCCTGTTGCTATTCGTTGGTCTAGTAGGCGTGATTGTGCCGGCCGTTTTCTCCGCCTTTGTCGAGATATCCCCCGGGACGCGGACCGTTTTGTCGTGGGTCGCCGCCGTGTCGACGACCCTGCTGTCGCTCGTGGGGATTCCCGCGACCCGGCCGGTTCCGGTCTTCGCCGGGGACAGGTCCGTTCGGCGTGCGCAGACCGGGAGAATCATCATCGTGTCTAGCTGGTTGGTGCGGGCCGGTGCCGCCGGCGCCCTGGCCTTACTGGTCACCGAAAACTTCGACAATCCGGGATTTCATGCGGTGCCGGCGGTGATCGCGGTGGCTGGGAGGGTTCTCGCAGGAGCTCGTGTCTACGGCCGGCACCTGGCCGGGTTCGTCGGTGAACGGACCAAGTCGCGAGTGGGCGAGGTGCCCAGAAAGGTGCTGGGTATCGCCGTCACGGGCGCTGTTGCCGGCTTCGCCACCGATCTCGCCAACATCGCCGAGGCGGTTTTCGAAGAAGGACCGGGACGACTATTCGGCTACCTGCACAACGGTTGGGGAATGCCCGGATTCTTCGCCGTGCTGCTGACGATTGTGGTGTGCCTGGTCGCGGCCGTGGTGATTGCGTTCGTGGGTGGTGTTCTGCAGCGTGCCCTCGCTGCAGTGTTCGGGGAGGGAAATGACCTCGGTGCTTGGCTTGAGAAGACCTCACCCGTCAAGTACGTGCGCGGATATGACTTTCGGCAGTTCTACTTCAAGTTCATCATCACACTCCACGGCACGTGGTGGGCTACGCCCAGCGACGTGGCCAGGGAACGCGGGTACCGGCAGATGCTGAAATCCACGGGTCCGTTGGTCGACGAGGCGTATTCCCTGCTGACTGAGCGAGTGCTCACGGCCGTCCTCCCCCTGTTGCCCAGTGGCTGCCACCGATTCAGGGTGAATCTGCACGTCGCCGGCGACCACGAGGAAATCATCCTGGAAACCGAAGGAAAGGCGACCGACGCCGAACCACCGCGCACCCGACGTTTGCTGAACGGTTTCGAACGTGCACCCGAATTGAGGCGACTGCGCGCCGGAGTCCCGTTCCCAGACACCGTGATCTTCACAACCTACTGCGAGGCGCAGTTACCCGATCAGGTTGTCAGCCAAGGCACACCACAGTGGAGCGAAGTCGAGCGACCGGACTTCGGCTACTCCGCCGAGGAACCGGAGTGGTTCACCCCACCGAGTCGGGACCAGTACGCGTGGGAACTGAAGCGCTGGCCCATCTTCGACGAAGAGATCCCCTACTGGCTCCGCGACCGCCTGCTCCCCGGACCGGCATACGCCCGACGCTGAAGCGCCTCCCGGCAGAAAGCGCCCCCGGCAGTGTCTGGTTTCAGGAGATAGTTGACACCTGTCTCGGGACATAGTTGACACCTCTGCCGGAGGTGACGGCCCATGTCCAAGGCCCGACTGATCATCACCGCGGTGGTGGTCGAGAGACGCTCC
>JBOHDE010000013.1:0-31801 GCA_050699035.1 Nocardioidaceae bacterium | reverse complement strand
GATGGGATCGGGCCGGGCGGGTCGGGCCAGTGGGTCGGGCCAGTGGGTCGGGCCAGTGGGTCGGGCCAGTGGGTCGGGCCAGTGGGTCGGGCCAGTGGGTCGGGTCAGCGGGTCGGGTCAGCGGGTGGGGTGGCCGGCGGCGGCCAGCGCGGCCTTGACGTCGGCGATCCGCAGGTCGCCGAAATGGAAGACGCTGGCCGCCAGCACCGCATCGGCGCCCGCCTCCACCGCCGGCGCGAAGTGCTCCCGCCGACCGGCACCACCGCTGGCGATCACGGGTACGTCGACGACCTCGCGGACGGCCCGGATCAGGTCGAGGTCGAAGCCGTCGCGGGTGCCGTCGGCGTCCATCGCGTTGAGCAGGATCTCGCCGGCGCCGTGCTCCGCGCCGGCACGAGCCCACTCGACCGCGTCCAGCCCGGCGCTTCGCCGGCCGCCGTGCGTCGTCACCTCGAAGCCGGACGGCACGCCGCCGGCCCGTCGGGCGTCGACCGACAGCACCAGCACCTGGGAACCGAACCGGCGGGCGATCTCGCCGATCACCTCGGGCCGCTCGATCGCACCAGTGTTGATCGCGACCTTGTCCGCCCCCGCCCGCAGCAGCGTGTCGACGTCGTCGGCCGCGCGGACTCCCCCACCGACCGTGAGCGGGATGAAGACCTGCTCGGCGGTCCGCCGGACGACCTCCAACGTGGTCGCGCGGCCCTGCGACGACGCCGAGATGTCGAGGAAGGTCAGCTCGTCAGCACCCTCCGCGTCGTACACCCCGGCCATCTCGACCGGGTCGCCCGCGTCGCGCAGGTCGAGGAAGTTGACGCCCTTCACGACCCGCCCGCCGTCGACGTCGAGACACGGGATGACGCGGACCGCGAGGGTCACGGCCGTCCGGCGACGTCGAGCGCCTGCGGCAGCGTGAACGCCCCGGCGTACAAGGCCTTCCCGACGATCGCGCCCTCGACGCCGGCCGGCACCAGCCCGGCAATGGCTCGGATGTCGTCCAGACTCGACACCCCGCCCGACGCGACCACCGGCCGGTCGGTCTGCGCGCAGACCCGGCGGAGCAGGTCGAGGTTCGGCCCGCCCAGCGTCCCGTCCTTGGTGACGTCGGTGACCACATAGCGGGCGCAGCCGTCACGTTCGAGCCGCTCGAGTACGTCGAACAGGTCGCCGCCGTCCTCGGTCCAGCCGCGGGCGGCCAGCGTGGTGCCGCGCACATCGAGCCCGACGGCGATCTTGTCTCCGTACTCGCCGATCGCGCGAGCACACCACTCGGGATCCTCGAGGGCGGCGGTGCCGAGGTTGACGCGGGAGCAGCCGGTAGCCAGCGCCGCCTTCAGCGAGTCGTCGTCGCGGATGCCGCCCGACAGCTCCACCTTGACGTCGAGCCAGCCGACCAGGTCGGCGAGCAGCGCGCGGTTCGACCCACGGCCGAATGCCGCGTCGAGGTCGACCAGGTGGATCCACTCGGCTCCGTCGCGTTGCCAGGCGAGGGCGGCGGCCAGCGGTTCGCCGTACGACGTCTCACTGCCGGCCGCGCCCTGGACCAGGCGCACCGCCTGCCCGTTGGCGACGTCGACAGCGGGGAGCAGCTCGAGCCGTGACATGACCTAGACCCTAGAGGCTCCGGCAACCCTCCTGCACGGCACGGATCAGTGCTGTCAGCGCGGTCGGGTGACCAGCGCGACCAGGTCGTCGTACTCCGGTGGGCTGTCGTCCAGGTCGTTGGTGACGATCAGCAACGTGTCGCCGTCAGCGTAGGTGACCGTCGTGGAGTACTGCATCAGGTCACAGCACTCGCCCCGGTCGACGTGGTTGCCGGCGTACGCCCGGACGACGTCCCCGCCGGCCAGCTCGACGACCTGGTCGACCTCCGCCGCGGTGAGCTGAGCGGGCGGGTCGGCGACGACCACTGAGTACGTCTCCCGCACACCTCGCAGCCCACCGCTCGCCGTCACGACGACCTTCGTCGCCACCGGGTCAGCGCTCGGCTCGGCGCTCGACGCGCCCGATCCGGCCTCCGGCGTACCGCAGCCGACCACGAGCAGGCAGCCGGTGAGCACGGCGACGACGAGCCTCATGCAGCTCAGACGCAGCGCCACGGCCACCGGTTGCATGGCTAAAGAGTGCCGACCCAGTTGCGCAGCAGCTGCGCGCCGGCGTCGCCCGACTTCTCGGGGTGGAACTGGGTCGCCGTCAGCGGGCCGTTCTCGACCGCGCTGACGAAACGATCGCCGCCGTACGACGTCCACGACACCGTCGGCTCACGGAACGGCTGCTGCACTTCGAGGTCCCAGGACCGGGCGGCGTACGAGTGGACGAAGTAGAACCGTTGCTCGGTCAAGCCGGCGAAGAGCGTCGATCCCGGGCCGGTGTCGACGGTGTTCCATCCCATGTGCGGGAGCACGTCGGCCCGGATCCGGTCGACGGTGCCGGGCCACTCCCCGCAGCCCTCGGTCTCGACGCCGTGCTCCCGTCCGGTCGCGAACAGGATCTGCATGCCCACGCAGATGCCGAGCACGGGGCGGTTCCCGGCCAGCCGGCGGCCGATCAGCTCGTCACCCTTGACCGACCGCAGGCCGTTCATGCACGCCTCGAACGCGCCGACGCCCGGCACCACGAGCCCGTCGGCGTCGAGCGCGGCCCGGTAGTCGGCGCTGACACAGACGTCCGCACCCGTACGGGCCAGGGCCCGCTCGGCCGACCTCAGGTTGCCCGACCCGTAGTCGAGCACGACGACCTTCGCGTGCCGGGTCACGAGGGGGCCGGCATCACGGCGTACGCACCCCACACCAGCGCGATCGCGACCAGCAGCAGCATGGCCGCGAGCCACCGCCGCTGGCGAAACGTCGCGATCGCACCGCCGACCAACAGCCCGGCCAGGGCCATCAGGACCAGCGTCACCGCGGGCCCATCAGAGCGTGCCCTTGGTGCTCGGCACGTCGGTCTCCCGTGCGTCGAGGGCGACGGCGGTGCGCAGCGCGCGGGCCACCGCCTTGAACTGCGCCTCGACGACGTGGTGCGGGTCGCGGCCGGACAGCACCCGCACGTGCAGTCCGATGGCGGCCGTGTGCGCCAGCGTCTCGAACACGTGCTGCGTCAGCGAGCCGACGTAGCTGCCACCGATCACGGCGTACACCTGGCCCTCGGACTCACCGGTGTGCGAGCAGTACGGGCGGCCGGACACGTCGACCGCACACTGCACCAGCGCCTCGTCGAGCGGCACCAGCGAGTCGCCGAACCGGGTGATCCCCCGCTTGTCGCCGAGGGCCTCGCGCAGCGCCTGACCGATCACGATGGCGGTGTCCTCGACGGTGTGGTGGGCGTCGACGTGGACGTCTCCCTCGGCCTGGACGGTCAGGTCGAACAGGGCGTGCTTGGCCAGCGAGCCGAGCATGTGGTCGTAGAAGCCGACGCCGGTCGAGATCTCGGAACGGCCGGTGCCGTCGAGGTCGAGCTCGACCAGGATCTTCGACTCCTTGGTCTCCCGCTCGATGCGTGCGGTCCTGCTCATCGTGGTGACACCTCCAGCTGCGTCAGCGCGTCGCGGAACGCGGTCATCTCGTCAGCCGTGCCGATCGACACCCGAAGCCAGCCGTCCGGCCCGACCTCACGGATCAGCACACCGTGGTCGAGCAGACCCTGCCATACCGCGTGCCGGTCGGCGAACCGGCCGAACAGCACGAAGTTGGCGTCGGAGTCGACGGCCTCGAAGCCCTGTGCTCGCAGCCACTCGACCGTGCGGTCACGCTCGGCCCGCAGCTCGTCCACCCGGGCGAGCAGCTCCGCGGCATGCCGCAGGGCGGCCAGCGCAACCGCCTGGGTCACCGCGGACAGGTGGTACGGCAGCCGCACGACCCGCAACGCGTCGACGACCGCGGCGTCCGCGGCGACGTACCCGAGCCTTGCCCCGGCCAGCGCGAACGCCTTCGACATCGTCCGGGTGACGAGCAGCCGTGGTTGCTCCGGCAGCAGCGACAACGCGCTCGGCGTACCCGAACGTCGGAACTCGCCGTACGCCTCGTCGACCACCACGACACCGGGGGCGGCCGCGCAGATCGCACTCACCACGTCGAGCGGCAGTGCGGTGCCGGTCGGGTTGTTGGGCGAGGCGAGGAGTACGACGCTCGGCTGGTGCTCCTTGACCTGGGTCGCGGCGACGTCGGGGTCGATGGTGAAGTCGTCGCGGCGGTCGCCGGTGACCCAGGTGGTCTCGGTGTCGCGGGCGTACTCCGGATACATCGAGTACGTCGGCGCGAACGACATCGCGACCCGGCCGTGGCCGCCGAACGCCTGCAGGATCTGCTGCATCACCTCGTTGGAGCCGTTCGCCGCCCAGACCTGGTCGTCGCGCAACCCGTGGCCGAGGTAGCGGGCCAGCGCGACGCGCAGCTCGGTCACCTCCCGGTCGGGATAGCGGTTCAGGCAGGCCGCCACCTTGGCGACCGACGAGACGATGTCGTCGACCACGATTTTGCTAGGCCCGTAAGGGTTTTCGTTGACGTTGAGGCGCACCGGCACATCAAGCTGGGGTGCGCCGTACGGCGTCCTGCCGCGCAGCGCGTCACGCAGCGGCAGGTCGCCGATCACCTGGTCGCGCACGTCAGATATCTCCAGTGCGGGCCCGCACCGCCGCGCCGTGGGCGGGCAGGTCCTCGGCGGCCGCCAGCGTCATCACGTGGCCGGCGACGTCGCGCAGGGCCTGCTCGGAGTAGTCGACGACGTGGACGGTCTTGAGGAACGACCGCACCGACAGACCGGACGAGTGACACGCGCACCCGGCCGTCGGCAGCACGTGGTTGGAACCGGCGCAGTAGTCGCCGAGGGACACCGGCGCGAACGGACCGACGAAGACCGCACCGGCGTTGCGGACCCGGCCGGCGCGGTCGCGGGCGTCGACGGTCTGGATCGACAGGTGCTCCGCGGCGTACGCGTCGACGACCTGCTGTCCCTGCTCGAGGTCGCGGACCACGACGACGGCCGACTGCTGCCCGTTGAGGGCCGTGGTGATCCGCTCGACGTGCTTGGTGGCGGCGACCTGGATCGCCAGCTCGGTCTCGACCTGCTCGGCCAGTGCCTCACTCGGCGTCACCAGCACGCTGGCGGCCAGCGGGTCGTGCTCGGCCTGGCTGATCAGGTCGGCGGCGACGTGCGAGGGGTCGGCGCTGTCGTCGGCGAGCACCGCGATCTCGGTCGGCCCGGCCTCGGCATCGATGCCGACCAGGCCCTTGAGCAGACGCTTCGCGGCGACGACGTAGATGTTGCCGGGCCCGGTGACGAGGTCGACCGGTGCACACTCCCCCGCGTCCTCGGTGAAGCCGTACGCGAAGGCGGCGATCGCCTGGGCCCCGCCGGCGGCGTACACCTCGTCGACTCCGAGCAGCGCACAAGCGGCCAGGATCGTGGGATGCGGCAGCCCGCCGTACTCCCGCTGCGGCGGGCTCGCCAACGCGATCGAGCCGACGCCGGCGACCTGCGCGGGCACGACGTTCATCACCACGCTGGACACCAAGGGGGCGAGCCCACCCGGTACGTACAGGCCGACGCGGTCGACGGGGACCTGCCGCTGGCTGACCACTCCGCCGGGCACGACCTCGGTGACGACGTCGCGGCCTCGCTCCTCGACCGCGGTGCGGCGCAGCCGGGCGACGGACTCCGCCAGCCCCGCACGCACGTCCGGGTCGAGCGCGGCGAGCGATTCCTCGAGGGCGGACGCCGGGACCCGGATGTCGGTGATCTCGACCCGGTCGAGCTCGCGGGCGTACCGGCGCAGCGCGTCGGCCCCGGTGTCCCGCACGTCGTCGCAGATCGGGCGCACCGTCTGCAGCGCGGCCTCGACGTCGAAAGGGGCCCGCGGGACGAGGCCGCGGTACGCCGAACGACGCCCCGGGTCGGCTCCCGTGGCGGCCCTGTCGCGCAGATCGATACGGCGGATCACGCCCCCATCGTAGGCGGGCGGGCGGCCGCGACCCGCAAGGTGTCGAGGGCTGAGCAGGCGGGCGGTAGCGTGACCAGCGTGGCCCCAGGACTGCCGATCTTCCCGCTCGGAGCGGTATTGTTCCCCGGCGTCTCCATGCCGCTCCACATCTTCGAGGACCGCTACCGCTCACTGATCTCGACCCTGCTCGAGGCCGACGGCGACGGCGAGCGGGCGTTCGGCATTGTGGCGATTCGGGAGGGGTACGAGGTCGGCACCCGCGGCGTGCAGTCGGTGCAGCGGGTCGGCTGCGAGGCCCGGCTGGTGTCGGTCGACCCGCTCGAGGACGGTCGCTACGACATCGAGGTGATCGGCGGCCGGCGGCTCAGGGTGGACGCGCTCGACCCGTCGGGCGAGTACCTCGTCGGCGAGGTTGCCTGGCTCGACGAGCCGGCCGGCGACGACGCCGAGAAGGCAGCGCGCATAGCGCACGCGACGTTCGCGAAGTACCGTGCCGAGCTCAGCGCTCTACGCGGCGACGACGTGCTGACCGGCACCTTGCCGGTCGAGCCGTCGGCACTCTCGTACAGCCTCGCTGCCACCTGCCTGCTCACCCTGCAGGAACGGCAGAACCTGCTCGAGGTCGAGGACGCGGCCAGCCGGCTGCGGCTCCTCGGCGGGCTGCTCCGGCAGGAGATGCAGGCGATGAGAGCCGTGCCGTCGCTGCCGGCCACCGAGGTGTCGCGCACCAGCTGGTCACCGAACTGACTCTGGCCGCCCGGTACCGCCCACCGTTTGCCACCTATGCGTGGCAAGTGGCCGCTTCCCTGGGCGAATTACCCGAGGGGAGCGACCACTTCCCACGGTTCATTCGAAAATGGAGCTCTCCTGCTGCCCGTGCCGGCCAGCCACAACCTCACCCGCCGAACCGACATTCTGAGCCCGGAATCAGGCCCGAAAGTGACGGTTCGAGGGGTGAAGTCACCCAGGCACGCCGAGATCGGCCCGGGTCGTCGTCTGCCAACTCGTGTCCGCAGAATGCAGACGGGTCCACCTGACCGGACGCCAGGTTTTCACCTCCACGAGCGACGGCGCCAGCCGCCACCACCAGTTGCGTGACAAATGGCGGGACGCCGGTCGGCTACCGGCGCGGGTCGGTTACTTCACGGTGAGGCGGAGGGTGGTCTCGGCGCTCCCGTCCTTGATGGTGCCCGAGACACCGAACGCCTCCAGCGGCTTGAGGTTCTCGAGGGCCGGTCCGCCGGCCCCTCCCATCGACTGCTCCAGCACCGGATCGAGGGCGTCGAAGTCGACGTACATCACCGTCTGCGCCTTGTCGGCGTCCTTCACCGCCCGGGTGAACTTGTCGGTGCCACCCAGGTCGCCGCCCTCGGCGAGCGTCTTGGCGTAGTCGCTGTTGCTGGCGACGACGACGCCGCCGTCGATCTCCTCCTGGGACAGTTCGAGCGGCACACCGCCCTTCGTCGCCAACGTCTGGACCGTCTCGACGAGGGCGGCGAAGTCGTCCGCGTCGGTCTGGACCCGAGCACCGAGCCGCAGCGCCTTCGGGTCGCCGCTCTGCATCAGGTCGGTCAGACCCTCGGCGTCGAGACCGAGCGCGAAGTTCTGGCCGAGCAGCGTCTTGAGGTCGTCGGGCAGCGTCAGGCCGGTCTGTGCCTCGACCTGCTCCAGCAACGCTTCCGGGTCCTGGCCGTTGCCGACCATCTCGAGGAGGTTGTCCCACTGCCTGTCGACATGGCGGTCGCCGTCGGCGATGGCGAAAGCGAGGGCCGTGCTGTCCGGCAGGTCGACGGCTGCCGTGCCGGCGTCCTCCAGCACCTGGTAGCCGTCACCGTTGACGACGGCGGCGACCTCGGCGTAGTCCTCGTCGAAGCGGAACGCCACCGCCCCGCTGCGGTAGGACTGCTGCACGGCCTTCTCGAGCTGCTCGGTCATCTTGGCGCCGTCGGCCGCCATCGACGGGTCCAGCGCCCCCATCCCGGCGAGGTCGCCGAACGCGTCCATCAGGCCCTGCCCGTCGAACCAGACCGACGCCACACCCTGCTCGCCGAGCTGGTCCATGTCGGCCTTGAACGTCGTGTCGTCGGCCAACGGCTGCTTCTCCGCCGTCTTCGCGTAACCGTCGGCCAGCGCCTGCGTCTCGGCGACGATGAGGTACTCGTTGAAGTACGCCCAACCGGCGTCCTTGGCGGCGGGCTCGTCGGCCTTGTCGCCGCAGGCGATCAGGTCCTTGATGCCCTTCTTCGCCGCGTCCTCGTCCTTGACCTGGATGGCAACGGCTACGCCGGGCTGTTGCGCGCCGTCGGTCGGGGGGAAGACGCCGACACCGAGCCGCTCACCGAGCCACGGGTCGACGTCGTCATTGAAGTCGAGGTCGCAGCCGCTGGTCTCCTTGACCGCGTCGAACATGGCCTCGCGCACGTCGTCGCGCGGGTCGTCGATCCCGGTCGCGTCCTCGAAGGCGGGGAACTTGTCCAGGAAGCGCAGCGCTTCGAGCTTCTGGCTCGCCGACGGGTCGACGTCGATGCGTGCATAGGCGAGCACGTCGGACGGCAGCGCGTCGTGCGGCTGCGTGCCGCCGCCGGACAGTGCGTTGTAGACGGCGAAAGCGCCGAGCGGCAGTCCCACGGCCGCGACGACGCCGGCGACCACGCCGATGACCAGACCTCGACGTTTCGGCTGCGCCGGCTCGTACCCCTGCTGCACGTAGTCCTGCGGCGGTTGCTGGCCTCCGGCGTCGCCCGGTGCAGGGCCTGAGCCAGGAGGTGTGGTGCTCGACATCGGGTGCTCCCCCATTGACGCGACAAAGAACGGTTTTGCGACGAATCTAACCCACCGTGGGGCCACTCGTGGACTGATCTGGCACAGGAGTCAGCATCGATACGATCACCATCAGCCCCGCCACCGCGGCAATCGGCCACACCAGGTAAAAACCGGTCGCCTCAACGCCCAGCGGGGACGTCAGGACATCGCCGACGGAGGCGTTCGTCGACTGGTCCATCAGGTCGGCCGGACCGAGCCACCGCCCGGTCCGCAGCGCGACGAAGCAGGCGACCGCGCCGCCGGCCATGACCGAGAGCAAGGTAACCAGTCCGCGGGTACGGAACAGCGCCGCGCAGGCCAGCCCGCCGACGAGACCCCCCACGAGGGCACCGGCGAAGAACACCACCTCGACGCCGAAGGCCTCGCCGAGGCCCTCCTCCCCCTGAACCACCGAGGTCGACCCTGCGGGACCCTGCGGGTCGGCCACGACCTCGTAGGTCGGCGGGTCGGTCAGGAGCCACCACACCACGCCGGCCGCCAGCCCCACCACGGCGAACACCGCGACCGTGGTCGCCAACGTGCGGACCGCGTCCGGCCAGCTGATCGGTGGCTCCGTCGCCGGGTACGTCGACGGCGGCTGCTCGGGATGTGCTTGCACGAGGAGGAATCCTAGGTGAGGGTGACGCGATGAGCCGATCCAAGGCGGCGTCTCCGGGTACGCCGGCGACCACGGCGCTCAGTCGAGCCGGCGTCGACTACACCGCGCACATGTACGAGCACGACCCCGCCGCCGCGTCCTATGGCCTCGAGGCCGCAACCGCGCTCGGTGTCGAGCCGGAGCGGGTCTTCAAGACGCTGCTGGTGACTCTCGACGACGGTTCCCTCGCCGTCGGCATCGTGCCGGTGGACCGGTCACTCGACCTGAAGGCGGTCGCGGCGGCACTGGGCACCAAGAAGGTCGCGATGGCAGACCCGGCGGTCGCAGAGCGGGTCACCGGGTACGTGCGGGGCGGCATCAGCCCGCTCGGGCAGCGCCGGCGGCTGCCGACCGTACTCGACGCGTCGGCGCAGCGGCACGTGACCATGCTCGTGTCCGGCGGTCGGCGGGGGTTCGACGTGGAGCTGTCGCCCGCCGACCTGACCCGGCTCACCGCCGCCACGTACGCGCCGATCGCGCGGTCGGGTGACGGAGGGTCGAGGACATGACGAGTGATGACCCCGATCGACGGACCCTGCTGGCCCGCGCCTGGGACGAGGCGGCTCAGGAGTACGAGCAGTACTTCGTCCCGCGCTTCGCGCCGTGGGTGGAGACCGCCGTGCAGGCCAGCGCCGAGTCGGTGCTGCCGTCGGGACCGATCCTGGTGCCGTGCTGCGGCACCTTCCCAGAGCTGCCAGGGCTAGTAACCGGCCACCCCGAGCGTGAGATCGTCGGCATCGACCTCTCCGCCGGCATGGTGCGCCTGGCCCGCGAGCGCGCGACCGGTTGGCCGACGGTCCGAGTGGTCGTAGGCGACGCCGCGACACTCGATCCCCAGTGGTCGAGCGCGTGCGCCGGTGTGGTCTCCGTGTTCGGGCTCCAGCAGCTTCCCGATCCCGTGGCCGCATTGGGTGCGTGGGTCGCCGCGCTCCGTCGAGGTGGTCGTCTCTCGGTGGTCTACTGGCCGAGCGTGGTCGAGGAGGACGGACCGTTCGCATTGCTGGACCGCGTTCTCGCCGGCCACCGGCCGCCGGCCGACGACTCCTGGGAGGGCCGTATCGGTGACGCGGTGACCGCCGCCGGAGGCACCATCGAGCGGGACGAACCTCCGTCGTTCCCGATGGACCATCCCGACGCGGAGACCTTCTGGGCGGCGATGACGAGCGGCGGACCGCTCCGTGCCATGGCCAACGCTCGCGGGGACACGTTCATGCAGGCGCGACGTCAGGAGTTCCTCGAGCTGGCTCCGTCCGGCCGGTGGCGTCATCGGCCGCAGGCCCGGTGGATCGTCGCCGGTCGCTAGGACTCGCGACCACGGCTGCGCGCAGTTCTTCGACGTAGTCGCGGGCCCGCGGGTCCTTCTTGCCGGTCACTTCAGCCACCTCGGCGGCAAGCTCCCTGCTCACCATCAGCAACGAGGGCAGCGACCTCCGTGGGCCCAGGAGTGCGGTCCGACCATGCTCGATGGCCGCATCGACGTCCCCAGCACGGGCCGCGACCACACCCATCGTCACGTGGGCTTCGGCGTTGCGCATCGGGCTCCGTTGTTCGCCGTTCGCGGACCTGCCCAAGCCCAGGACTTCCTCGGCATACATGCGCGCCAGGGCGTCCTCGCCGACGTTTCGGTAGGCGTCCATCGCGTAGAAATGCCACTTGGCCGGGTCGATCTGGAAATGGTGGTCGGGGTTGTCGGTACGGGGCAGGGACTCAAGCAGGGAACGTCCGTGGTCGAGAGCCACCTCGACCTGGCGCCGGTTCTTAAGCCGAGCCCACGCCTTGGCGGTCTGTGCGGCGAGCTGCACGCTGACCCCTCGCTTGCCGGCCACGGATATGCCGTGCTCGCTCGCCGCGACGACTCGGTGGTAGTCGCCGGAGGTGAGCGCGAACCACGCGGCCATCTCGTATGCCCAGCCCATCACCTCGCGGTTGTCGATCTCCGCACCGAGGCTCAACGCGAACTGTTGGGTCGTCTCGGCGGCGACTCGGTCACCGGCGTCGTACTCGACGCACCCGACCAGGAGCGCCAGCAGTCCCGCGAGTGACAGCACCTCGCCGTGCTGCTTGTACGTCATCCGCTCGTCGAGCAACCGGGTGATCCGGCGCAGCCACTCGTGCCCTTCGACTCGGAGGTCGTGCGCCGACCGAAGCCGGTAGTCGGTGCAGAGCCGGTCGGTGGTCACCTGGACGGCGTGCAAGGTGGCGTCGTCGACACTCGACCGGCGAAGCCGTGCGATCAGCTCGGCGGTGTCCATGCCGGTGGCCGTGATGAGGTGGGTATCCGCTCGGCCGTCAGGGGGAAAGAGGTCGTCCTCGACGGTGCCGAACGTCGCGGCGATGTAACGCGCCCAGTGCCGCGGTCGTACGCGCCCCGCCTCCCAGTCCTTCCACTGTCGCAGCAGGCTCTCCTGACTGCCGCCCTCCTTGTCGCCGTTCAGCCCGGCGTACGTCATGCGGAGGTTGGCGACAGCCTGAGACTTTGACCAGGCCCGCGCTTCGCGTTCCTTGGTCATCCGGACGGCCCAGGCCGGCCGGTCTGCTGCGTCCATGCCGTCCATCGTGCCCGCACGGTTCAACGCCGAATCAGCCGCAGCGCCGTGGGAGACGCGTCTGTGGACGCGGCAAGCAAGTCCACATGCATTGAGGGAATTGCAATTGTCCTGATCGAACGCGTGACACGACCTGCCGTACGGTTGGTCCGCTATGTCGAGTCCTTCCACAGCGGCTGGCCTGGCCCAGAGCCTGTTGGCTCCGCTGACCGATCGTTGGGCGCACGTCCAGGCGGTGGCCGCTCGCGCCAGCGAGATCGCCGACACAGTTCCCTCCGCGGATCGGGACCTCCTGATGTGCGCAGCTTTGCTGCACGACATCGGCTACGCTCCAGGGCTCTTGGAGACCGGCAGCCACTCCATCGACGGAGCCCGTCACCTCGAGCGACACGGCTACCCACCCCGGCTTGTGGCACTAGTCGCCCATCATTCGGCAGCGCGTTTTGAGGCGCACCTGCGTGGTCTGGCTGACGAACTCGCTTGCTACCCACTCGAAGAGGGGCCGGTCATGGATGCTCTCGTGTACGCCGACATGACGACCGGACCGCAGGGGCAACGGCTCGCCTATGCCGACCGAATCGACGAGATCCTCAGGCGCTACGACCCAACCACCGAGGTGCATCGCGCGATTGTCCGCGCTCGACCCTTCCTGGATGCTCACATTCTGAAGGTCGAGCGGCGCCTGACAATCGCCTATGCAATATGGGCGGGATCGCCCGGCCCCCAGGCGAGCCCGTGCTCGATTCGGAGCCGCATCGACGGGTGGATGTCGAGCGACGGTAGTTGATCGAATGAGACCCAGCGGACCTCCTTCGTCTCCGAAGGCTGGGTACGGGGTGAGCCCCCCACGGCCATCGCTCGGAAGCATAGGCTGAACTGTTGACGCACCTCGCCATCGTCGTAGCGCATGACGTGCCGAGGATGCGTATAGATGCCGATGAGGCCGACGACTTCGATCTTCAGACCCGTCTCCTCGAGCGTTTCACGTACGGCGGCTGCCTCAGCTGCTTCGCCGACATCGACGCCGCCGCCCGGGAGGGCCCAGCGATTGTTGTCGACTTTGTGAATCAGCAAGACCTGATCTGCCTCAACGACGAGCACAGAAGCGGAAGGAACGATGCTGTTGGGCACTGGCGCCTCAGGATCGTCGTAATAGTCCACTCGGGTCATGCCGGCGACCCAGCACGGGCCGAGTACGTCCCGCCAGTCGGCCGGGCACTCGACCAAACTCGTTCAAAGCTGGCCAAGTAGTGGTCGAAAACTCGGCCGCCGGGTACTCGTTGAAGGTGGAGGACGGGCGACTGTGCAGCTGGTGCGCCGTAAACGTGGGCGTTGATCAGCGCCATATCGTCACCACGAACGATTGATGCATAGAGCGCTGTGTCGTGGAGCCGAACTTCAAGGCCGGACACAGTTGCTGCCTCGTCGAAGTACTTGAGGCTCAGGCGGACACGGCTGGCCATGCCATCACCGAGCCCTTCCTCCCGCCCGCGCAGGGATACAGCCTGACCTTCGGGATCGCCGAGGAGAACACGCACGCGAACACCACCCTTTGCTTTTCGCACAAGTCGAGGGACGAGTTCGAGGTGTTCAGGGAGGAACAGAGCCGCGTAGGCGAGAAGGTCGAAGGAATCCTTGCTCCGGTCGATAACGCTCGCCCAAATATCCGTCGGCACCGCTGATCGAGTGGGGAAGAACTCAACCAACTCCGCGCGACTCGCCGACGCCGTGCGGGGATCATCTGCGACTACGGGCCACAAATAGGTTTCGTCCTTCCCCAGCAGCTCCGCCACTTCCTTGCGGTGTCTTCGATGGGGCGTACGGCTCTTACTAATCCACCGTTCGACGGTCTTCGGATCGACCTCTAGCGCCTCTGCTGCACTGGCGTACGTGAGGCCGGAAGAACTGATGGCTCCGCGCAGGCGTTCGTTCGACATCATTGGCCTTCCGTGATGGCGGACACCATCGGGACACAAAGGGACGTTAGCACCCCTCGGAACGTCTTCAGGAGTCCATCGAGGGTGGTTCTGTGTCTCGCCGATGTTGGATGCACTAACGGCGTGTCTAGGAAGTCCATGTCAGGCCCTCGTCGAGTGGCTGATCCACGTCGAGCGCTGGAAAACGCCAACTCGTTGCGACCGGTCGGCCGGCGAATTGCCCTTCTCTCCCAGCTGGCAGGACCGGCGATGCCGGCATCTGACGACCCGTCGCCGGTCCTGCTCACCACCGGGCGTCCCGTTCTCACGTCCAGCGCTGACGGCCTCTGCGCCGTGTGTCGCGCGGCGTGGCCCTGCGTGGGGTGTCGTGCGTAAGTCGCTCTACGGCGTGCTCTCGCTGGGTACGGCCGCCGTCCTGGTCTGGCTGTTCGCGATCGCGCCGATCGTGACGGCCGGCGTGGTGGTCGCCGCCATCGCGACGCTCATCGTCCTCCCCGACCTGCTCCGGCACGACGCTGCGGACAGCTCGCCGGAGGGGGTCGGGCAGGTCAGCGACAGGCGCGTTCATCCTCGCGACGGGTAACTGGGGAAACGTTCACACGCTCTGCGGTGCACTTCTTTCCCCAGTCACCACCAGCGGCACAGCAGGAGCAAGCAACGGAGACCTACCGACCTCCTGACGTCGGTAACTCTCAGTTGCTTGGTTGGCCCGCTCGACCGGCAGTACGGCGCGAGCGCGCGGTTCGCCGGCTAGCGACTGGCGAGACAGCCCGGGCCGAGCAGGGCCTTCAGGTCGGCCATCAGCGCCGGCGTCGGCGTGACCCGGAGCCGGTCGTCGAGCCGCATCACCTTGGTGTTGGTCTGGGACAGCAGGCGCAGGTGCACCTCGGTGACACCGGGATGGGTGCCGAGCACCTCCTTGAGCTGCTCCACGACCGGCGGCGTGCACCGGGTGGTCGGCAGCGAGATGACCACCGGTCCGGCTGGGCCGTCGCTCAGGTCGGGCACCGTGACCTCGGTGGCGTGCAGCTCGGGGGTGTCGTCGCGACGCTTCAGCCGACCCTTGACCAGCAGGATCGCGTCGTCGACCAGCAGCGTGGACGCCAGCTGATAGGTGGACGGGAACAACATCACGTCGACGCCGCCCTCGAGGTCCTCGAGGTGGATGACCGCCCACGCGTCGCCGCGCCGGGTCAGCTTGCGCTGCACCGACGTCACCAGCCCGCCGATGGACACGACGCTGCCCTCGGCCCGGTCCTCGTCGAGCAGCAGCTGGCCGACGGTGCAGTCGGTGGCGCTGGCCAGCACGTGTTCGAGGCCGTACAGCGGATGGTCGGAGACGTAGAGGCCGAGCATCTCGCGCTCGTGACCGAGCAGCGTCTGTTTGTCCCAGTCGTCGATGTCGGGGATCTGCACCGAGATGCCCAGCCCCGCGCCGACGGCGTCGTCGAGCCCGCCAAACAGTGAGTCCTGGCCGATCGCCTCATTGCGCTTGAGGTCGATGTACTGGTCGACCGCGTCCTCGTGGATCGCGACCAGCGCCCGCCGGCGGTGCCCGAGGGAGTCGAACGCCCCGGCCTTGATCAGCGAGTCGATCACCCGCTTGTTGCACGCCAGCGGCGGGACCTTGCTCATGAAGTCGTCGAAGTCGGTGAACCGGCCCTTCTCCTCGCGGGACCCGACGATCGCCTCGACGACGTTGCGTCCGACGTTGCGTACGGCGGTCATGCCGAAGCGCACATCGGTGCCGACCGGGGTGAAGTTCGCGTCGGACTCGTTGACGTCCGGCGGGAGCACCTTGATGCCCATCCGCCGGCACTCGTTGAGGTAGATCGCCATCTTGTCCTTGGAGTCCCGGACGCTGGTCAACAGCGCCGCCATGTACTCCGCCGGGTAGTTGGCCTTGAGGAACGCCGTCCAGTACGACACCAGGCCGTAGCCCGCGGTGTGGGACTTGTTGAAGGCGTAGTCGGAGAACGGGACAAGGATGTCCCAGAGGGTCTGGATGGCGTGCTTGGAGTAGCCGTTGGCGAGCATGCCGTCGCGGAAGCCCTCGAACTCCGCGTCGAGCACCTCCCGCTTCTTCTTGCCCATCGCCCGACGCAGCAGGTCGGCCTTGCCGAGGGAGTAGCCCGCGAGCTTCTGCGGGATCTCCATCACCTGCTCCTGGTAGACGATCAGGCCGTAGGTCGGCGCCAGGATCTCCTTCAACGGCTCCTCGAGCTCGCGGTGGATCGGCGTGATCTCCTGCTTGCCGTTCTTGCGCAGGGCGTAGTTGGTATGGCTGTTGGCGCCCATCGGCCCGGGCCGGTACAGCGCAAGCACGGCCGCGATGTCCTCGAAGCTGTCGGGACGCATCTGCCGGAGCAGCTGGCGCATAGGGCCGCCGTCGAGCTGGAAGACACCGAGCGTCTCACCCCGGGCCAGCAGCTCGTAGGTGGCCGCGTCGTCGAGCCCGAGGCCCTCGAGATCGATATCGATGCCACGGTTGGACCGGACATTGAGCAACGAGTCGTCGATCACGGTCAGGTTGCGCAGGCCGAGGAAGTCCATCTTGAGCAGGCCGAGCGTCTCGCACGACGGGTAGTCGAACTGCGTGATGATCGCGCCGTCCTGCTCACGGCGCATGATCGGGATCACGTCGATCAGCGGCTCGCTCGACATGATGACGCCGGCCGCGTGCACGCCCCACTGACGTTTGAGGTTCTCCAGCTTGGTGGCGGTGTCGACGACCCGGCGTACGTCGACGTCACTGTCGTACAGCTGGCGGAACTCGCTGGCCTCGGCGTACCTCTTGTGCTCGGGGTCGAAGATGCCGGACAGCGGGACGTCCTTGCCCATCACCGCCGGCGGCATCGCCTTGGTGACGCGGTCACCCATCGCGAACGGGAACCCGAGGACGCGCGACGAGTCCTTGACCGCCTGCTTCGCCTTGATGGTGCCGTAGGTGACGATCTGCGCGACCCGCTCGTCGCCGTACTTCTCCGTGCAGTATCGGATCACCTCGCCCCGGCGGCGCTCGTCGAAGTCGATGTCGATGTCCGGCATCGACACCCGCTCGGGGTTGAGGAACCGCTCGAACAGCAGCCCGTGTACGAGGGGGTCGAGGTCGGTGATGCCCAGCGCGTACGCGACGATCGCGCCGGTGGCCGATCCGCGACCGGGCCCGACCCGGATGCCCTGCCGCTTGGCCCAGTTGATGAAGTCGGACACCACCAGGAAGTAGCCCGGGAAGCCCATCTGCAAGATCGTGGCGATCTCGGTGTCGGCGCGCTCGCGCACCGCTGGTGTGATCCCCGCAGGGTAGCGGCGGGCGAGCCCGGCCTCGACCTCGCTGACGAACCAGGTCTCCTCGGTCTCGCCGTCGGGCACCGGGAAGCGCGGCATCAGGTTGCGGCCCTCGGCGAACTCGACGTTGCAGCGCTCCGCGATCAGCAGGGTGTTGTCGCAGGCCTCGGGGAAGTCGCGCCACACGTCACGCATCTCGGCCGCGGTCTTGAGGTAGAAGTCGTCGGCGTCGAACTTGAGCCGGTTGGGGTCGGCCAGCGTCGAGCCGGACTGCACGCACAGCAGGGCGGCATGACCCTCGGCGTCCTCCGGCCGGGTGTAGTGCAGGTCGTTGGTGGCGACCAACGGGAGGTCGAGGGCCTTGCCGAGCTTGAGCAGGTCGGCCCGGATGTCGCGCTCGATGCCGAGCCCGTGGTCCATCAGCTCGAGGTAGTAGTTGCCGGCCCCGAACAGGTCGCGGAACTCCGCGGCGCTGGCGACGGCCTCGTCGTACTTCCCGAGCCGGAGCAGGGTCTGCACCTCGCCGGAGGGGCAGCCCGTGGTGGCGATCAGGCCCTTGCCGTACCGCTGCAGCAGGTCGCGGTCCATGCGTGGCTTGAAGTAGTAGCCCTCGAGGGACGCGTACGACGACATCCGGAACAGGTTGTGCATGCCCTCCGTGGTCTCGGCGAGCAAGGTGATGTGGGTGTACGCGCCGCCGCCGGAGACGTCGTCGCGCCCGCCGCCGCCCCACTGCACCCGGCGCCGCTCGAACCGGCTGGTGCCCGGGGTCAGGTAGGCCTCGCAGCCGATGATCGGCTTGACGCCGTGCTTGCGGGCGCTCGTGTAGAACTCGAACGCGCCGAACAGGTTGCCGTGGTCGGTCATCGCGACCGCGGGCATCTCCAGCCGGGACGCCTCGGCGAACAGCTCGTCGATCCGCGCCGCGCCGTCGAGCATCGAGAACTCGGTGTGGACATGCAGGTGGGCGAACGACGACGTGCTCGACATAGGGGTACGAGGCTCCAACCAACTGCATAGACCGGGCGCGGGGAAGGCCAAGGTAAGACTAGGCGACCGGCACCGACAGTCCGTTCACGACGTGCCGACCTCCGTCCGCTAGTGTGAGTTAGGTGAGCCTTACCAACCTCTCCTGGGTGCCGGCGGCGGCCTTCGGCGACCCGAGGTCTCCCGAGCTCGCTGCCGTGATCGCCGTACCGCAGGTCGGGGGTGCCCCGCCGCACGTCGCCGCAGCACTGGCCTGGAAGGCGTACGCCTGGTACCTCGTCAACCCGGTGGTGACCGCGCTCGCGTCCTCGGCGCCGGTGCCGCAGCTCGACCTCCGCAACGTCGAGGTGCGGGTGACCGACGCCGTGCCGTACGTCGCGTTCCGGGCCGTCGACCCTCGGCCGCTGGCCGACGACGGCGTCGTGGATCTGGTGCACGAGACGCTGTTCGAGGGACACCTGCGGCCGGTGGCGCAGGCCCTTTCGGCCGCGACCCGGATCGGGGTGCGGACCTTGTGGGGCTCGGTCGCCGAGGCGGTCAGCTATCCCCTGGTGTCATCGGGTCGGACCGACCTGGCCGACCGCCTGCTCGCGGCGTGGGGGCTGGATCACCTGCTGCAGCCGGCCCTCGACGGCGGTCAGCCGTTTCGCCGTACCTGCTGCCTGGCCGTGACGGTCGAGGGCCTCGGCGTCTGCGCGACCTGTCCGGTTCGGCGCGCTCGGCCGGTGTCGGAGGGCGCTGCTTAGGTGGAGGCATGCGGGACCTGAGCGGGGCCGACGCGCTGAGGCTGCGACATCACCGCCAGCTGCTGGGCGAGGCCGTGCCCGACCCGGTCGAGGTGGCCCGCCGGCTCAGCGGCCTGCACGCCCAGGTGACGTCGGCCGCCGAGCTGATCGCGGGCGTCAGGTCGGGGCTCCCGCCGGCGAGTGTGCGTGACGCGTTGTGGCGGCAGCGCACCCTGGACCACCCGCTGGTGGAGATCACGCCGTTCGAGCCGGTCACCCGGCGGGTGCGTGCGTTGGCCGAGGAGCGGGCCGGCGCGATCGGCGACCTGCTCGGCGCCCCGGCCGAAGTGACCTGGGTGCAGGGGTAGTTCCAGCGGACCCAACTGGTTCCGTGGCGGCGCCGCAAGTGTCAGGCTGAGGCCATGAGTGACCGCAATGTCTTGGGCGGCGAGCTGGAGGAGTGCGGCTCCGACCCGGTGACGGGGTTCTACCGGACCGGCTGCTGCGAGACCGGACCGGACGACATCGGCAACCACACCGTGTGCACCGTCGTGTCGGCGGAGTTCCTCGCCCACCAGCAGCAGGTCGGCAACGACCTCAGCACACCGCGGCCGGAGTACGGGTTCGCCGGTCTGCAGCCCGGTGACCGTTGGTGCGTGTGCGCGGAGCGTTGGTTGCAGGCGTACGAGGACGGCGCGGCCGCCCCGGTCGTCCTCGCTGCCACCCATGAGCGGGCGCTCGAGGTCGTCCCGCTGGAGGCGCTGCGCCCCCACGCCGCCGACGTGCCCAGTGACCCCAGCGCCCTGTTGTAGCCGACCGTTCCCCCTCGCGTGTCAGCCCACGGTCGGCCACCTCCCGCCGACGATGCGCGTATGTCCGCCGGCTCGAGGCTCCTGAAAGGCACGGGCCCGTGCCTTTCCCGACCATCCCCACTCCTGCAGACGTGGGGATGATCGGGTACGGGTAGGGGTGAGTCGCCACCGGTCCGACATACGCGCAACCTCCGCGCGAAGAAATCGGGGGCAGGACCTGATCGCCGAGTGATGGTAGAATGGACATACCATTCGCGCCGAGGGGAGCCACCGTGAGTGCAGGGACGGTTGTCGTCGGTGCCAGCCAGGCCGGTCTCCAGCTGGCGGTCTCCCTGCGCGAGTACGGCTACGACGATCCCATCACGCTGCTCGGCGAGGAGGCTCATCCCCCGTACCAGCGCCCGCCGTTGTCGAAGGCCTTCCTGACCGGCGAGGCGGATGCGGATTCCCTCGCCCTGCGGACACCCGACTTCTACGCGAACGCCGGGATCACGTTGCTGCGCGGCGAACGCGTCACCCACCTCGCCCTGTCGCAAGCAGGCCCGCAGGGCTCCGGCGCCGCGACGACGGAGACCGGCCGTGTGGTGCCGTTCGACCGGCTGGCGCTCACCGTCGGGGCCGCTCCCCGACGGCTGGACCTGACCGGCGCCGAGCTCGACGGGGTCTACTACCTCCGCGACGTCGACGACGCTGCGGTCCTCCGGTCCCGGCTGGCCTCAGCCCGCAACGTCGTCGTCGTCGGTGGTGGCCTGATCGGCCTCGAGGCAGCCGCGGTCGCCCGCTCCCAGGGCAAGGCCGTCACCGTCGTCGAAGCGGCCGACCGGCTGATCTCCCGGGCCGTGGCCCCGGTGATGTCCGAGTTCTACCGACAGGCGCACCTCCGCCGAGGCACCACGGTCCTGCTCTCGGCCGGCGCCGCCGCGTTCACCGGCGCCCACGGACGAGTCACCCACGTGCACCTGTGCGACGGGACGCAGCTGCCGGCCGACCTGGTGCTCGTCGCGGTCGGCATCGTGCCGCGGACCGAGCTGGCCGAGCAGATCGGCCTGGAGTGCGACGGCGGGATCTCGGTCGACGCGTACGCGCGGACCAGCGAGCCGAGCGTCGTCGCGGCCGGCGACTGCACCGTGCTGCCGCACCCGCTGACCGGGCTCGGGAAGGTCCGGCTCGAGTCGGTCCAGAACGCCGTCGCGCAGGCCCGGGTGGCGGCCTCCAGCCTGGTCGGGCGGACCGCCGCCACCACGACCGTGCCGTGGTTCTGGTCCGACCAGGACGACCTCAAGCTGCAGATCGCCGGGCTCAGCGCCGGGTACGACCACCATGTCGTGCGCGGCGAGCCGGACGACGAGCGCTTCTCCGTCCTGTACTACCAGGACGGTCGGCTCCTCGCGATCGACGCCGTCAACCGGCCTGCGGACTACATGGCGGTCCGCAAGGCACTGGCCACCGACGCGACCATCCCGGCCGACCGGGCCGCCGACGTCGACACGGCGTTGAAGTCGCTGATCGTCGACCTGGCGCAGGCGCACTGACCGGCTTCAGATCACCGCCGACTCGGTCGCCTCGGGCGCGAACAGCTCGGCCGGGCTCAACAGCTGCTTCGACAGGCCCTGCTCGTGGTGATAGCGCAGGAACGTCTCCAGAGTCTTGTGGTTGGCGTCGAGGCCGTACGACCAGTAGTCGTCGCCGAGCAGCTGCCGCGCCTGCTCGAGCTGCTGGGTGAGCCAGGGCAGCATGAAGCGGAGGGCCGACGAGTCGTAGAGGTCGCGAGACGCTTCGTCCTTGGCCCGTACGAACGCCTTCTGCAGCGACTGCGCCACCCAGGGGTACGTCTCGTACACGTCCCGCCGGATCACCACGACGTGCATGATCGGGAAGATCCCGGTCGCCGCGTAGTACTCCTGCTCGGCGGCGACGACGTCGGGGAACAGCCGCCGCACCCGGGGGTCGTGCGCGGCGAACGGGCTGGGGATGCGAGGCGTGTACAGCGCGTCGATCTCGCCCTCGGCCAGCATCGCCGACAGCGTCTTGCCTTCCGCGATCCGGCTGACGCGGAGGTGGTCGGGCAGGTCCAGCTGCGCCTTCTCGACCCGGCCCGGCCGTTCCTGGCCACCGGTGACGTAGCTGACCGAGTCGACCGGGAGGCCGTACTGGTCGGCAAGCACGCCGCGGACCCAGACCCCGGCCGTGACCTGGTACTCAGGCGTCCCGACCACCTTGCCGCGAAGGTCGCCCGGGGTCGAGATGCCAGCGCCCGCGTGGCAGTAGACCGACCCGTGGCGGAACATCCGCGACGTGTACACCGGCAGCGCGACGAACGGCGCTGGATCGGCCTGCAGCGACACGACGTACGACGACAGCGACATCTCCGCCAACTCGAACTCCTGATGGCGGATCATCCGGAAGAAGGTCTCCTCGACCGGCAGCCGGAGGTACGTCAGGTCGATGCCGTCCGGCCGGACGGTGCCCTCCTGCAGGGCACGGGTGCGGTCGTAGTCGCCACAGGCGAGCGTCAGCCTCAGTCGGGTCACGGGACTACCTGCCGGCCGCGGCGAGCTGGGCGTCGAGGCGGGGATAGACGCGTCGCGCGTTCAGCTCGAACACGCGCTGCCGGTCGTCAGTAGACAGGTCGAGCGAGTCGACGTACCGCTTCGTGTCGTCCCAGGGGAAGCCCGTCTCGGGGTCGACGCCCCGGACCGCACCCAGCAGCTCGGAGGCGAACAGGATGTTGCCCGCGTCGATGACCTCGGCCAGCAGGGCGACGCCCGGCTGGTGGTAGACGCAGGTGTCGAAGAAAACGTTCGTCATGACGTACTCGCTGAGATCGGGCCGGCCGAGCCGCTCGGCGAGCCCGCGGAAGCGACCCCAGTGGTACGGCACCGCGCCGCCGCCGTGCGGAATCACCAGCCGTAGCGTGGGAAAGCGGCTGAACAGGTCGCCCTGCACCAGCTGCATGAACGCCGACGTGTCCGCGTTCAGGTAGTGCGCGCCCAGGGAGTGGAAGCTCGGGTTGCAGGACGCCGACACATGCACCATCGCCGGCACGTCCAGTTCCACCAGCGCTTCGTACAACGGGAACCAGTACTCGTCGGTCAGCGGCTTGGACGTCCAGTACCCGCCGGACGGGTCGGGGTTCAGGTTGCAGCCGACAAAGCCGAGGCCATCCACACAGCGCCGTAGCTCCGCGACCGCGTCGTCGAGCGCGCCGTCGGCGGTCTGCGGCAGCTGGCAGACGCCGGCGAAGCTCTGCGGGAACAGGCCGACCACCCGGTGGACGAGGTCGTTGCAGGCCCGCGCCCAGGTGCGGGCGACGTCCGGGTCGGCCACATGGTGCTCCATCCCGGCGGCCCGGGGCGAGAACAGCATCAGGTCGCTGCCACGCTCACGCATCAGCTTCAGCTGGTTGTTCTCGATGCGGTCGCGCAGCGCGTCGTCGCTGATCTCGGCCGGAGCAGGCTCGGGCCGGCTCGGGTCGGCGAGCCGCGCGAGCTGCGCGTCGCGGAAGTCCTGGTGCGCCCCCGGCGTCGTGGTGAAGTGGCCGTGGCAGTCGATGATCATCGATTCGTCGTCCTCGCCGCAGGGATCAGTCGGTCGGTGCTTCGTCGACGTACCGGAGCCCCTTCAGGGAAAGGCGTCCGCGCATGTCGTTCAGGTCGAGTCCGAGCTCGCCGCGCTGGTAGCGCTCCCGAGTCTCAGCCTCCTTCTCCGCCCGCGCCTTGGTCGCTTCGAGCACCTGCTCGGCGCGACCTTGGCGCACCACGACGACGCCGTCGTCGTCGGCCACGACGATGTCGCCGGGCTCGACCAGCTGACCGGCGCAGACCACGGGTACGTTGACGTCCCCGAGGGTCTCCTTCACCGTGCCGGTCGCGGAGACGCAGCGCGACCAGACCGGGAAGCCCATCCGGGTGAGCTCCGCGATGTCGCGGCAGCCGGCGTCGATGACCAGCCCGCGGACGCCGTGCGCCCGCACCGAGGTGGCCAGCAGGTCGCCGAAATAGCCTGCGTCAGAAGGAGAGGTGGGGGCGACGACCAGTACGTCGCCGTCCTGGCATTGCTCGACCGCGACGTGGATCATCCAGTTGTCGGCCGGGGGCACGCTGACCGTGACTGCGGTGCCGCCGACGCTCGCTCCCGGGTAGATCGGGCTGATGCCGGCGGCCAGCAGGCCCGACCTACCCTGGGCCTCGTGGATCGTCGCCACGCCGTACGGCACGAGCGCCTCGGCGATGGCGCGAAGGGGACGCTGCTCGTTCCGGACCACGACCGCCATCAGGCACCTGCCCCCGCCGCGTTATCGGCCCACGGCAGCAGCGAGACGTGGATGACACCCTCGTCCTCCTCGCCGCCGACGGCCCGGATCGCCCGGTCGACCTCGGTCAGCCCGAACGTGTGGCTGGTCAGCCGCTCCAGCGGGAAGCGTCTCGACGCGAGCTGCTCGAGGGCGAGCTCGCAGGACCGGTAGCTGTGGCCGCGAGCACTCTTGATCGTGATCGCCTTCTCCGTCACCTTCTTCAGCGGGAAGTCCGGGAAGGCCGCCAGCTCGCCCTGGACGACCATCGTCCCCTCCCGGCGCTTCAGCGCGTCGATCCCCAGCAGGACCGGCGCGACGCCTGCACCGGCGGTGCAGTCGAGCACGACGTCGACGCCCAAGCCGCCGGTGATCTCCTGCACGCGCTGCAGAGGGTTCTCCGCGACGACGTCGATGACATGGTCGGCGCCGAGTGCCTTCGCCAGGTCCAGCCGGGCGGCGTCATGGGTGGTGCCGGTCACGATGATCTGCGCGGCGCCCGCCTGCTTGCACGCCACCACCTGCGACAGTCCCTGCTGGCCCGGCCCCTGGATCAGGACCGTCGAGCCGTAGCCCACACCACCGGCGAACAGCGCCCACTCGATCCCGTTCGACAGCGGCGTCACGATGCCGGCCAGGTCGTCCGACACACCCGCCGGCACGCGGTGGAGCACGGCGTTCCAGGGCAGGTACAGGTACTGCGCGAACCCACCCCAGAGGTGGTACGGGTTGTCCGCGGACGTGTAGCCGTAGCGCCGGGCGTCGGGGTTCGTCCGCCAGTCGGTCGCCTCGCAGTGCCGGTACTCCCCACGATGGCACCACTCGCAGCGGAAGCAGCCGACGTAGTGCTCGACGAAGACCCGGTCGCCCTCGCCGACGCCCTGGCGCTCGCTGAACGCCCGGCCGGCCCTCGCGATCACGCCGACGTTCTCGTGGCCCATGATCACCGGGTCGGCGAACGGCGGCTTGGCGTACATCTTGACGTCGGTGCCACAGATCCCGGCGACCTCGACCTTGAGCAGGGCGCCGTCGTCCGGGATGTCTGGCATCGGGTACTCGCGAAGATCCGTCTTCCCGGCGCCGGTCCGAACGGCGGCGAGCACGTGCTCAGCCATGGGCGATCCTCACAGTCAGCGAACGGCTTAAGGTCTTATGGTCTACTGTTTTTACCATGATAGCGTCCACGGTCATGGAGGACCTCCGGCTGCGGACGGTGACGCGTACCCAGGGCAACAACGAGTCGCTCAAGGACGGCACGGTCACCCCGCGACGGGTCCGCTTCGACTTCGAGGAGGTCCCGGTCCTCGTGCAGGCGTTCCGCCGGATGGTGCGCGGGCTGGAGTTCGACGTCTGCGAGATGGCGTTGACGACATACCTGTGCGCGAAGGAGCACGGGACTCCGTTCACCGCCCTACCCGCCTTCCTGGTGCGAGGGTTCCACCACGGTGCCATCATCCACAACCCAGCGAGCGGGATCCGGCATCCCAAGGATCTCGAGGGCCGCAAGGTCGGCGTCAACCGCGGATACACGGTCACGACCGGGGTGTGGGCACGCGCCATCTTGCAGGAGGAGTACGGCGTCGACCTCGCCAAGGTGACGTGGGTGCTGTCCGGTGACGAGCACGTCGCCGAGTACCGGCCGCCCGGCAACGTCGTACCGATGGCACCCGGGGGCGACCTCGAGGAGCTGCTGGCGGCCGGCGAGCTGGCGGCGCTGGTCGGCGTCAAGCCCGACGGTCCCCACACCGCGCCGCTGATCCCGGACGCCGGCGAGGCGGGGTTCGCCGCCCTGCGTCAGCGCGGCCTCTACCCGATCAACCACCTGGTGGTCGTGAAGGACGAGCTGCTGGCCGCGCACCCCGACCTCGCGGCCGAGATCTTCGACGCGTTCGTGCAGGCGAAGGATGTGTACGTCGATCGCCTCCGCAACAACGGAATCTCTGACCCGACGCCGACCGACCTGATGTACCAGCGGGTGCTGGCCGAGACCGGCGACGATCCCCTCCCCTACGGAGTCGCTGCGAACAGACCGATGCTCGACCAGCTCGTCGGGCACGCGGTCACCCAGGGGATTCTCCAACGCCCCATCCCGCTGGAGACCCTCTTTCCGTTCCAGCCTGAGTGAGGACGACACGACATGCGGATCGCGCTCGCGGCCGACCATAACGGCATCGCGCTGAAGGCACACCTCGCCGCCTGGCTGACGGCCAGGGGCCACGAGGTCGACGACCGTGGAGCGCACGACGAGACCGACACGGTGGACTACCCACCGCTGTGTGCCGACGTCGGTCGCCGGGTCGTCGCCGGCCACGCCGACCGCGGCATCGTGCTCGGGGGGAGCGGCCAGGGCGAGGCCATCGCCTGCAACAAGATCCGGGGCGTACGCGCCGGCCTGTGCCAGGACCTGTTCAGCACCGAGATCTCGCGCGCCCATAACGACTCCAACGTGCTCGTCGTCGCGGCCAAGATCGTCACGCCCGAGCTGGCGGAGCAGATCGCCGCGGTCTGGCTCGACACGCCCTTCAAGGGCGGCCGCCACCAACGCCGACTGGACCAGATCGCCGGCCTCGAACGCGACGAGACCCGCACCTGACGACGGCTACACCGAGTCCAGGAACTGCAGCACTCGGGCTGGCGCGGTCTGCTCGGTCTGCTCCGTCACCGGGACGTCCCAGTACTCCGCGCGGGGGAGGCACTCGCCGAGGTACCTGGCCGCCGAGGTCGCGTGCGACTCGTCCTGACCGGGAACGACCAGCGCGGGGAGGTCGAGCCCCAGCAGGTCCTCCGGCTCCGGACCCGGCACCGTGTCACGGTCGAAGAGCAGGCGCGCCATCGCGCCGACGACGACGAGGTAGCGGACGACGTCGCCACCCGCATAGGCCTGGGCGAACTCGGGGTCGGTCCGGATCACGGTGACCCATGGGCCGACCCGGGGATCCTTGGTGAACCCCTGGTCGTGGCTTCTCGCGAGTGCGACCACCTGCTCCAGACCGTGCTCCTCGACGTACGCGAGGTGCTGGGTGAAGCGAGCGTGCTGTTTCAGGCGGTACTTCACCCCACCGGCCGGCGAGAACAGCACCATGCTCCGCACCAGCTCGGGATGGGAGACGCCGAACGCGACCACCGTGGAGCACCCGACGCAGCCGCCCATCAGGTGCGCCGGCCCGACGTCGAGATGGTCGAGCAGCCCCTTGCCCTGGGCGACGTAGTCGTCCCAGGTGATGCGCTCGACCCGACCGCCGGACCGACCCGACTCACGCCGGTCGAAGGTGATGCAGGTGTACTTCGCGCTCAGGTGCTCGAGCAGGTTGAGCCGCCGGTAGATGCCCACGGTCCGCCAGCTGTCCAGGCTCGAGTCGAAGCCGCCCGGCGAGAACATCAGCAGCGGCGGGCCCGACCCCGCCACCTCGTAGCGGGTGGTGATCCCGTCGATCACGGCAGACGGCACGGCGCCTCTCCTTCATGGACTCGCTGAGTTCGGTGGCTGCACCGGGATGCCACCCCTGATCTGGCGGCCGTCGCGTACGTCTTGGGCGTACGCCGTGATCGCGTCCAGGGTGATCTGGGCGACGTTGGCGTACGTGTCCGGCGGATCGTCGATCGCCGACGCGGCGTAACCGATCGCCGCATGCGCCATCCGCATCCGTCCGTCCAGCCATGGTCCGCCGCCGAACCCGCCGAGCACCGGGATCGACACGGCCCCCGCGACCTCGGCACCGACGACCGGACCGGAGTTGGTGAAGTTGAGCAGGGAAGCGCCCGCCGCCTCCAGCCGCTTGGCCTCGGCGACCAGCTCGTCCTTCATCTCGACCGGCACCTGGGCGTCGGCGCCCGGCAGCGCGGTGTACTCGACGCCGTAGCGCAGCGCCGTCTGCGGCGTGATGCCGAACTGCGCGAACACCGGGACTCCCGCCCGGGCGACGGCCGTCACGGCGTCGAGGAAGTCGGACGCCCCGTCCAGCTTGACCAGGTCGACCCCGGCCTCCTTCACCAGTCGGATCGCCGCTCGTACCGCGCTGTCCGCGCCCTCCTGGAGGGGACCGTACGGGAAGTCGCAGCTGACCAGGGCGCGCGTCACACCCCGCCGTACCGCCTGGCAGACGACGACCATCTGGTCCATCGTGATCTCCAGCGGGTTGGCCTGCCCCCAGAGATTGACGCCGACCGTGTCTCCGACGGAGACGATGTCCACGCCGGCGCGGTCGACGATGCGCGCGATCTGGTAGTCCCACGCGACCACGCCGACGATCTTGTGCCCGTCCCGCTTCATCTGCTGCAGTGCGGGCAGGGTGATCTTCTTGTCCATGTCGCCCTAGGCTCTCAGCGCGGTGAGGATCTCGGCCACGTCCTGCTCGTCCGCCGAGATCATCAGCACCCGGGCATGCGGTCGGAGGGCCGAGACCGCGGCGCCGACATCACCCTCACCGAGGATCAGCCCGGCGGTCATGATCCCGCGGACGGTGCACGCCGCCCCGATCACGGCCGCGTCGACGGCACCGTCGTCGGCGGTGGCGACCATCACCGCGACGTCCGCGCCGGTCAGCTCGTCGACCAGCTGGGCCGGCGCTCCGTCGACCGTGCGCAGCCGGACGCCGGCCGACCCGTCGTTGACCTCGGGCGCGGGCACGCGTGCCTCGCAGGTGAAGAAGCGGGCACTGGCCCAGGTGTGCTCGGCGACCCGGCGGACGACTGCGGCAGCCCCCTCGTCCAGGGCCACGACCCGCGCCGCACGCGCGGGCGCGATAGGTACGTCGATGCGGAACCGCGCCTCGGCAGCCGTTGCGGCCTTGGCGCAGCTGTTCAGCAGCGTCGGACGCCTCTGCATGTCAGACCGACGACTGTCGAACGCCGGGACTGACCGCCACGGCGTCGCGGCTGACCTCTAGGAACGACTCCTGCTGGGGCAGCACGACGGCCGCGGAGCGCACCCGGTGGTGGGCGGTGTCCACGCCCGGCGGCGTCACCCCGTCGTCGCGCAGTGCGAGGGCAGCCTTCCGGAGCTTCTGCCGGGCCTTGATGATGCCGCTGTCGGACGGGACCAGCCGCTCCTTGCTGCGGTCCACGATGGGGCCCATGCTCTCCTGCAGGGACGCGTCCTGCATCGCGATCCCCGCGACGCCGGAGAAGTGCTCGTTGCGCCGCTGCGCCTCGCGGTCCATCAGGTAGTCGTTGTCCTTGTTCGCCATCGGCCGGTACGTACCCGGGATGTTCTCGCTGTGCACGCCGTACCCGTCGATCATCGCCTGCCGCTCGGCCTCGGTGAGCGCCCGGACCGGGTGGTAGTCGAAGGAGTAGACCCAGCAGTTCTCGTCGTCGATCGGCACCCAGAAGTGCCCGTGCATCGGGTGGTCGCCGCGGGGCGGGACCATGGTGAAGCTGGGCATCACCCAGGGGGTGATCCGCCAGTAGTACTCGCCGGCCTCGGCGTTGCGGCGGGCCCCGACGAACAGGCCGCCGTCGGCCTCCGCGACCTCGAAGAACGGCTTCAGGTCGCCCAGGTTGTACTCGTTGCCCTTGGACCCCTTGAACAGCGGGTCGGTGTTCAGAGCGCCGGAGTGCAGGAACGACACATGGCTCGAGTCGATGCCACCCTCGAGCGCCTGCAGCCAGTTGCACTCCTGCCAACGCTTGGAGGTGTACGTCTGCTCCGGTGGCACGTGGATGAACTCGTACTCCGGAAGGTCCGGTTGGGTGCTCGGGTCGCCCATGTAGGTCCACAGGATGTCGCCGACCTTGACCAGAGGGTACGACCTGAGCTTGACGTTCTCGCTGAAGTTGCTGTTCTCCGGCTCCGACGGCACCTCGAGACACTGCCCGGTGACGTCGTACTTCCAGCCGTGGTAGGGGCAGCGGAGGCCGGACTCCTCGTTGCGACCGAACCACAGCGACACGCCCCGATGCGCGCAGAACTCGTCCATCAGCCCGTAGCGGCCGTCGCTGTCGCGGAACGCGATCAGGCGCTCGGACAGCATCTTGACCCGCACCGGCGCGCAGTCGTTGTCGGGGAGCTCCTCGGCGAGCAGGGCGGGCAGCCAGTACTGCCGGAACAGATCCCCCGTCGGGGACCCGGGACCCGTTTGCGTCAGCAGCTCGTTGATCTCTTGTCTGAGCACCGTCACTCCTCTCGCGCGCTGACCGCCGATGGGCCTGGCCGACCAGAAATTGCTATGGGCTAAGTGTAAGACCATTTTGCCATCGGCACAGATCGGCGGTCAACGCACCCCCGCCTCCACCACCGACGGTGCGTTGAAGATTGCCCAATTGGGCAATCTTCGACCCGGTCCTCGCCGGTTCGAGGTCGAACTTTGCCCAATTGGGCAAAATTCCACCTCGGGCACGGCTGCCGACGGACAGTCCGCCACGCGAGCACGCCTTTGCCCCGGACACGGGTACGACGCCAGCCCCCCGACTCTCGCGCCGGCCCGGGTCGCCACCGTCCGACATACCCGCAACCTCGACACGAAAGGGGGTGCTTCCCGCCGAGGTTGCACGAATGCCGGGCCGGCGTCACGGCTGGTCGGGCGGGACATCGACCGTCAGGCCGTTCAGCGCCTCGGTCACCCGCACCTGACAGGACAGTCGGCTCGTCGTCCGCCGTTCCGAGACGGCCAGGTCGAGCATGTCGTCCTCGAGGTCGTTCGGCGGTCCGACGAGGGAGAGGAAGTCCTCGCGGACCCACACATGGCAGGTTGCGCAGGAGCTGTTGCCGCCGCACTCCCCGATGATCCCGGGCACGCCGTTCTTGACGGCCGTCGCCATGATCGAGTCGCCGACGGTCGCGTCCACGGTGTGCTGCAGGCCGACGGCGTCGACGTAGTTGACCTTCGGCAACGCTTCGTCCTCTCTCCGCCGTTTGGTCTATCCATTCTACCTTAACGCTCACGCGTTTTGCGGCCGCCTCGGCGCAAAGGATTATCGGTAGGACCGTTAAAAGGATTAGGTTGTGAGGCAGACGACGACCTCGGTCGCCCAAGGGGCGTCCCGGCCAAAGTGAGGAAGATGGCAGACTCGCAGCCTCCCGACGCGCAGGCGGCGTCGGCGCTGACCATCACGTCGAGCCGCGAGCTCTTCAGCCGGGTCAACGTGGGGCGGATCTCCGGGCTGATCGTCGACCAGATCCGGCTCCTGGTCCGCGACGGTCACCTGGCACCCGGCGACCGCCTCCCCTCCGAGCGGGAGCTCTGCGAACGCTTCGGCGTCAGCAGGGTGACCGTTCGCGAGGCGCTGCGCGTGCTGGAGGCCGGCGGCCTGATCTCGATCAAGGTAGGGGCGCGCGGCGGGGCGTTCATCACCACACCGACCAGCGAGCGCGTCGGTGAGGGCATCGCCGACCTGTTGACCCTGTCGGCCATCACGGCCACCGAGGTGACCGAGGCCCGCCGCGTCTTCGAGCTGGGCATCGTCTCGCTGGTGTGTGAGCGCGCCGACGAGGATGACGTGCGCGACCTGTTGGAGATCTGCGACCGCTCCGACCTGGCGCTCGCGGAGGGCACCTACAGCATGGACCTGTCCGCGGAGTTCCACGTCCGGGTGGCGCGCGCGACACACAACGCCGCGATCGAGACGCTGGTGCAGTCGTTCCACGGACCGATGCTGATGTCACTGCGCCGGGCCCAGCTCGCCGCCCCGTTGATGGGCCACGTCGGGACGGGAGAGCACCGCACCTTCGCCGAGGCGGTCGCCCGGAGAGACGAGGCAGCCGCCACGGCGGTCATGAGCGCACACCTGGCCCGCACCGCCGAGCGGCTCGAGACCGCCGCCGAGGTCAGCCAGGGCCGGTAGACGCGACCTAGTCCGGGCGCCAGACGTAGTGGATGTCG
>JBOHDE010000012.1:0-33323 GCA_050699035.1 Nocardioidaceae bacterium | reverse complement strand
GACCACCAGTCGAGGGGTGGATCTCGCAGAACCCGGAACGGGACTGTGCAGCCGGGGAACGCGCAGCAGGAGTGGACGGTCTTTGAGGGCGCGGCGTGTCGTTGCGGCCACCATTGAGCAACTGTCCCAAGATTGCGCACCCCGCGGGTGCGGCTGCTCGGCGGGCAGGAGCACGTGACGACGTACGAGCTGATGCAGACCTCCCGCCGCCTCGCCGCTGTCGTGGACACGATGGCAGAGGCGTCGACGGATGCCTATCGACGCACGCGTGCGGAGATGGCGAGCCACCTCGACCACGTCGAGACCGACCTCGTCTCCCGGCTCGCCGCGGGTGAGCCGCTCGACCCACAGGAGGTCGAACAGCGGGCACAGCTGATCGGCGTGGACACGCAGCTCCCGCACCGAGCGCTCGCGGTCGGCCTGGTGGGCGACAGTGACCCGGTCGTCCTGGGCCGGGCGTACCGGCAGCTGTGCGACCACGTCCAACCCCATCTGCCCGGCCGGATCGTCAGCGGGAGCTATCACGGTGCGCTGCTGGCGCTCTTTCCAGACGAGGCAGAGGTGGACAAGCGGCTCGAGCGGGCCGTGAACCGTCCCGAGCTGCCGACGGGCTGGTGGTCGGTCTCGGTGACCCCCGCGCCCGGCTGGGCGAGGCGACCGCATCGTGTCGGGAGGCACTCGCCGCCCTGGACGTCGGGTTGCGGCTGCGCGACTCACGCTCTGTTGTCGCCTATCGGACGGTGATGCCGGAGGTCCTGCTCGCCGCGAACCCGCTCACGGCACGGACCCTCGTGGAGGCGGCGGTCGGACCCGTACTCGGTCAGCCAAGCCTGCTCGCGACGTTGGCGACCTACCTCGACGCCGGGCTCTCGTCGCGGCGTACCGCCGAGCTCTTGCATGTGCACGAGAACACCGTCGCGTACCGGCTGCGGCGCATCACCGACCTGCTGCGCCTCGACTCGCCGTCCCAGCTCGCCCGGCTCGACGTCCTGATGGCGATCCGGGCGTTGGCCCTGATCCCGGAGCAACTGACCCCGCCCGACACCCTCGCCTAGGACCAGGCGGCGGGTAGAAAATTGCCCAATTGGGCAAAATTCCACCTCGAATTGGCGGAACGAGGTGAAACTTTGCCCAATTGGGCAAAATTCGACGTCCGCCCCGGCTTACGGCTCGAAGCTGGCGAGCATCTCCTCCAGCGCACGCTGGTCCGGCCCGACGTACGGATCCGCGAACGGCGCCGACGACACCATGTCGATGAAGTCGGCCGTCCGTCCCGGAGCCGGGGGCAGGTGGGAGCTCAAGATCGCCGCCGGGTCCATCGCCTGCAACGGCTGCACCGTGCCGAGGAAGCGAGTCAGGTCGGTGTTGTGGACCCACGGACTGTCGATCGTCGCCCAGACGAACTGTCCGGCGCGCAACTCGTCGCGCGGCACGTCGCCGACATCGCCGGCCAAGGCCAGCTCGGCACTGCCGACCGGCGAGCCGAAGCAGTCGGAGCTGAAGCAGGTCCGGGAGCGGTCGTCGTAGAAACCCACCGTCGCCGGGCTGTCGTACAGCGGCGGCCTGAACGCGGTCAGCGTCCGGTCGCCGACGTCGAGGGTCTGGCCCGGGTTGAGCAGGTACACCCGGTCCATCGGAATCGGCCGCTCGGTCGACATGATGCCCGCGCCGATGAACGTCGTGACCACCTTCGCCTCCGGCGCCCGGTCGAGCAGCTCGAACAGCGACCCCGTGTGGTCTCGGTCCGGGTGCGTCAGCCAGATCCAGCGCACATCCTTCGGATCCAGCACCGAGCCGAGCGCATCCATGAAGCCCCGGTCCGGCAGGCTCAGACCGGTGTCGACGACGACCGGCTGCGTAGCCTTGAGCACGAACGCGTTCACCGGGAGGAAGCCGACCCCAGGTACGGGTACGCAGTCGCTCAGGACACTGACATCGTTTCCGAGGTGGTTGATCTGCATTGGTCCTCCCCCTGACCCGCCGACCGACACGGCTTTCCCCGAAAGTACGCCGCCGTGCGACGCCCATCTATACGCAATTGGGGTGGTTCCCAGCGGTACGACTAGGGCGTCGCGGGGAGGCGGCGCGGTTCGATCCGCTCTTCGACTGCTGATTCGCCGTCGCGCCGGACGACGTACGCACCCTTGTCCGGCAGCTCGCTGACCGCCTCGACGAGCTCGGTGCCTCGATACACCAGTCCCACCCCGTCGTCGGTGCAGTGTGTCTCCGGCAGTGAGCCCTCGGCCACCAGCTTGTGTACGAGCGGACGACGACCCTCGTCTGTGTCGTAGTGGACGCCGTTGCCGTACGGCAGCAGGGCAAGCCCGTTGTCGACGAGCCGCAGCTCGGGACCGAACGAGTCGGTGGTTCCGCCCGCGAACCAGCAGATCGACCCGGCGCTCACGCCACTGAGCACGACACCCGCCTCCCAGGCGGCTCGGAAGATAGCGTCGACTCCGTGCAGTCGCCACACGGCCAGCAGGTTGGCGACCGAGCCGCCCATCACCCACACGACGTCCTGCTCGAGGACACGGGCCGCCACGTCCGCGAGGTTGGGTCGGGGGAACAGCTGCAGCGGCGTCAGGTCGAAGCCGGCGACTCGGGCCGCCTCCGCCATCCGGAAGCCGACGTGTTCGGCGTCGCCGATCGCGGTGCCGACATACATCACCCGGGGTCGACGGCCGTCCACGCCGCCCAGCTCGACGGCATGGTGGACGAGCGAGTCGAACTCCACCATCGTGCGTCCGCCGTCGCGATGGCCGCCGGACGTGGCGAGGATCGTGGGCTCAGTGGCGGGCACCCGGCGACCCTAACAACAGTGTCGGGTCGGCTTCAGCGACGGTCGGCGACCGGTGCGAGGGTGCCGACTCCGGGCAGGAACCGCCCAGTGGCGGCTGCGTACGCGACGTACGCCTGGCCGTGGGTACGCACGAGGTGCGGCTCCTCGATGACGCGTACCTGGACTTGCAGCGCGAGCACGAGGGAGGCGAGACCGACGAGCGCGACCACGTTGGGCACCGCCAGCGTCAGGCCGAGCCCGGTGACGGCCACGGCCGTGAAGATCGGATTGCGGACGGATCCGAACGGCCCGTCGGTCACCAGCGTCGTCCGCTCGGCCACGCCGACCCCGATCCGCCAGGAGTCACCCATCGCCAGCTGAGCGGCCACAGTGGCGAGGATCCCGCCGACCGCCAGCACGGCGCCGGTGACTGCGACGGCGGGGTGGTCGAGCACGGCGATGGGTGGCAGACCGACGATCCCCGCGATGGGTGCCGCGACACCGGTCACGATGGCCGCGACGAACAGCACGCCGGCCCACCACTGCTCCGAGCCCGGCCGGCCAGCCAGCAGGCGGAACCCGGCGTCGCCGGTGCGGCGCACCTGGATGACTGTGCGCAACACGACGGCGAGCAGGAAGTACGTCGCGTACAGCGCGAGTGCGATCACCGCCACCGGGATCAGTCCTCGTGGAGAGATGACGAGTCGTGGCAGCAGGAGTCACCGCGCCAGGCCTCGACACCTTCGCGGACGGCAACTGCGGCGATGACGAGGCCGGCAAGTGGATCGGCCCACCACCACCCCAGCATCGCGTTGAGAAGCAGGCCGGCGAGCAAGATCGCGGACAGGTAGCTGCAGAGCAACGTCTGGATGCCGTCGGCCTCGACCGCGTGCGATCCCAACGCCCGGCCGGTGCGACGCTGCGCCCACGACAGGATCGGCATCACGCTCAACGAGACGATGGCCAGCCCCACGCCGACCGGCGACGCATCGGGCTGGGTGCCGTTGACCAGGGCGCGCGCCGACTCGACACCGACGTACGCAGCGAGGGCGAAGAACGAGAACGCCAACAACCGCACCGCCTGGCGCTCGCGGGACTCCGGCAGGTGGTGCCGGAACTGCCACAAGATGATCAGGCCGCTCGAGACCTCGACGACCGAGTCGAGCCCGAACCCGACCAGCGCGACCGAGCCGGCGATCGTGCCGGCGGTGATCGCGACGACCGCCTCGACCAGGTTGTACGTCACGGACGTGGCGGCGAGGATCTGCGCGCGACGCCCCAGCCGGCGGCGCTGCTCGGGATCGACCAACCAGTGCGTCGTCGTCGGGGAGCTCACGCGTCGGCCCGTACGCCGTAGACCGGGCACAGCGCCACCGCGTCCCCGGTCAGGCCGAGCAAGGTCTCGGCCGCGGCCAGCAGGCCGGTCAACGCCTCGGGGTGCGTCAGGCTGAAGACCGATGCTCGGCCCTCCGGCCTCGACTCGACCAGCCCGCAGCCCCGCAGGCAGGCGAGGTGCTTCGACACGGTCGACTGCGCCAGCCCCAGATGCTGGGTCAGGTCGACCACCCGATGCTCGCCGAGCGCGAGGTGCCGCAGGATGGCTAGGCGCGACGGGTCGCTGAACCCGTGGAACAGGCAGGCCGCCGCGGTCAACGCCGCCGCTTCGTCGACGTCTGCACCGCTCGTTGTTGCTATCATCGCCATATGACTATGTTAGTGCAGCCTGTACGGACTGCGTCAAGCCGCTCTCCCGGAGGTACATGATGACTGACTCGTGGGTCGCCGTTGATGCCTGCACGCTGCCGACCGTCGAGCAGCCGTTGCGGGTGGCCGAGTTCGACGCCTTGTTCGCCCAGCACGTAGTGAAAGTAGAACGCCTCAGCCCGACGCGGTTGGGCTTGCTCCTGAGCGGGCCCGAAGGGCTGGCGGGCGAGGTCACGGATCTCACCGACCGTGAGACCGCGTGCTGCTCGTTCTTCACGTTCACCGTCTCGGCACCCGACGACGGCCAGTCCGAGGCCGGTCGGCTTCGCCTCGACATCGAAGTGCCAGCCGCACGCGCGGATGTGCTCACGGCACTGGCGGAGCGGGCGGAGCCGGCCCGCGGCGGCACCCAGACATAAGCGCAACCTCGGCGCGAGTGTTCGGTGACCGGAACCCAAAGGCGATCGTTGGGTTCATTTCTTCCCAGGGTTCTCCCCTTCTTCGCGCCGCGCAGTACGGTGACGGTCATCTCGAACCACCAGCAGAGCCGCGGCCAGCGGCGCCGCGTACTCGTCACCCTGTGCGTCACCGAGATCACCAGCTGGGGCGTGCTCTACTACGCCTTCCCGGTGCTGTCGGGCGACATCATCGCGGCCACCGGCTGGTCGACCGGCGTCGTGACCGCGGCGTTCTCGGCCGGCCTCCTCGTCGCGGCGGGGGTCGGGGTGCTGGTCGGCCGCTGGATCGACCGGGACGGTCCGCGGCTGGTGATGACCTGTGGGTCCGTGCTCGCCGTGCTGGCACTGCTGGCCGTCGCGGCCGCCCCGAGTCCGGCGTGGTTCGTCGCCGCCTGGGTCGCCGGCGGAGCCGCGATGGCCGCCGTGCTTTACCCACCGGCGTTCGCTGCGCTGACCCGCTGGCACGGCGCAGACCGGGTGCGGGCCCTGACCGTACTCACGTTGGCCGCCGGTCTCGCCAGCACCGTGTTCGCGCCGCTGACGGCGTCGCTCGCGGCGCACCTGGACTGGCGGTGGACGTACGTCGTACTCGCGGTGGTGGTCGCCGTCGTCACCGTTCCCGGGCACTGGTGGGGACTGCGTGGTCCGTGGCCGAAGCCCGACGGACCGTCGCCCGCTCGCGTGCACGATCGGCCGCAGGAGATCGCCCGGAGCAGGCCGTTCGTCCTGCTGGCCGTTGCCCTCGGCATCACCGCGTTCACGGCGATGGCCGTCATCATGCACCTGGTGCCGCTGATGGCCGAACGCGGCATCGACACCCGAACGGCCGCCGTGGCGCTCGGACTGGGCGGAGTCGGGCAGCTGGCCGGGCGGCTGGCGTACGGCGCACTCGCGCGGCACACCAGCGTCCGGGCCCGCACCGCGACCATCGTGCTCGGCACCGCCGCCACGACCGCCGTCCTCGGCGTGGTGACGTCGATCGCCGCCCTGGTCGCCGCCGCGGTCGCCGCCGGCGTCGTCCGCGGCATTTTCACCCTGCTCCAGGCCACCGCGGTGACCGACCGGTGGGGATCAACGCACTACGGCCGGCTGTCCGGGCTGCTGACCGCGCCGGCCACGGTCGCGATGGCGCTCGCCCCGTGGGGAGGCGCGGCGCTCGCTCGGCTGCTCGGTGGCTACCCGGCGGCCTTCCTCGTCCTCGCCCTGGCCAGCCTCACTGCCGTCGCCCTCGCCCTGGCCGGCACGCCCACGACCCCGGCGCCCCGGCGATAGCACGCACTTCCCCTCGTGAATGGCCCCCAGATGCCGGACATTTCCGGTTTGCGGGGGCCATTCGAGACGGGAAGAGCCATTCAGGAGGGGAAGGGCCCCTATTCGCCGGACGCGCGGGCGAAGGCCTCGCTGGCTGACGCATCGAGCGTGGCCGTACGCCAGGAGTCGTTGTCGATGACCAGCTGTGAGCCGTCGGCGAACGTACAGCCCTCGAAGACGACGCCGTCGAGGTTGACCCCGGTCAGGTCGACGTTGCCGAACTCGCACTGCAGGAACCGCGCGTCCCGGAGGTTGGCTCTGGCGAGGCTGGCCGAGAAGAACGAGCAGGACGTGAAGACGGCCCCGCTCAGCTTGGCCTTCGCCAACGAGGCTCCGGACAGGCGGCAACCCGTGAACGAGCAGCGAGCCAAGGTGGCTTGGTCCAGGAGGGCGCCTTCGGCGGCGCAGTTGACGAACGTACTGCCGGTCGCGTCGAGCCGCGGCGCCGACAGCCGCACCAGCCGGGTGTCCTCGAAGATGGCGTCGCGCATGGTGCCGCCATCCACCACGGCGTGGCTCAGGTCGGCGCCATTCGCCCGCACCCTGGCCGCGGAGATGCGGCGTGCCTTCGCCCGGCGAAGGCCGGTCTTGTCGAGGATCGTCGAGGTGAGCGTCGCTCCTGGGAGGGAGGCGTCGTCCAGCCGGGTCCGCTTCAGAGATGCGCCGGCCAGCTGCGCACCGTCCAGCGTCGAGCGCATCAGCTGCGCGTAGTCGAGCCGGCTCTCGGTGAAGTCGGCGTGAACCGCGCGGATGGTCCCGGATGCACCGGTCAGGTCGGCGTCCCTCAGGTTGCACCGGCTCAGCACGGCGCCGTCCAGCGAGGCCCCGCGGAAGCTAGCCCCACGCAACGACGCGGAGACCAGCACCGCGCCGTCGAGCCGCGCCTTCCGGAACCGGGTCAGCGACAGTTTGGCCCCCTTCAGGATCACGCGGCTCAGGTCGACGTCGGCCAGGTCGACCTGGCTGCGCTGCTCGTCGTCGAGCTGGAACAGCAAGGCGAGGACCAGCGCCCGGGTGCTGTCGATGACCCGCCGCGCGCCGTCGGTGTCCGCGGACTGCCGCCCGCCGCCCGTGTCGTCCGCGTCGCCGACCGACTGCGTCGCCTGGCTGGTCCGGTGGATCTGGGCCGCGATGCGATGGGCCCGCACGACGGCGGGTACGGCCGACGGCCCGATCGAGCTGACGGCCAGCTTGATCGCTGCCGCGTCCTCCGGCTCGGCGTCGCTCAAGGCTGCCAGCAGCAGGTCGAGGGTGTCGTCCGGGTACATCGCCAACGCCGCCATCGTCCAGCGTCGCGCGCGCGGATCCGTGGTCTGGCCGAGCTGCTGCACCAAGACGGCGGCCCGGTCCTGTCGTGCCCGGCGCTCCTCGGCCTGACGTTGCTGCAGCTGTTCGCCTGCGAGCTTCGCCTCCTGCTCGCGTTGCTGCCGGCGGTCGGCGATCAGCCGGGTGACGGCCCAGACCGCCGATCCCAGCGCCGTCGCGATTCCGACGTAGGCAGTGATGAGTTCCGCGGACATGAGATTCCATCGGGTCGGCGCGAATGATCTCGGTGGCCCGACACTATCGGGCGGCCGGGGCCGTACTCGCCGAGTGTCAGGTCTCGCTCAGGACGGACCGCGACGACGTTCCAGGAAGACGGTGTCGTGCCAGCTGCCGTCGCGCTGGGCGATCCGTTCGCGCAGGCCGACCGTACGGAAGCCGGCGGCGTGGTGCAGCGCGATGCTGGCCCGGTTGTCCGGGAAGATCGAGGTCTGCAGGGTCCAGAGCCGGGACTCGTCGGCCTGGGTGACCTGCCGGTGGATCAGCGCCCGACCGACGCCCCGACCGCGGTACGCCTCGTCGACGTACACCGAGGTCTCGGCGACACCCGCGTAGCAGTCACGCGTCGAGGCCGGCGTGGCCGCCGCCCAGCCGACGACGGCGCCGTCGACCTCGGCGACCCAGCGGTGGCCGTCGAGCCACCGGGCATCGAGCGTGCTGCGGCTCGGCACCGACGTCTCGAAGGTCGCTATCCCGGTGGCGATGCCTTCGGCGTAGATCCGTCGTACGTCGGGCCAGTCGGTGTCGCGCAGCGCGCGGACGTCAACGTCGGCCGGGAGGTCGTCGGGGCAGCACGGGCGGGACGCGAGCAGCCCCATCACGGCGTCTGCCGCGTGCGGAAGGCCGCTGCAGCAGGCCTGGTTGACCGAGACCAGGGTGGTGGTGCCGTCCTTGTGCAGCCGGACAAAACCCACCTCGGCGAGCTTGCGGACGTGGTGCGAGCAGGTGGACTGGCTGATCCCAAGAGTCGTCGTGAGCGCTCCGACGGTGACTCCCGTGGCGCCCGCGGTGGCGACGGCGTGCAGGAGGCGGACCCGGCTGGGCTCGGCGAGGCTGGCGAACCAGGCGGCGTACGTCTCGGCCTCGGCGACCGGCAGCGGTGGCCTGTCAGTAGTGGTCGTCATGACGCCTAGTCTATCGATCTGGATCGATGGTTGAATTCATCCACGTGTGTCGATACATTGCTCCCAACGAACTGATCGACAAACTTCGATGTAAGGGGCCTGAGTGATGGGTGTGCTGCCGGTAGTCGTGGTCGGGGCCGGGCCGGCGGGGCTGGCCGCCGCCGCCGAGCTGATCGAGCGGGGTGAGCAGCCCCTGGTGCTGGAGCGGGGCGCCGGCGCCGGTGCGGCCGTGCGCGAGTGGGGGCATGTGCGGTTGTTCTCGCGCTGGTCCGAGCTGGTGTCGCCGGCGGCAGCGCGGCTGCTCGAACCGACCGGTTGGCGCCGACCCGACCCGGAGACGTACCCGACCGGGCTTGACTGGGTGCAGCACTACCTCGAGCCGTTGGCTGCCGTGCTCGGTGACCGGGTGCGGTTCGGTGCCGAGGTCGTGGGTGTCGCACGGCGCGGCCGGGACCGGATCGTGGACGCCGGCCGCGACAGCGAGCCGCTGACCGTCCATGTCCGTGACCGCGACGGCGCCGAGTCCCGCGTCCTCGCCCAGGCCGTCCTCGACGCCTCGGGTACGTGGGGAGCACCGAACCCACTGGGCGGCGACGGTCTGCCGGCGCTGGGCGAGCGAGCGGCGGCCGACCGGATCAGCTATCAGTGCCCCGACCTGACCGACCCGTCGAGCCTGGCCCGCTACGCCGGCAAGCAGGTCGCGATCGTGGGCAGCGGGCACTCGGCGCTGACCGCCCTGGTCCTTCTCACCAGCCCGCCGGCTGGCGCGGTGCCGGCGCAGGTCACCTGGGTGCTGCGGCGCGGCGAGGTCGGCCAGGCGTTCGGCGGCGGTGACGCCGACCAGCTGCCGGCCCGCGGTGCACTCGGCGTCCGGGCGCGGCAGGCGGTCGAGGGCGGCCGGGTCCGCGTCGTGTACGGGTTCCGTACCGACGCGGTCGAGACCGCCCCCGACGGTCGGGTCGCCCTGGTCTCGACCGACGGGGACCGAGTCGACGCCCTCGACGAGGTGATCGTGCTGACTGGCTTCCGGCCCGACCTGTCGTGGCTGTCGGAGGTCCGGCTCGACCTCGACGCGACGCTGCAGGCGCCGACCAGGCTGGCGCCGCTGGTCGACCCCAACGTGCACTCGTGCGGGACGGTCTACCCGCACGGGTTCAAAGAGCTGGCGCACCCGGAGCCGGGTGTCTTCCTCGTCGGGATGAAGAGCTACGGCCGCGCGCCGACGTTCCTGGCCTTGACCGGGTACGAGCAGGTGCGCAGTGTCGCCGCGGCGATCGCCGGTGACCTGCTGTCGGCCGAGCGGGTCGAGCTGGAGCTGCCGGAGACCGGCGTGTGCGGCGGGTCGGGCCTGGCCGATGCCGAACCGGCTGAGACCGCCGGCTGCTGTGTTCCCACCGACCCTGGGCTGATCTCATTGTCCGTGCCGGCCCGGGTCTGAGAGCCTGGTGATGACTCGAGGAGCCCACCGGTGACTGACGTCCTGTTCGTCTGTGTGCACAACGCCGGTCGCTCGCAGATGGCGGCCGCGCTGCTCGACCACCACGCGAACGGCCGGGTCACCGTCCGGTCGGCGGGCAGCGAGCCGGCCGACCGGATCAACCCGGCTGTCGTGGTGGTGATGCAGGAGCTGGGCCTCGACCTGTCGCGGGAGTTCCCCAAGCCGCTGACCACCGAGTCGGTGCAGGCGGCCGATGTCGTCATCACCATGGGCTGCGGCGACGCCTGCCCGTTCTTCCCCGGCAAGCGCTACCTCGACTGGGAGCTCGAGGACCCGGCGGGCCAGGACGTCGAGACCGTGCGCCGCATCCGCGACGACATCGATGCCCGGGTCAGGGCCCTGCTCGGCGAGCTCATCGCGCCGCCGGCCTGAGCTCGGTCTACCGGCTGAGCTCGGTCTACCGGCTGAGCCGACCTTTCGGCTGGCGCAGCGGCAGGTCGTACGTGCGGCGCACACTCGAGCCCGGCACGCTGAGGTCGGCGCCGTACACGTGCAGCGAGATCGCGGTCGTGTCACCGGTGTTGTGGACGCGGTGGATGTCGCCGGGCGGGGCGAAGCCGCTGGCGCTGCCCACCGTGTTCGCCGCTCGCCCGATCTCGGTCAGATGGTCGCCGTGGTCGCGATAGAGCGTCTCGTACTCCACCCCCTGCAGCACCACGAATGCACACCAGGCGATGTGGTCGTGGATCACGGTCTGCTGGCCGGGCCGCCACACCACCGCCACGATCGAGAAGGCGGTCTCGGTGTGGAGCATGTGCCCGACATAGCTGTGCTCGTCGCCGAGACGCTCCTGCGGGCTGAGCAGGTCGACAGTCGGCAGCTGTTCACGCACCAGGGCGGCGACGGAGAACGCCGTGCGGTGCGGGCCGTCGGGTCGAGCGATCTGTTGTCGAAGCCTCGCGGTGAGCTCGGCGAGGCCTGGCCGGATGCGTGTCGTGGTCTCCATGCTTTCGAGCGTGCCTCTCGAAAGTCATCAGGTCTAATGCCAATCTCCTGTGATTCACATAGATAGAGTTGATACATGCTCGACCTCGTACGTCTCCGGGTGATCGCCGCCGTGGCCAGGCATGGATCTGTCACCGCGGCAGCCAAGGCACTGCACTACTCGCAGCCGTCGGTGAGCCATCACCTGGCCCGGCTCGAGGCGGAGACCGGCGCCCAGCTGCTGCAGCGGGTGGGCCGGGGCATCCGGCTCACCGAGGCTGGCCGGCTGCTCGCCGACCGGGCCGACGAGATCATCGGCCGGGTCGACTCGGCGGCCGCCGAGCTGTCGGCCCACGTTGGCCTGAACGCCGGCAAGGTCCGGCTCGCCGGGTTCTCCTCGGCGATGAGCACGTTGGTCCCGGTCGCGGCCGCCGCGCTGGCCGAGGAGCACCCCGGCCTCGAGCTCGAGCTGACCGACACACATCCGCCCGAGGCGCTGCAGCTGCTGCGAGCCGGGCGGGTCGACGTCGCCGTGATCTTCCGGTACGACGACACGGCGCCCGAGGAGGACGGCATCCGGCTGGTGCACCTGGTCGACGACCCGACCTATCTGCTCGCCATCGACGAGACGACCACCCTGGCCGACAACCATGACTCCACCTGGATCGCTGGCTGTGACCGCTGCCGCCGCCACCTCGTCGACATGTGTGGTCGGGAAGGGTTCGAGCCGAGGATCGGGTACGTCTCCGACGACATGGTGGTCATGCAGGCACTGGTCGCCGCCGGCATGGGCGTGACGACCATCCCCGGTCTTGCCCTGCAGGCGCATCGTCTCGCCGAGATCAACGCGACCGAGCTGGCGGGCTCGACCCGGCACGTCTATGCGGCCACCTTCGGCGACCCGCCGGACCCGCCGGCCACCGCAGCCGTCCTGGCCGCGCTGGCCGGCGCCGTCCGACCGAGCCGTGAGGTCACTTCCGGTGCACGTTCTGCAGCGCGGTGAGTCGACTCTCGTACTCCTCCGCGTCGATCTCGCCGGACGCGAAGCGCTCGGCGAGGCGTCGCTCACCCGCACGCTGACCGGAGAGCCGGCCGCGCCGACGGACGTTGAAGACGACCGCGGTAATGACGCCGACGATGACGACGAACCAGAGGATCGGGAAGATCACCCACCAGCCGCCGGACCCGTCCCAGCGGCCGTCGGCGGTGGCGAGAACAATCTCGGTACTGAACATGGGATGCCTCCTGGGTATCGGTTAAGGCATCCAGCGTCGCCGGGCCGGCCCCACCGCGTCGTCAACGCCAGCACGTAACCGACACGCCTCCCGACGGCGTACGAAAAGGGCGGTCGGGTACGCGTGTCGACGTACGACCCGGCTAGCTCAGCGAACGACCCGGAACCAGAGGTTCGTCGCTCCCGGCGCCTCGGTCAGGCGGAGCCGCTCGAGCCTGACATTGGTCCCGCCCGGGTAGTCGAACAACCGGACGCCGTCGCCGAGCAGCACCGGCGCGATGCACACGAGGATCTCGTCGAGCAGGCCCGCGTCGAGGCACTGGCGGCCGACGTCGGCGCCCAGGACGGCGACCGACTTGTCACCCGCGGCCGCCTTCGCCGTGGCGACGCCGCTGTCGAGGTCACCGACGAAGGTGACGTCCGGCACCGGCGTGTCCGGGGCATGGTGGGTGAGGACCACCATGGGTCCGGTCCAGCCTCCGCCGTACGGCTTGCCCTCCTCGGCCGTGCCCTTGTACGGGTCGTCACCGCGGAACGTCCGGCTGCCGACCAGCAGGGCGCCGACTTCGCCGACCAGCTCGTCCACCGTCGGGTTCGGCCCGAGGTGGTTGGCCAGCCAGGACATGTCACCACCGGGGCCGGCGATGAAGCCGTCCAGCGACATGCTGCACTGCAACTGCACGATGCCCATGACCTACCTCCGCCGAGATTATGGTGGTCGATCGTTCGTGAGTCCACGGCGCGCGCCATCTTGGCGGGTCGGCGGTGCTGTCCGACACTTGCTGCCATGGACCTCGTCGCGTCGTTGCCTGTGTTCCTGCTCAGCGTGGTGCTCATCTCGGCCTCACCGGGGCCGGCGATGGCGCTGATCTTCCGGCGGGCGGCGCTGCGGGGTGTCCGCGCGACCGTGCCGACGGTGCTGGGTCTCGAGGCCGGGCTGTACGTCTGGGCGATCGCCGCCGGGGCCGGCCTGGCGGCCCTCGTCGCGGCGTCCGAGTCGGCGTATCTCGTGCTGCGAGTAGTCGGCGCCGCCGTCCTGGTCACCCTCGGCGCCCGCGCCTGGTTCGCGGCCTGGCGGGACCGCGGAGACGGCCCGGAGGTGGTCGCGACGAACGGGCGAAGATCCGGCTGGCTCGCCTTCGGCGAGGGCGCCGTGGTGCAGCTCGCGAACCCGAAGGCCGCGGTCTTCATGTTCGCGTTCTACCCACAGTTCATCCCGGCCGGCCGGGATGCTGCTGGCCACGACGGCACTGCTCGCGTTGCTGCAGGTCGCCGTCGAGGTCGTCCTCTACGTCAGCCTCGCGGCTGCGGTCGGCCGGGCCGGAGCCTGGTTCCGTCGCCCGCAGATCAGGCGCCGGCTCGAGGCAGTCAGCGGCACCGTGCTGATCGGCCTCGGCGTCCGCGTGGCTGCGTCGAGCCGCTGACCACCGCCCCCACTGACGTGCAATTTTGCCCAATTGGGCAAAGTTCCACCTCGATCCGGCCGGGACCGCGTCGAAGATCGCCCAATTGGGCAATCTTCGACGTCGACCCGAGCCGCCGCCGCTCGACGCCTTAGACCCGTGGGATCAGTCGGTCCCGGTGTGGAGCAGCAGGTTCGGCGAGCCCACACCCGGGTTGGTGATGACGTCGGGGGTCGCGCTGCCGACCAGAGCCTCGCCCACCTGCGCAGGTGCGGCGTCGGGGTTCGTCGACAAGTACAGCGCCGCGGCACCGGCGACGTGCGGGGCCGCCATCGACGTACCGCTGATGGTCTCGGTGGCGTCAGGGCTGCCGACCCAGTCCGACGTGATGTCCACGCCCGGCGCCAGCAGGTCGACGCACGAGCCGACGTTGGTGAATGACGCGCCCCGGTCCTGGTCGTCGGTGGCGCCGACCGTCAGGGCTTCGGGGACGCGTGACGGCGACCCGCCGCAGGCGTCCGAGCTCTCGTTGCCGGCCGCCACCGAGTACGTCACGCCGGCGGCGATCGAGCCCTGGACCGCGGCGTCGAGGGCCTCGCTGGCACCGCCGCCGAGGCTCATGTTCGCGACGGCCGGTCCGGTGGCGTTCTCGGTCACCCACTCGACGCCGGCGATGACACCGTCGGTCGTGCCGGAGCCCTCGCAGTCGAGCACGCGGACCGCGAACAGGTTCACGTCCTTCGCCAGGCCGTACGTCTCGCCGCCGACCGTGCCGGCGACGTGCGTGCCGTGGCCGTGGCAGTCCGACCCGTCGCCGCCGAGCGCGTCGAACCCGAGCTGGGCCCGGCCCTCGAAGTCGTTGTGCCCCAGGTTGATTCCGGTGTCGATGATGTAGGCGTTGACGTTCGCCGCGGTGGTTGCGTAGGTGTACGTGCCGTCGAGTGGCAACGCCCGCTGGTCGACCCGGTCGAGTCCCCAGGTGGCGTCTTCCTGGGTGTCGTAGATCTGGAACTCCTGGTTCACCTCGACCATCGCGACGTCGGGGTCGGCGGCGAGCCGCTCGGCGTCCGACTCGCTCATCGTGGCGGTGAAGCCGTCCAGCGCGGAGTTGTAGGTGCTCTCGACGGCGGCGTCGTACGACGAGGCCAAGTCGCCGGCCACCGAACGTACTCCCGCAGCAGCTGTCGCCTCGTCGTCGAGCACGACGATATAGCTGTCCTCGACCGCGTTGGCGCGGTCAGCGCCGACGATCGTGCCCTTGTCCTGCTGCTCACCGTCGGCGAGGGCGGGGGCAGCGGTGACGCCCGCCAGGACGGCGACGGTCGAGAGACCGACGAGCGCGCGGGGGAGCTTGCGCCGGGCCTTCTTGTGGAATGCCATGTGGTGTTTCCCTCCGAGTGTTGCCCGGGCGGGGGACGCTCCGGGCGAACGGAACGCTTACGGAGTGCGATCCTTACGCAGCAGTAGCCTCGGTCGCCTATCCCAACTGGTCATAGGGCCGGGGTTATGCCGATGGACACCGTCGGGTTATGCCGCCGGGTGCCGGTGATGCTCACGATGTGGGTACGGCGTCCGGATGCCGATCGCTCCACAAGGTGTACGCCGGGCTCTCACCGACTGTCTCGAGGTACGCGTCGACGGTCAGCCGGTGCACCATGTCGGCATGGCTCGCCAACGGTGAGCCGGCCCGCCAGGCCAGCACCAGCCGACGCGAGATCGGCGTGGCCCGCAGCGGCTTGACCACGACGCCGTCGGCCTCGCCGGAGCTCGACGACGTCAGCGCGATCGCCCGGCCCGACGCGATCATCGACGCCGCGGCGGGGGAGTCGACGGTGACGTGCTGCAGCCGCGGCTCGAACCCGACCGCCCGGCAGGCCGCCGTGAAGTGGGTGTGCTGGCCGCTGTCGTCGGGCGGCTCGCCGACCCAGCTCTCCTGCGCCAGGTCGGCGAGGTCGACCATGTCCTCGTCGGCCAGCGCGTGGTCGGACGGGAGCGCGACGAACGCCGGGTCGACCTCGACGACGGTTTCGGCGAAGACGCCGTCGGGGAGCGCGAGATCCTGGTCCGGCATGCATCGGACGATGGCGCAGTCGAGCCGGTCGGACTCCAGCAGCTGCACCAGCATCTGCATGGACCACTGGCACTGCAGCCGGATGTTGTCGGCCGGCACGATCGTCTCCAGTCGCGCTCCCAACGCCCACAGCGGCGATCCGGGGAAGCCGCCGACGTGCGCGTGTGTGGGGTGCCCGTTGGACTTCTCGGTCGCGGGCGCCAGTCCCTGGATGTCGGCGACCTCGCTGAGCACGATGCGGGCACGGTTGAGGACGTCACCGCCGTACGCCGTCGCCTCTACCCCCTGCCGGGATCGCTCGAACACCGGCGCGCCGAGACTTCGCTCGACCCGCCGCAGCTGCGCCGTCAGCGACGGCTGGGAGACATTCAGCCGGCTGGCGGCGGTGGAGATGCTGCCGGCGTCGGCGATCGTGACGAGCACTCTGAGGTGCCGCAGCTCAAGATCCATCAAACCCTCCCCGAGTTTGTGAGGTCTCGTACCCATTCCTCGCCGCCGGGACACCGGGCGTCGTCCACCAGGGTGTGCGCGCGAGTGTCGACCGTACCTGCTGCAGGGGTCGGTCACCGGTCCGGTCGGGCACGTCACGGGTGGCAGTCCGACCCCCTTGGGCGCGCCCTCGTCCACGCCGGTCAAGACCGCTCGCTACCGATTTCCGATCTAGGCTTACGCCCGTGTATTCTCGGTCGTCGCTTGCCCCTTTAGCTCAGTCGGCAGAGCGTCTCCATGGTAAGGAGAAGGTCTACGGTTCGATTCCGTAAAGGGGCTCTGGAATCGGCGTCCTCGCCCACTCGGGGCGAGGGTCTCCGGCTCCGTGGCGGGGTAGCTCAGGCGGTCAGAGCACACGGCTCATAATCGTGGTGTCGCGGGTTCGAGTCCCGCCCCCGCTACCGGCACAACCACGTCGTCGCCCGGCGACGGCACAGGACGCAGGCAACACCCAGCGAAGGTAGGCACGACCGTGGCCAGCAAGAGCGCAGATGTCCGTCCCAAGATCACCTTGGCGTGCACGGAGTGCAAGGAGCGCAACTACATCACCAAGAAGAACCGGCGTAACGACCCGGATCGCCTCGACCTGAAGAAGTTCTGCCCGCGCTGCCGTACGCACACCACGCACCGCGAGACCCGCTGACCTCCCGGCCGACGCAGTAGCGTCCCGGTCATGGCAGTCAGCCCCGAGCTGGCGGGACGCACCTTCCCGCCCACCGCTCCGTACGCCGTCAGTGCCGCGAAGATCCGCGAGTTCGCGTCGGCCATCGGCGTCGAGCCGGCCGCGGACGCGCCGCCGACCTTCCCGATCGTGGTCGCGTTCGCCGCGATGCATCAGCTGATGCACGACCCGGAGGTCGGCATCGAGCTGCACAACGTCGTCCACCGCGACCAGCGGTTCGTTCAGGTGCGCCCGATCCGGGCCGGCGACACCCTGACCGCGACGCTGACGGTCGAGACGCTGCGCCAGGCCGCCGGCACCGACCTGATCGGCACCCGCACCGAGGTCACCGACGCGTCCGGCGAGCTCGTCACGACGGCGTACGCGACCCTCGCCCACCGCGCGACCGAGGTGGCGGTGTGACCGCGCTCGGACCCGCCCGCTTCCGGGTGACCCGCGCCGACCTGGTGCGCTACGCCGGTGCGTCCGGCGACTTCAACCCGATCCACTGGAGCGACCGGGTGGCGACCTCCGTTGGCCTGCCTGGTGTGATCGCGCACGGCATGCTCACGATGGCGCTGGCCGGCCGTGCCGTCAGTGAGTGGGCCGGGGGTGTGGGCAACATCGTGGAGTACGGCGTGCGGTTCTCGCGCCCGGTCGTGGTGCCAGACGACGAGTCCGGGGTCGAGATCGAGGTGACCGGGGAGCTCGGCGAGACCGCCGACGACGGCACGGCGTCGATCACGATCACCTGCGTCTGCGACGGACAACAGGTCCTCGGAATGGCCAAAGCCGTCGTCCGCCGTACCGATCCCGCGGTCTGATGCGCACACTCGAGAATGCTCCGCTGGCGGCGCGTACCACGCTGCGACTGGGCGGGCCGGCCCGCCGGATCGTCGAGGTCGACGCCGAGGCCGACCTGGTCGAGGTCGTCCGCGCAGCCGATGCCGCGGGTGAACCGCTCCTGGTGCTCGGCGGCGGCAGCAACGTGGTCGTCGCCGACGAGGGGTTCGACGGGACCGTGGTCGACGTACGCACTCGCGGCGTCGACGTCGAGTCCGACGCGTGCGGCGGGGCGATGGTCCGGGTCGCCGCCGGCGAGGTGTGGGACGACCTGGTCCTGCAGGCGGTGGACACCGGCTGGGTCGGCGTCGAGGCGCTGGCCGGGATACCCGGTCGGGTCGGCGCAGTCCCGATCCAGAACGTCGGCGCGTACGGCCAGGAGGTCGCACAGACCGTCGCCTCGGTCCGTACTCTCGACCGCCGCACCGGCGCCGTCGCGACGGTCGCCGCCGCCGACTGCGGTTTCGGCTACCGCAGCAGTCGGTTCAAGTCCGACCCCGACGCCGCGCTCGTCCTGTCGGTGACGTTCCAGTTCCCGCTGGGCGACCTCGGCGCACCGATCGCGTACGCCGAGCTGGCTCGCACCCTGGACGCGGCCGCGGGCGACCGGGTGCCCGCCAAGGCCGTCCGCGAGTCGGTGCTCGGCCTGCGGGCCGGCAAGGGCATGGTGCTCGACGCCGACGACCACGACACTTGGAGTGCCGGCTCGTTCTTCACCAACCCGCTGCTCAGCGCCGCGCAGGTGGCCGCGCTGCCGCACGACGTGCCTCGCTGGCCGCAGCCCGACGGCACCGTGAAGGCCAGCGCGGCCTGGCTGATTGGGCAGGCCGGTTTCGGCAAGGGGTACGGCGACGGGGCGATCCGGCTGTCCACCAAGCACACGCTGGCACTGACCAACCGCGGCGGTGGCACCACCGCCGAGCTGCTCGCCCTGGCCTGGGAGATCCGAGACGGTGTGCGGGAGCGCTTCGGCGTCGACCTGGTGAACGAGCCGGTCTTGGTCGGCTGCACCCTCTGACCCACCGAACCATTCATCGACTGGCGCGTTCCGTAGGCCCGGTGTCCGGTTTGTCCCTACGGAACGCGCCAGTCGATGATGGCCGGTCAGTAGGTGCTGCCGCTGGTCGCCGACCCTGCGGCGCCGATCACGAACGCGATGACGACGGCGACGACGACGGTCAGCACGCCGATCCCCAGCAGGATCGACGCGATGATGCCCATGACGTATCCGGCCTGGGCGACGCCGCGGCCGCCCAGCTGCCCCCCGGACGCGTCGATCGTTGCGATCACCCGCCGGCCCCGGATCCAGGCCCACGGCCCGAGCACCGCCGGCAGGAAGCAGATGAACGTCCCGATGATGGAGACCAGCCCGATCACCAGCGTCGACGTCGCCTCGGGGTGGTCGGGAGGCTGCGGCGGCCAGTAGGACGCCGCAGGTCCCGGCTGGTCGGGTCCGGGTGGGGAGGTCACACCGTGCCCGGCGGCGACTGGAGGTCATCCATGTCGATCTGACCGGTCGCGAACAACACCGCGTAGAACGCGACGACGAGCACGGTGATCACGGTCATCACGATGCCGAGCACGAACCCCGCGACCGCCATCCCACGACCGGTCAACGCTCCACCAGAGCTGTCGATCGACTTCTTCGACATCTGGCCGGTAATGATCGCCGCGATCCCGAACAGCAGCGACGAACCGCACAGGCAGAGGGCGGGTACGGCCACGATGCCGAGCACCAGCGACACGATGGCCTTGGTGTCGTTGCGCGGCGGCATCGGGGGCATCGGCTGCTGCTGGTAGTCGCCAGGCGGCGGGGGGTAGGACATGGTTCCTCCGAGGTGGGCGGTCGGGGCGGGCGGCGCAGGTCGGCCGGGACCCGCCCCGGCCAGCCCCCGTCGGCCCGGCCTAGGGTACGTCTCCTTACTCCGCTGACCTGCTGCGCGTCACTCGGAGGGCGCCTCGCGGCGTTGTCGTCGTCGCACGATGCTGCGCATCGCGCCTCCTCCTCCGCCTTGCGATGCATCCCACCGAGCGCCGCTCGCGACGGTCGGGAGTAAGGAGACGCACCCTAGCCTTTCACGGCCCGGGGGTCATCTGCACCGAGCCACGTGTCGACGTCGTCGAGCGCCTTTCGGCGGACCTCGTCGGGAGCGCACGACACGCGCAGCGACATCCGCGCCAGCTCGGCCAGCGTCTCGTCGGGCAGCCCGTGCGCGCACCGCACCAGGTCGTACTGCGCGGCGAGCTGGGAGCCGAACAGCAGCGGGTCGTCGGCGCCGAGCGCGATCTGGGCGCCGGCGTCGAGCAGTTGCCGCACCGGTACGTCCTCGGGGCTCGGGTAGACGCCGAGCGAGACGTTCGACGCGGGGCAGACCTCGAGCGCGACGTCGGCGTCGACCAGCCGGGCCAGCAGCTCCGGGTCCTCAGCACTCCGTACGCCATGCCCGAGCCGCCGTGCCTGCAGTGCCTCGAAGCAGACGCGTACGTTGGCGGGCCCGCCGAGCTCGCCGCCGTGTGGCACGGCGACCAGGCCGGCGTTGCGGGCGATCCGGAAGGCGCGCTCGAAGGCCCAGGTGTCGCCGCGCCGCTCGTCGTTGGAGAGCCCGAAGCCGACCACTCCGCGGCCGACGTACTGGCTGGCCAGCCGGGCCAGCGTGCGGGCGTCCATCGGATGCCGCGTCCGGTTGGCGGCGATGACGACGCCGATGCCGATCCCGGTGGCCTGTTCGGCCGAGCGAACGGCATCGAGCACCAGCTCGGTGAACGCCGTGATGCCGTTGAACTTCGACGCGTACCCGCTCGGGTCGACCTGCAGCTCCAGCCAGCGACCGCCGTCGCGTACGTCGTCCTCGGCGGCCTCGAGGACCAGTCGGCGCACGTCGTCCTCGGTGCGCAGCACGGACCGGGCGATGTCGTACAGCCGCTGGAAGCGGAACCAGCCCTTCTCGTCGGCCGCCGACAGCTGCGGTGGCCAGTCCTCGCGCAACGCGTCGGGCAGGTGAACGCCGTCACGGTCGGCGAGATCGAGCAGTGTCGTGTGCCGCATCGACCCGGTGAAGTGCAGGTGCAGATGCGCCTTCGGCAGCAGCCGTACGTCGCGGCGGTGTGGCTCCACGGAGTCGTGCGCTCAGCTGCCGAGCAGCCGCTGGATCCGCCCGACGCCTTCGGCCAGGTCGTCGTCGCCCAGCGCGTACGACAACCGCAGGTAGCCGGGGGTGCCGAACGCCTCGCCGGGGACGACGGCCACCTCGACCTGGTCCAAGATGACCTCGGCCAGCTCCGCCGAGGTGCCCGGCGTGGACCCACCGATCGGGCGACCGAGGACGCCCTTGACCGACGGGTACGCGTAGAACGCCCCCTGTGGCTCGGGGCAGACGACGCCGTCGATTTCGTTCAGCATCGAGACGATCGTGCGTCGACGACGGTCGAACGCGGACCGCATCACCTCGACCGCGGACAGGTCACCGGACACCGCGGCGATCGCGGCCCGCTGGGAGACGTTGGCGACGTTGGAGGTGGCGTGGGACTGCAGGTTCGTCGCGGCCTTCACGACGTCTTTGGGACCGATCATCCAGCCGACCCGCCAGCCGGTCATCGCGTACGTTTTCGCGACCCCGTTGACCACGACACAGGTGTCGGCCAGCTCGGGCACCTGCACCGGGACCGACGAGGACTTCGCCCCGCCGTACGTCAGATGCTCGTAGATCTCGTCGGTCACCACCCAGATGGCGTGCTCGAGCGCCCACCGGCCGACCGCCTCCACCTGCTCCGGCGGGTAGACCGCCCCGGTTGGGTTGGATGGGGAGCAGAACAGCAGCGCCTTGGTGCGCTCGGTCCGGGCGGCCTCGAGCTGGTCGACCGTGACCAGGTAGCCCTGCGTCTCGTCAGCCACGACGTCGACCGGAACGCCGTCGGCCAGCCGGATGGCCTCTGGGTAGGTCGTCCAGTACGGCGCGGGGAGCAGCACCTCGTCGCCCGGGTCGAGCAAGGACTGGAACGTCTCGTACACGGCCTGCTTGCCGCCGTTCGTGACCAGCACCTGGGCCGGCTCGACGTCGTACGCCGAGTCGCGTCGGGTCTTGTCCGCGATCGCCTGCTTGAGCTCCGGCAGCCCGCCGGCCGGTGTGTAGCGATGGTTGCGGGGGTCACGAGCGGCCTCGACCGCGGCCTGGACGATGTAGTCCGGCGTCGCGAAGTCAGGCTCGCCGGCGCCGAAGCCGATCACCGGGCGGCCCTCGGCCTTGAGCGCCTTCGCCTTGGCGTCGACGGCGAGCGTGGCGGACTCTGCGATGCTGGCGATGCGCGTCGAGATGCGCGGGCGCGAAGTCATGGGTCTCATCGTCGCACCGACGGTGGCGCCTGCGGCAGCGAGGGTCCGGCAGACGAGGCGGCACCGGGCCTGGTCGGAGCAGCCGCGAGGCGTCGGCGCCGGTTCGACTGAGGATGTGCCGACCCCGTACACTCGTCCTCCTGGTGGCTTCATGCACCGTAGGTCGTCATGCCCGGAAACGGTGCCGGATGGTGACCAACGGGTCGGGCGCCGCTGAGGGCAGTAGCTCAACTGGCAGAGCATCGGTCTCCAAAACCGAAGGTTGGGGGTTCGAGTCCCTCCTGCCCTGCGAGGTGTCCCGGACCCGGGCCAGGGCATCGCACGACAGCACGACCACGTCCTACGAACTGAAGGGTGAGCACGGTGACGGAGACCCGCTCCGCGACCTCGTCGCACGACCGCAACAAGCGCAGTCGGACGAGCCCTGCCACCTTCTACCGGCAGGTGGCCGCCGAGCTGCGCAAGGTCGTCTGGCCGACGCGACAGCAGCTGGTCACCTACTTCTTCGTGGTGCTGGTGTTCGTGCTGGTGATGATCGGCATCGTGTCGGCGCTGGACTACGGGTTCGGTCGCGCGATGTTCAAGGTCTTCGGCTGACCAGCCGGGTCAGCGATGACGCAACGAGTGAAGGTGGCGGATTCAACCGTGTCGCAGCCGTTCGACGAGGTCCCTGAGCAGGACCAGGTCGCGGACCAGACCGAGGTGCACGACAGCGCCGTCGACGTCGAGCCGGTAGTCGAGGCCGACGCCGACGTGGCGCTCGACGACGCGTCGGCACCGGTCGAGACTGCTGAGGAGACCCCTGAGGCACCAGCCGACCCGGCCGAGACCGCCGAGGAGCCCGAGGCTCCGGCCGACTTGGCCGTCGAGCCCGAGGCTCCGACCGAGCTGGCCGAGGAGTCCGAGGTGCCGGCGGACGAGCCCGAGGTGCCAGCCGACCTGGCCGACGAGCCCGAGGCACCGGTCGCCGACCCGCTCGCGGACTTCCGCGAGTCGCTGCGCGCCAAGCTCGGCGACTGGTACGTCATCCACACCTACTCCGGCATGGAGAAGCGGGTGAAGGCCAACCTCGAGAACCGCATCACCTCGCTGAACATGGAGGATTTCATCCACGAGGTGATCGTTCCGCAGGAGAAGGTCTTCGAGATCAAGAACGGCCAGCGCAAGCAGGTCGAACGCACCGTCCTGCCCGGCTACGTGCTGGTCCGCATGGACCTGACCGACGAGTCGTGGGCGACCGTCCGGCACACCCCGTCGGTGACGGGGTTCGTGGGGCACAGCCACCAGCCGGTGCCGCTGACGCTGGCTGAGGTCGAGAACATGCTTGCTCCCGCCGCCGAGGCCGAGCTGGCCGAGGCTGCCGAGGCTGCCGGCGACACGACGTCCAAGCCGACGAAGAAGAAGGCGGTCGAGGTCGCCGACTTCGCCGCCGGCGACTCCGTGATGGTGGTCGACGGTCCGTTCGCCACCCTGCACGCGACCATCACCGAGATGAACACCGACACCCAGAGGGTCAAGGCCCTCGTCGAGATCTTCGGTCGGGAGACTCCTGTCGACCTGGCGTTCAACCAGATCCAGAAGGTCTGACTGCCAGCTCCGACGACGTACCCACCGAACCACCGAGCACAACCGCGCAACCAACAAGGACCCAAAGACATGCCTCCCAAGAAGAAGATCGCAGCACTGGTCAAGGTGCAGCTGCAGGCCGGCGCCGCCACCCCGGCGCCGCCGGTCGGCACCGCCCTCGGCCCGCACGGCGTCAACATCATGGAGTTCTGCAAGGCCTACAACGCGGCCACAGAGGCCATGCGTGGCAACGTCGTGCCGGTCGAGATCACCATCTACGAGGACCGGTCGTTCGACTTCATCACGAAGACGCCGCCGGCCGCCGAGCTGATCAAGAAGGCCGCCGGCCTCTCGAAGGGCTCGTCGACTCCGCACACCGACAAGGTCGGCCGGTTGACCCGCGACCAGGTGCGCGAGATCGCCGAGACCAAGATGCCCGACCTCAACGCCAACGACATCGACGCCGCCATGGAGATCGTCAAGGGCACCGCCCGCTCCATGGGCGTCACCACCGACTGACCCACCCCGCACCCGTGGCAGGGCCGCGCTGGCCCACCTGACCACAGCTGGTAACAGAAGGAGAAACCAGATCATGCAGCGCTCCAAGGCCTACCGGGCGACCGCCGACAAGATCGACAAGGACAAGCTCTACAGCCCGCTCGAAGCGGTACGGCTTGCCAAGGGCGGCGCCACCAGCACCAAGTTCGACCAGACCGTCGACGTCTCGATGCGCGTCGGTGTCGACCCCCGCAAGGCCGACCAGATGGTTCGTGGCACCGTCAACCTCCCGCATGGCACCGGCAAGACCGCCAGGGTCCTGGTCTTCGCCAACGCCGCCAAGGCCGAGGAGGCTCGCGCCGCCGGAGCCGACCACGTCGGCTCGGATGAGCTGATCGACAAGGTCAACGGTGGCTGGCTCGACTTCGACGCCGTCGTCGCGACCCCGGACATGATGGGCAAGGTCGGCCGCCTCGGCCGGGTGCTCGGCCCCCGCGGCCTGATGCCCAACCCCAAGACCGGCACCGTCACGATGGATGTCACGAAGGCGGTCGGCGACATCAAGGGCGGCAAGATCGAGTTCCGCGTCGACCGGCACGCCAACCTGCACTTCATCATTGGCAAGGCGTCGTTCTCCGAGCAGCAGCTGGTCGAGAACTACTCCGCTGCGCTCGACGAGGTGCTGCGGCTGAAGCCGGCCAGTGCCAAGGGCCGCTACCTGAAGAAGGTCACGGTGTCCACGACGATGGGCCCGGGTGTCCAGGTCGACCCGAACCGCGTCCGTGCCGCCGGCGACGACGCCGCCGACGCCTGACGGAAGGTCGAGACCATGACGAACATCCGTACCCGTCAGACCCGTCGGTGGGCCGCGGCCCTTGCCGGACCGTTGCTCGTGGTCGTGTTGGCGGGATGCGGGTCGTCCGACGGCGACGCGAAGAGCACGTCGGAGTCGTCGAAGGGTGCGTCCGAGACCTCGGAGTCATCGGACGACCGGTTGAACGCCAAGACGTTGGTGCCGGCGTTGATGAAGGCGGTGGACGGCAAGGAGTCCGTGCACATGACGATGAGTCTCGCCGGGCCGCAGGAGATGTCGATGGAGGGCGACGCCCGGCTCGACGAGGACAACCCGGTGATGTCGCTCACGATGGAGGGCGGTGGGATGCCCGGAGCGGTGGAGGTCCGCCTGGTCGACGGGCTGATCTACGCGGCGGTGCCCGGCCTGGCGCCGGACGGCAAGTTCGTGGAGATCGACCCGAAGGACGCGAACGACCCGCTGGCGAAGGCGTTCGGTGACCTGAGCGGGACGATGGATCCGCGGTCGACGTTCGACGCGTTCGAGGCCGGGGTCAAGGACGTCGAGTTCGTCGGCGAGGAGCCGGTCGGGGGCGAGGAGATGACTCGGTACCGCGTGACGGTGGACGCCGCCGCGGCGATGAAGGCCCAGGGCCAGACCGCACCGCAGGGCATGCCGAAGACGATCGACTACGACCTCTGGCTGGACGCCGACAACCTGATGCGCAAGATGACCTTCGAGATGCCCGGCGGCATCAGCATGGACCTGGCCATGTCCCGCTGGGGCGAGCCGGTGAAGGTCGAGGCGCCGAAGGCCGCCGACATCGTCGAGCCACCCGCCACCACGTCCTGACCCCACCCCGTCCTTCCGCTCGTACCACTTCCCACGTAACTGATGGGAAGCGGACGTTGACTGGCGCGTTGCGTAGGCCCCGCGTCCGCTTTGTCCCTACGGAACGCGCCAGTCGATGAGTGGACTGCCAGTGCCGTACGCAGCCGCACGACGTCAGAAGCCTTTAGCCCTCCAAGACCCTGTCCTGTCTCGTCAGATCGGTTACAGGGTGGTGTCTCATGACATCGGTGACACCTGACCGGGTCTGAGCCCACCGCCGTAACCGACGACATTGCGGTCAAGGGCGGCTGGCAACGGCGCCACGGGGCTGGGGCGCAAGGTGTCGAGGAGCAGCCGATTTGGTGGGGAGTCGGGGTACGCCGTAGGCTGAGTCCAATCCAAAGACCGCTGGTGGTCACGCCTGCCCCGCAGGAGCGACCGAAGGCCCCGTCACGACGGGCGGCCCGCGCAGGTGACGAGACGAGAGTCGTGTGCCCGACCAGGCACATTCCACGCCCCGTGCAGCTGCGCGAGGGCGTTCTTTCTTGTCCGGGACCAGGCAGCCAGGGTCCGCGGCATCGAAGATTGTGCCCGTGCGGAAGGAGACCCATGGCGCGGCCAGACAAGGCAGCAGCCGTCGCGGAGCTGGCGGACGAGTTCCGCAGCGCCGACGGCGCCGTACTGACCGAGTACCGCGGCCTCACCGTGCAGCAGCTGCAGGACTTGCGGCGTGCTCTCGGTGAGAACGCCAGCTACGCCGTGGTGAAGAACACGCTGACCAAGATCGCCGCGAAGGAGGCAGGTGTCGACTTCGCCGACGACCTGCTGACCGGACCGACCGCCATCGCCTTCATCAAGGGCGATGTGGTCGAGGTGGCCAAAGGCCTGCGTGACTTCGCCAAGGTGAACTCACCTCTCGTCATCAAGGGCGGCGTGCTCGATGGCAAGCCGCTCACGCTCGACGAGATCAGCAAGATTGCGGACCTCGAGTCGCGCGAGGCCCTCCTCGCCAAGCTCGCGGGTGCGCTGACGGCCTCGCTACAGAACGCCGTCTCCCTGTTCAGCGCTCCGCTGTCGCAGACGGCTCGCGTCGTCGGCGCCCTGCAGGAGAAGGCTGCCCAGGACCCATCGATCCTCCGGGGTGGCGCCGGCGAGCCGGCTGCCACCGCGCCCGACGCCGGGGAGGACACCGCCCCGGCCGACGCCCCCACGGCCGCGACTGACGCAACCGACCCGGCGGCGGAGGCAGCGACCGAGGCTCCGGCCGAAGCTCCGGCCGAGGCCGCAGCGGAGGAGACCACCGAGGGCTGACCAGCCCGCACGACCCACCCGTGGGCCTGCGGGCCCAGCATCAGATGGAAGGACCGCCACCCATGGCGAAGCTCACCACCGACGAGCTGCTCGACGCTTTCAAGGAGATGACGCTCCTGGAGCTCAGCGAGTTCGTGAAGCAGTTCGAGGACACCTTCGGCGTGACCGCCGCGGCCCCGGTGGCCGTTGCTGCGGCTCCGGCCGCCGGCGCCGCAGCCGACGACGAGGCCGCCGAGCAGGACGAGTTCGACGTCGTCCTCGAGGCCACCGGCGACAAGAAGATCCAGGTCATCAAGGAGGTGCGCACGCTCACCAGTCTCGGTCTGAAGGAGGCCAAGGACCTGGTCGAGGGTGCTCCGAAGCCGATCCTGGAGAAGGTCGACAAGGAGTCCGCCGAGAAGGCGAAGGAGGCCCTCGAGGCCGCCGGCGCCACCGTCTCGGTTAAGTGACGACGCTCGGCAGGCCCGCGGCCTGCTGAGCACGCAGCACGCAGTACGCCGAAGGGCGGTCACCCGGCAAGGGGTGGCCGCCCTTCGACGTACGCCGGAACTCACCCAAGGTGCGAGCCCACCACGGCCGGCGACCCGCCCCTCTCCACGTCGTCGACGTCGACAGCGGCCTGGACGAACTGGGCGTTGTAGAGGTCGAAGTACGCGCCGCGCCGCTCCAACAGCTCGCCGTGCGTGCCCTGCTCGACGATCCGGCCGGACTCCATCACCAAGATCAGGTCGGCGTCGCGGATCGTCGACAGCCGGTGGGCGATCACAAAGCTCGTCCGGTCGGTCCGGAGCGCTGCCATGGCGTGCTGGACCAGGACCTCGGTGCGGGTGTCGACCGAGCTGGTCGCCTCGTCCAGGATGAGCAGGAACGGGTCGGACAGGAAGGCCCGGGCGATGGTCAGCAGCTGCTTCTCGCCCGCGCTGACGCTGCTCCCCTCCTCGTCCATCACTGTGTCGTAGCCGTCGGGGAGGCTGTGCACGAAGCGGTCCACGTACGTCGCCTCGGCCGCCCGCAGGATCTCCTCGTCGCTGGCCTCGGGGTTGCCGTACGCGATGTTGTCGCGGATCGTGCCACCGAACAGCCAGGTGTCCTGCAGCACCATGCCGATCCTCGACCGCAGGTCGGGCCGCGTCATCGTCGTGATGTCGACGCCGTCCAGGGTGATCCGGCCGGAGTCCAGCTCGTAGAACCGCAGCACGAGGTTGACCAGCGTCGTCTTGCCGGCGCCGGTCGGTCCGACGATGGCCACCGTCTGGCCGGGTTCGGCCACCAGGGACAGGTCATCGATCAGCGGGCTGTCCTCGTGGTACCGGAACGACACGTCCTCGAACTCGACCCGGCCGTGAGGGTCACGCACCGTGGCGGGTGTCTCCGGCTCGGGTGTCTGCTCGGTGGCGTCCAGCAGGTCGAAGACACGCTCGGCCGAGGCGACTCCCGACTGCAGCAGGTTCGCCATCGAGGCGACCTGGGTCAGTGGCTGGGTGAACTGCCTCGAGTACTGGATGAACGCCTGGACGTCGCCGAGGGTCATCGCACCGCTGGTCACCCGCAGCCCGCCGACCACCGCGATGACGACGTAGTTGAGGTTCCCGATGAACATCATCGTCGGCATGATGATCCCGGACACGAACTGCGCGCCGAAGCTGGCCTGGAACAACTCGTCGTTCTTCTCGACGAATGTTGCCTCGATCTCCTGCTGCCGGCCGAACACCTTGACGATCTCGAGCCCGGTGAACGCCTCCTCGATCTGGCCGTTCAGCTCGCCGGTGTGCTTCCACTGCGCGATGAACTGCGCCTGCGACCTCTTGGCGATCAGCCGCGTGACGACGACCGAGAGCGGGATGGTGACGAGGGCGACCAGCGCCAGCAGCGGCGAGATCACGAACATCATCACCACCACGCCGACGACCGTGAGCAGCGACGTCAGCAGCTGGCTCAACGTCTGCTGCAGGCTCTGCGCGATGTTGTCGATGTCGTTCGTGACGCGGCTCAGCAGCTCGCCGCGCGGTTGTCTGTCGAAGTACGGGAGCGGCAGCTTGTTCAGCTTGTCCTCGACCTCGGACCGCAGCTCCATCACAGTGCGTTGCACGACGGTCGTGAGGAGGTAGCCCTGCAGCCAGGCGAACGCCGACGCCAGTACGTACAGCCCGAGCGCGAGCATCAGCACGCCACCGACGGCACCGAAGTCGATGCCCTGCCCGGGCACGACGTGCATCCCGAGCAGCATGTCGGCGATGGTGTCGTCGCCGCGAGCCCGGGCCGCGTCCACCGCCTGCGCCTTGGTTGATCCCTCCGGCAGTCGACCGCCGATCACGCCGGAGAAGATCAGGTCGGTCGCGCGGCCCAGGATCTTCGGACCGACCACGCTGAACGCGACGCTTGCCACCGCCAGCGCGACCACCAGGACGACCGAGAGGACATCGCCGCGTAGCCGCCCGGCCAGACGCTTGGCCGACGGCCCGAAGCTCATCGACTTCTCCGTCGGCATCCCCATCGGGCGGAACGGGCCACGGGCCGCGGCCACGCCCTCCTTGGGCAGCCGGGCGGGTGTGGTCTGGTCCGTACGCTCGCTCACGCCGCCGACCCCTCCGCCGTGAGCTGGGACTCGACGATCTCGACGAACGTCGGGCAGGTCTCCAGGAGGTCGTCGTGCCCCCCACTGCCGACGACGGCACCGTCCTCGAGCACGATGATCTGGTCGGCGTCGGCGATCGTCGAGACGCGTTGGGCCACGATGACGACGGTGGCGTCGGCAGTCTGTGGCCGCAGTGCGGCCCGGACCCGTGCGTCGGTGGCCAGGTCGAGTGCCGAGAACGAGTCGTCGAACAGGTAGAGGGACGGCCGGCGTACGAGGGCTCGGGCGATCGCCAGCCGCTGACGTTGACCGCCGGACACGTTCGTGCCGCCCTGGGCGATCGTGGCGTCGAGGCCGTCGGGCATGGACTCCACGAAGTCGAGCGCCTGCGCCACGACGAGCGCATCCCGGAGCTCGTCGTCGGTCGCCGCGGGGTTGCCGTACCGCAGGTTGCTGGCCACGGTCCCGCTGAACAGGTACGGCTGCTGCGGCACCAGCCCGATCCGGGCCCACAGGTCCTCCGGGGCGAAGTCGCGTACGTCGACGCCGTCGACCCGCACCGACCCGCCGGTCGCGTCGAACAGCCGGGGGACCAGGCTCAGCAAAGTGGTCTTGCCGGCACCCGTGCTGCCGATGATCGCGGTCGTGTGGCCGGGCGTCGCGCGCAGCGAGATCTCGTTGAGCACCGGCGCCGCCGCACCGGGGTACTGGAACGAGACGCGGTCGAGCGTCAGGTCGCCGCGGGCGGGGGGAGCGGGAGCCGGGTCACGAGGCGGCGCCACCGACGACTCGGTGTCGAGGACCTCCTTGATGCGCTCGGCGCACACGGAGGCCCGCGGGACCATCATCAGCATGAACGTCGCCATCATCACCGACATCAGGATCTGCATCAGGTAGTTCAGGAAGGCGGTCAGCGACCCGATCTGCATCAGGCCGGCGTCGACTCGGCCGGCGCCGAACCAGAGGACGGCGACGCTCGACGCGTTCAGCACCAGCAGCACGATCGGGAAGATCAGCACCATCAGCCGGCCGACTCGCAGCGAGGTGTCGGTGAGCTCGTCGTTGGCCTGCTGGAACCGGGCGGTCTCGTCGGGCTCGCGGACGAACGCCCGGACCACCCGGATGCCCGTGATCTGCTCGCGCAGCACCTGGTTGACCGTGTCGATCTTGGTCTGCATCAACCGGAACTGCGGCACCATCTGCCGGATCACCAGGCCAACGGCCACGGCGAGGGCCGGGACCGAGACGAGCATCAGCCAGGACAGTCCGACGTCCTCGCGCAGGGCCATCACGACGCCGCCCACCATCATGATCGGCGCCGCTACCATCATCGTGCAGGTCATCACGACCAGCATCTGCACCTGTTGTACGTCGTTGGTGTTGCGGGTGATCAAGGACGGGGCGCCGAACTGGTTGACCTCGCGGGCAGAGAACTCGCCCACGCGGTGGAACACCGCAGTACGGACGTCCCGGCCGAACGCCATCGCCGTACGCGCCCCGAGGTAGACCGCGCCGATCGAGCAGGCGACCTGGACCAAGGTCACCGCGAGCATCCAGCTGCCGGTCCTCATGATGAAGTCCGTGTCGCCCTGCGCGATGCCCCGGTCGATGATGTCGGCGTTGAGGCTCGGTAGGTACAACGACGCGATGGTGCCGACCAGCTGGAGCCCGACGACCCCGGCCAGCTCGCGTCGGTAGCCGCGGAGGTAGGTCCGCAGCAGGTCGACCAGCATCAGGTGGTTCCCCCCAAGGTCTTGTCAGCGGTTAGTGCTTCCGCACGCCGTCGAGCAGAACGGAGACGATCTCCTCGGGCGGCAACGGTGTTTCGGTCAGCCGTGGGATGGTCCCCGCGAGGGTGACCAGCATCAGCAGTTTGGCGATCTCGGCCGGCGGGCGGCTCAGCCGGTCGGCGTCGGGGGCGATCAGGGTGGTCAGCCCGGCCACGATCTTCGCCTGCCGGCCGTCGTCCGCACCGGCCTGGGGCGGGCCACCTCGCATCTCCAGCATGGTCATCAACCGGTACGCATCGTGGATCCGGTCCTGGAGGATCTCGACGGCACGGACGAGACGGTCGTCGAGCGGCGGGTCGGTGCCGACCAGGTCGAGGGCCTCAAGGGTCGGCAGGGGGTCGAACGTCGACGCGACAGCTGCGTAGATCAGGCTCTGCTTGTCGGGAAACACCCGGAAGATCGTCCCCTCCGCGACCCCGGATGCCTGCGCGATCTGTCTGGTCGTCACCTGGTTGCCGTGCTCGAGGATCAGCGGCAGCGTCGCCGCGACGAGCGCGGCACGGCGCTCGTCCGGTGGGAGAGGCCTGGCCCGGCCCGGTCGCGGTGGCACGGCGACCAGGATAAGTGAGTGAGCACTCACTCACAACTGCTTTCGGGTGTCGCCGGCCAGTGCTTACGACGGTGTGCTCGTACCGTACTCAAGGTTTGTCAAGTTGCTGGTGACTCGCGCGTAACTTGAGCGTGCCCGCGTCGTTGACTTCACGTGGCCGTCGCGGGGCTTTCTCTCGGCGTGCCGTTTGACCATGCCGCCGAGGGAGGACTTGCGTGGGTGTCGAGATCCAGGTCGACGGGCTGACGAAGTCTTTCGGCAAGCAGCTCATCTGGGGCGACGTCTCACTCACCCTCCCCACCGGTGAGATCTCGGTGATGCTCGGCCCGTCGGGTACCGGCAAGTCGGTCTTCCTCAAGACGCTGATCGGCCTGCTGAAGCCCGACCGTGGCCACATCTACATCGAGGGCACCGACATCGCGACCTGCCATGAGCGGGAGCTGTACGAGATCCGCAAGCTGTTCGGCGTGCTGTTCCAGGACGGCGCGATGTTCGGCTCCATGACGCTGTACGACAACATCGCCTTCCCGCTGCGTGAGCACACCCGCAAGAGCGAGTCCGAGATCCATCGGATCGTGATGGACAAGATGGACATGGTCGGTCTGATCGGCGCCGAGCGGAAGTTGCCCGGCGAGATCTCCGGCGGCATGCGCAAGCGTGCGGGCCTCGCCCGTGCCCTCGTTCTCGACCCCGAGATCGTGCTCTTCGACGAGCCCGACTCCGGCCTCGACCCCGTGCGCACCGCGTACCTCAACCAGCTGATCGTCGACCTCAACGCCCAGATCGAGGCGACGTTCCTGATCGTCACGCACGACGTCAACACCGCGCGCACCGTGCCCGACAACATCGGCCTGCTCTACCACCGGCACCTCGCGATGTTCGGGCCGCGCGAGATGCTGCTGTCCAGCGAGGAGCCCGTGGTCAGGCAGTTCCTCAACGCCCAGCGGGTCGGCCCGATCGGGATGTCGGAGGAGAAGGACGCCGACGAGCTCGAGGCCGAGCGTGGACAGGACCTGCCGCCGCTGCCGCCGATCCCGATGCAGCTCGCCACGTCGGACGGCTCGGCCCGGCCCACCCAGCGGCGGGCCGGCGAGTGGTGCCAGGAGCACGGCGTCGCGCCGCCGCCGGGATCGTTCGCCCCCGACATGGTGATGGCGCCCGGGGCGACGCCGACCAGCGACGTGCCCGGTGCGTACCAGGGTCGTACGTATGACGGTGGCTCGTACGGCAGTGGCTCGTACGGCAGTGGCTCGTACG
>JBOHDE010000011.1:0-33971 GCA_050699035.1 Nocardioidaceae bacterium | reverse complement strand
CCGCGTCGCCAGCCCCTGCGGCCATGACGTGCACCTCCTCCGGGACGCCCGCAGGGAGCTCATGGTGAAAGATCAGTCGGGTCGAGACCGAGAGGGAGCCCCATGGCCGTGCAGCTGAACCACACCATCGTCAACGTCCGCGACAAACAAGAGTCGGCGACTTTCCTGGCCGAGCTGCTCGGGCTGGCTCCGCCGACCCCGTACGGCCCGTTCCTGGTGGTGCAGGTCGACAACGACGTATCACTCGACTTCGCCGACGACCACGGCACCGTCCATCCGCAGCACTACGCGTTCCTGGTCGGCGAGTCCGAGTTCGACGAGATCTTCGGCCGGATCAAGGCCCGCGGCCTCACCTACTGGGCCGACCCGTTCCGGCGCCGCGAGGGCGAGCTCAACACCAACGACGGCGGCCGGGGCGTCTACTGGGAGGAGCCCAGCGGGCACTTCCTCGAGATCATCACCCGCCCGTACGGCAGCGGTAGCTGAAGGGGGGTACGCCATGTCCTACCCAGAGCCGCGCTACCTCGGCAGCACCGGCGAGGTCAGCGCGACCTACCGAGCGCACGACCATCCGCCCGAGCTGGTGAACCCCAAGGGTACGAAGGTGCACTACCTCTCCACCGGCGCCTCCACCAAGGGCGAGTTCGGCCTCTACCGCTGGGACTTCGGCCCCGAGGTCAGCGGGCCGGACGCCCACTTCCACAAGACCATCGCGGAGACCTTCTTCATCCTGTCCGGCACCGTGCGGCTCTATGACGGCGAGCAGTGGGTCGACGCGACGTCGGGCGACTACCTGTACGTACCGCAGGGCGGGATCCACGCATTCAAGAACGAGCCCGGTGAGCCGGCCTCGATGCTGCTGCTGTTCACCCCCGGCGCCCCGCGTGAGGAGTACTTCGAGACCCTCGTGGAGGTGGCCAAGGGCAAGGTGCTCAGCGAGGAGGAACGCGCCGCGTTCTACCTCCGCCATGACAACCACTGGCTCTGACCGCCTGGCCTGGCGAGCTCACGTCCGCTCGCTGAGCCGGTCCGCCCTGGCCTCCAGGTAGCGCTGCTCGGGCGCGCTCGTCGTACGACGGGCCGCGGTGCGGTAGTGGGCAACGGCCTCGGCGTGGTCTCCGGCCATCTCCAGCAGGTGCGCGCGCACCGCGTCGAGCCGGTGATGCTCCGACATCCGGGCGTCCAGGTCGAGCGGTTCGAGTACGGCGAGCCCGGCCCGGGGGCCGTCCACCATCGCGGTCGCGACGGCCTGGTTGAGGGTGACCATCGGACTGGGCGACACCCGGGCGAGCACGCCGTAGAGCAAGACGATCCGCGCCCAGTCGGTGTCCTCGGCCCGGGTCGCCTGGTCGTGCACCGCGGCGATCGCCGCCTGCAGCGCATACGGGCCGAGGGTCCGCTGCGACCGGACGTCAGGCACCAGCGCGACGCCCTCGGCGACGTACTCCTGGTTCCATCGGCTGCGGTCCTGCTCGTCCAGCGGCACCAGGTCGCCGTCGGGTCCGGTGCGCGCAGGTCGGCGGGCGTCGGTGAGCAGCATCAGGGCGAGCAAGCCGGTGACCTCGCCGTCGTCGGGCAGCAGGGCGTGGGCCAGGCGGGCGAGCCGGATCGCCTCGCCGGTCAGCTCGGCCCGCTGCAGATCCGGTCCGGACGTACTCGTGTAGCCCTCGTTGAAGACCAGGTAGAGCACATGAAGGACCGCGAGCAGGCGGGCGTCCCTGTCTTGCGGCGGCGGCATCCGGAACGGGACGCCCGAGGACTTGATCCGCTGCTTGGCCCGGCTGACCCGCTGCGCCATGGTCGACTCGGGGACCAGGAACGCGGCCGCGATCTCGGCGGTGGTGAGGCCACCGACCGCCCGGAGGGTAAGGGCGATCTGGGAGGCCGGGCTGAGCTCAGGATGGCAGCACAGGAACAGCAGGATGAGCGTGTCGTCGGCGTCGGCAGGTCGCATGGTGTCGGCGGCGGGTGCGAGGTAGTGGTCGGCCGGCAGCCGCGTGGCGACACTCTCCTCGCGGTGTCTGCGGGCCTGCTCGCTGCGCAGCAGGTTGGTCATCCGGCGAGACGCGACTGTGATCAGCCAGGCCCGCGGGTTGTCGGGTACACCGTCGCGGGGCCATTGCACCGCGCCGGCGAGCAACGCCTCCTGGACGGCGTCCTCGGCCGTGTCGAAGTGACCGTACCGGCGCACCAGCGCGCCGAGGACCTGCGGCGCCAGCGGGCGCAGCAGGTCCTCGACGGCAGGCTCGGACGGCACGACCGCTACATCTCCAGCCCGCCGTCACCCATCAACGGCCGCACCTCGACCCGGCAGGAGAGCGTCGCCGCGACGCGGGCAGCGATCTCGAGCGCGCGGTCGAGGCTCTCGACGTCGACGACCCCGAAGCTGGCCAGGAACTCCTTCGCCTCGGCGTACGGCCCGTCGGTGACCACCGGAGCTCCCTCCCGCAGCTCGACGACATGGGTGTGCGACGGGTCGGCGAGACCGGCCGCGTAGACGTGCTCGCCGGACGCGATCAGCTCCTGCGCTACGTCGTCCACCGGCCCGTACTCCGCCTCGGCGACCTCGGTGGGCAGGTCCTCGATGGCGTCCCAGTCGGCCTGCGTGCCGTAGCTGAACATGATGTACTTCACGGCTGCTCTCCTCTGTGCCCGGCGCCCCGTCGGCGCCTCTCGCCTGAGACGTCACCACCGGCGGCCCGGCCTCGACATCCATCAGCAGATTAGTCGTGTCGAGATCGCGCGCCGGGCTCTGACGGGCGCCGCCATCGACTGGCGCGTTCCGTAGGGACAAACCGGACGCCGGGCCTACGCAACGCGCCAGTCGACGTGCCAAGATGCAATGCAACCGACCTCGGGGGCAGCTGACATGACGACCGAACTCGAGCCCGTCGACCGCGTCCGGACGATCATCGACGCCAACAGGTACATGACGCTCGGCACCGTGGAGCCCGACGGACGAGCCCGGGTCTCGCCGGTCTACTACTCGCCGGACGGCACCTCGGTGCTCTACTGGATCTCGTCGCCAGCAGCCCAGCACTCACGCAACGTCGCGGAGCGGCCCGATGTCAGCATCGTCGTGTTCGACTCGCAGGCGCCGATCGGGCAGGGGCAGGCCGTGTACATGTCCGCACGCGCCACGCTGGTCCCGGAGAGCGACCTGGACGAGTGCGCCGAGGTGGCCTGCCGAGCCAGGTTCCCCGAGCAGCAGCCGTTTCCGCTCGACGAGCTCCGCGGCACAGCACCGTTCCGGCTGTATCGCGCCGACGTGACCGAGCACGAGATCCACATCCGCGGCAGAGACCCAGTCCACGGCACCGGCATCGACCGCCGGATGGGCGTGACCCTGTCCTAGCCCGCTAGGTTCGGTACGCGGGCGTCGACGAGGCGGTCGCTGACCGGAAGGTGGTGGCACCTGATGCGTACGAGCCTGCTGATCGGCGTGGGAGCGCTCTTGGCCGTGGCCGGGATCGTCTGGACCTTGCAAGGCCTCGGGTACGTCGGCGGCAGCGGGATGACCGGCGAGACCCTGTGGGCCGTAGTCGGACCAGTCGTCGCCGTCGTCGGCATCGGCTTGGCCGCCGCAGGTTTCCGTGGTCGCCGCCACGCCCCCTGACACAGCCCGCAGCACGACCCTCCCGAGACGCGCTCAACTCGGCTGGTCGTCGGCGCTCGAGGTGTCGATGCGCTTGGCCGCCGTGCTGATGTGGTCGGCCATCGCGCGACGCGCCCGCCTCGGGTCTCCGCTGGCGATGGCGTCGACCAGGTCGGCGTGCGACGTCGCGTGGGCGACCCGGTCATCCGGCTCGAGTGCGCTGGTCGCCGCCCAGAGGAACCCGTTGATCCGGCTGCGCAGCTGCGCGGCCAAACCCATCAGCAGGCGGTGCTCGGCGAGCTCCCACAGCTGCTCGTGGAACCGGCGGTCGAGATCGAACACCCGCGCCTGGTCGCCCCGCTCGGCGGCGACAACCATCGACGCGACCAGCTTGCGGAGCCGGGCCTCGATCCGGTCATCCCACCGCTGCTGAACGCGCACGACCACGAACTGCTCGAGCAGCGTGCGCAGGCTCGAGAGCTCCTCCAGGTCCTCGGCGGATAGCACCGCAACGCGTGCGCCCCGCCGCGGTAGCCGCTCGACCAGCCCCTCCTCGGCCAGCTTGGCCAGGGCCTCGCGCACTGGGATGTGGCTCACTCCGAGCCGCTCCGCAAGCTTGCGTTCGACGAGTCGTTCGCCGGCCACCAGCTCACCTCGCTGGATGGCGTCACGCAGCTCGCCGGTGACCCACGACGCCAGGTTCTGGTCAGGAACTGCCCGCAATGTCATCTCTTCCGTCCGTCGGGCCACGAGCCCCCGACTCTACTGGACACTCGATCAACATTGCTACATGCTATAGCGAATAGCAGTCCAGGACGAGGAGGCACGATGCCAAGGACATCCGCGTACGTCGGGAGTGTCGCCGCGGTGGTCCTGCTGCTCGCCGGGTGCTCCGGATCGGGCGACGACGGCAGCAGCAGCAGCGGGGCCGAGGGCGACGTCCAGGACGGCGGCACGCTCACCGTCGGCGCGGCGCAGGGCATCCCCCAGCTGAACCCGGCGATCCGCACGTTCGCCTGGGAGGAGTCGCTGTTCCCGCTGCTGTGGAACGGGCTGTCGGCGACCGACGAGTCCGGCGAGATCGTGCCCGACCTTGCCGAGTCGTGGGAGGCATCGGACGACCAGCGCACCTGGACCTTCACCCTGCGCCAGGACGTGACGTTCACCAACGGCAAGAAGTTCACCGCCGCCGACGTGAAGCAGACGTTCGACTACTACCTCGACGACAAGACCGCCACTCAGGAGGCCAACAAGATCGCCGCGGTCACGGCAGTCGAGGCGACCGACGACTACACCGTCGAGTTCACCCTGTCGGAGCCGATCGCGACGTTCCCGGCCGGCATCGTGTGGGTCAAGATGCTCGACACCGAGTCGCTCGACTCGATCGACAAGGACCCCGTCGGCACCGGCCCGTACAAGGTCTCCGAGTTCACCCCGGACAGCTCCCTCACGCTGGTACGCAACGACGAGTACTTCGCAGACCCGCCGCCGCTCGACGAGATCACCTTCGTCAAGGCCGCCGAGTCGACCTCCGCGGTCACTGCGCTCCGCTCCGGTGACCTCGACGTCCTCTGGTCGGTCCCGCAAGGTGACGTCGAGCAGTTCGAGGGCGGCGGTGATGTCACGCTGGTCCGGCCGGACAACCCGAGCCAGTGGCCGTCCTGGGAGATGGACACGACGTCACCGCCGTTCGACGACGTGCGTGCTCGGCAGGCGCTGGCGTACGCCACCGACCGCGAGGCGATCCTCGACGCCGCCTACTTCGGGCAGGGCGCGGTCTCGCCGACCAACAACGCACTCGGCGAGGAGAACCCGTGGTACGGCGGTGACCTGACCGAGTACGGCTACGACCTCGACAAGGCCAAGGACCTGTTCGCCCAGGCCGGTGTCGAGTCGGGCGACACGCTCACCTGGTGGGGCGTGGCCGGTCAGTACCCCGAGTGGAACACGAGTGGCGAGATCTTGCAGGCCAGCCTCAAGGAGATCGGGATCACCCTGAAGATCGACAACAACGACATCGGCACCTGGGTCGACAAGTTCTACCCGGCCGGCAAGTCCTACCCGGCGACGATCGTGCCGAACTTCCAGTCGACGCCGCCCGAGCCGGCGTACTCGCTGAACTTCTACCAAGACGGTCGCTGCGAATGTAACTGGCAGAGCCCCGAGTTCGCCGAGGCCTTCTCGACGGCCGTCTCCGAGCCGGACGAGGAGGCGCGCAAGGACGCCTGGGCGACGGTCCAGCAGGTCATCAACGACGAGGTGCCGCTGATCGTGCCGCTGCAGTCGACCGTAGTGACCGCCGTCGGGCCAGGTGTCGCCGGCGTCTGGGTCGAAGGCGGCGGCCAGCTGCACCTCGAGTCCGCCGGCCTGACGCAGGACTGAGGTGGGCCGGTTCATCCTGCGGCGGGTGGCCGTCAGCATCCTGATGCTGGCCGCCACCTCCGTCCTCGTCTTCATCGTGCTGCGGTGGCTGCCCGGTGACCCCGTCATCACCCGCCTCGGGTCGACACCCGGCGTCGACGAGGAGCTGATCCGCCAGCTCCGTCAGGACGCCGGCCTCGAGGACCCGATCGTGACCCAGTACCTGAGCTGGGTGGGCGGCCTGCTGCAGGGCGACTTCGGACAGTCCTACTTCAACCAGTTCTCCGTCGGCGAGCTGATCGGTCAGCGCATCCCCGCGACGCTGGAAGTCACCCTGCTCTCGATCCTGCTCGCCCTGGTGGTGGCCGTGCCCGCCGCCGTCGCGGCGTCGTTACGCCCGCGCGGCCGCCTCGACCGCATCCTCACCGCCCTGGCCACCGCCGGGATGGCGCTGCCGCAGTTCCTGATCGGGATCTTGCTGATCGTGGTCTTCGCCGTCCAGCTGGAGTGGCTGCCGGCCCGCGGCTACGTCGCGTTCTCCACGTCGCCGGTGGAGAACCTGACCCGGTTGGTCCTGCCGGCGACCACCCTCGCCATCGCCGCCGCGCCGCTGCTGATGCGCTTCCTCCGGGAGTCGATGATCGATGCACTCGCCGCGCCGTACATCCGCACTGCCGAGGGCAAGGGTGCACCGCGGCGCACCGTCGTGCTCGGCCACGCGCTGCGCAACGCGATGATCCCGGGGCTCACCATCCTCGGCCTGATCGTCGGCTACACCCTCGGCGGCGTGGTGATCATCGAGTACGTCTTCGGGATCCCGGGTCTGGGGTCGCTGGCCATCGATGCCGTCTTCAAACGGGACTACGCCGTGCTCCAGTCGGTGGTGCTGCTCGTCAGCGCGCTGTTCATCGTGACCAGCCTGCTGGTCGACCTCGCGTACGGCGTGCTGGACCCACGGCTTCGGGTCGGGAGGTCGCGTGGCTGACAGCCGATCGATGCCGCGGCTCCGCCGACGCGGGGTCGCCCTGCCGCACCGGGGACGGTGGCTCACCTGGTTCGCGGTCGGCCTGCTCGTGCTCCTGCTGGTCGGCTGCCTCGCCGCCACCTGGGCCGCTCCGGCCGACCCGACCGCGCAGTCGGGCGAGCGGTTCGCCGGTGCGTCGTTGTCCCACCCGTTCGGCACCGACGAGCTCGGGCGCGACCTGTTCAGCCGGGCGCTGTACGGCGGCCGGCTGACCTTCCTGATCGCCGGTGGCGCGACCGCGGTGGCGATGCTGGTCGGCACGCTGTGGGGCATGGGTGCCGCCTTTCTCGGCGGCCTGCTCGACGAGCTGCTGATGCGGGTCGCGGACACGCTGATGGCGATCCCGCAGATCCTGTTCGCGCTGGTGTTCGTCGCGGCGTTCGAGCCGACGCCGTGGCGGCTCGCGCTGATCGTCGGCGTCCTGCTGACGCCGACGACGGCCCGGATGGTCCGCAGCACGGTGCTCACCGAGCTCCAGGACGACTACGTCGCGGCCGCCGTCGCGTACGGCGCGCCGCGTCGCCAGCTCCTGCTGCACGAGGTGCTGCCCAACATCCGTGGCCAGCTCGGCGTCCAGGCGGCCATCAACGGCGCCAACGCCATCTTGGTCGAGGCGTCGCTGAGCTTCGTCGGGCTCGGCATCCAGTCGCCAGAGGCGACGTGGGGCACGCTGGTCCAGCAGGGCTACCAGCGGATCTACCAGTCGATGGGCTACCTGCTCTTCCCGGCCGCGCTGATCTTCGTCACCATTTGGATGCTCAACCTGCTGGCCGACCAGCTCGGCGGTCAGGACCCGAGAGGACGCGCGGCGTGAGCGCTGACGACGCGGTCCTCGACGTCCGCGACCTGCGGGTGAGGTTCGGGGACACCACGCCGGTCAACGGGGTGTCGTTCACGCTGGGCCGCGGCGAGCGGATGGGGATCGTCGGCGAGTCGGGCTCCGGCAAGTCACTGACCGCGTTGTCGATCATGCGGCTCGCCCACCAGGCCACGGTGTCGGGCCAGGTGCTGTTGCAGGGCCAGGACCTGCTGCCGCTGCCGCCCCGCCAGATGCAGAAGATCCGCGGCAGCCGGGTCGCGATGGTCTACCAGGACCCGATGTCGTCCCTCAACCCGGTGCGGACCATCGGACACCAGCTGGTCGAGGCGATCCGGCTGCACAGCGACGCATCCCGGGCGACGGCGCGAAGGCGTGCACTCGACATGCTGGGCGAGGTCGGCGTACCGCAGCCGCAGGAGCGGTTCTCCCAGTACCCGCACGAGTTCTCCGGCGGCATGCGGCAACGCGTCATGATCGCGATGGCCATGTCGTCCGGACCCGAGGTGCTGCTCGCCGACGAGCCGACGACCGCCCTCGACGTGACCACGCAGTCGCTGATCATCGACCTGCTGGACCGGCTGGCCGACGACCACGGCACCGGAGTCGTCCTGATCACCCACGACCTCGGCGTCGCCGCCGGGTTCTGCGACACGGTCAACGTGATGCGCCACGGCGAGTTCGTCGAGACCGCCCCGGCGACGCGCCTCTACCGCTCCCCCGCCCATCCGTACACCCGCACCTTGCTGGGCTCCGTGGTCGACCTGACGATCGACGTCGACCGCCCGATCCGGACCCAGGATCGGCCGCCAGCCCCGCCGGCCACCCCGCCGGCGCCGCTCGACGCCGATGCAGCACCGCTGGTCCGGGTCGAGCACGTCGTGAAGAGCTACCGGCTGGGCCTGGGCGAGCACGTTCGCGCGGTCGACGACGCGAGCTTCGAGATCCGCCGCGGGCAGACGTTCGGCCTGGTGGGCGAGTCGGGGTCGGGAAAGTCCACCGTGTCCCGCGCCGTACTCGCGCTCACCCCGCTCGACGCGGGCACCGTCAGCTTCGACGGGCGTGACCTGAGTACGGTGGCCGGGCCAGTGCTGCGTCGTCTGCGCCGGCGCATGCAGATGGTTTTCCAGGACCCGTACGCCGCCCTCAACCGGCGTCGGACGGTGGCCGAGATCGTGACCGCACCGCTGCGTGCCCACCAGATCGGCGACCGAGCGAGTCGGCGGCAGACGGTCGACGAGACGCTCGAGCTGGTCGGACTCGGCCCGGAGCTCCGCAACCGGCTGCCGCGGAGCATGTCGGGCGGCCAGTGCCAGCGGGTCGCGATCGCCCGCGCGCTGGTGCTCAACCCGGACTTCCTCGTGTTGGATGAGTCCGTGTCCTCCTTGGACGTCTCCATCCAGGCACAGGTGCTGAACCTACTCCGCGACCTGCAGACGCGGCTCGGCCTCACGTACCTGTTCATCAGCCATGACCTGGCGGTGGTCAGGTACATGGCGCACCACGTCGCCGTGATGAGACGCGGCGTCATCGTCGAGCAGGGCGACCGCGACGAGCTGTTCGCCAGCCCCGAGCATCCGTACACGCACAGCCTGATGGCGGCGATCCCGATCGCCGACCCCGAGCGGGAGCGACGCCGTCGCGCCGAGATCAGCACGTGAAGCAGCAGATCGCGGTCGGAGCGGTCGCCGCCGTCCCGGCGTTCTCGGGGTACGCCGGCGTCGGCCGCCAGGACGTGACGCCACCGGTGGGGATCCGGAACCGGAGCTGGGGGCCGGCCGAGAGCGACGTCTCCGCGGGATGCCATCGGCCGCTGACCCTCACCGCCGTCGCGCTGCGCGGCGGCGCCGATGCTGCTCCACTCGTCCTGGTCGCGGTCGACGGGACGTGGTGGCGACGTGTCGACGACGAGGCGAGGTTCCGCACCGCCGTGCTCGACGGCCTCGGTCTCGACCCGGACCGGCTGCTCGTGGCCTTGTCCCATACCCATGCCGGGCCCGTGCTGTGCTCGACCGACAGCGACCTACCGGGCGGCGACCTCGTACCCGGCTATCTCGACCAGCTCGCCCAGTCGGCGATCGGGGCCGGGCGGGACGCACTCGCTCGGATCGAGCCGGCGACCCTGCAGTGGGCCACCGGTCGTTGCGCGCTGGCGGCCGAGCGCGAGCTCGACCTCGACGGTCGGCCGGTGGTCGGTTTCAACCCGCACGGCCAAGCCGACGACACGCTGCTGGTGGGACGGCTCAGCGGTGCCACCGGGCCGCTAGCCACGATCGTCAACTACGCCTGCCATCCGACCACCCTGGCCTGGCAGAACCGGTTGGTGTCCCCCGACTACGTCGGGGCCATGCGGGAGCTGGTCGAGCAGCAGACCGGCGTCCCGTGCGCGTTCCTCCAGGGGGCGTCCGGCGAGCTCGCACCGCGCGAGCAGTACACCGGTGACGTCGAGGTCGCCGACCAGCACGGCCGTACCCTCGGGCACGCCGTCATGAGCGCACTGTCCGGCCTCCCACCACCCGGCACCGCGCTGACGTTGACCGGCGTGGTCGAGTCGGGCGCCCCATTGGCGATTTGGGAGCCGCGGGCGGCCTCCGGCAATGTCACGCTGGCGGCCCGGCAGGGCGCCGTCGAGCTGGACCTGCGCGACCTGCCGACGCTGACCGAGCTCGAAGCGGAGTGGGCGGACGTCGACGAGCGCAGTCGCGCCGAGCGGCTGCGCCGGGCCAGGAACCTGCGGGACGGGTACGTCGACGGGCCTACCGTGCGCCACCCGGTCTGGGCCTGGCGGCTCGGCGACGCGCTGGTCGTCGCGCATCCCGGGGAGGCGTACTCCCGGCTGCAGACCCGGCTCCGCACGCGCTTCCCGGACCGTCCGGTGGTCGTCTGCAACCTGACCAACGGGCCGGGCTTCGTCTACCTCCCGACTATCGAGGCGTACGAGCGACGGGCCTACCAGGCCTGGCAGACCGCGGTGTCCCCCGGCTCGCTCGAGCGGCTCGAACAGCACTGCGTCGACCTGCTCACCGACCTGCTCCAGGAGGCACCATGACGGCTCGAACCCCGGTCGCCGTCGTCACCGGCGGCTGCAACGGCATCGGGCGGGTGGTCGGCGAGCGCCTCGCGGCCGACGGCTACCGCGTCCTCGCGGCCGACCTCGTCCAAGCCGACCTGCCGCCGGCCGGACCTGGCAGCGACCCCGGCGTCAGCTGGGTCGAGCTCGACGTCACCGACCCAGCCCAGGTGACCGAGGTCTTCGGTCGGGTGGCGAGTGAGTACGGCGGGATCGACGTACTCGTCAACAACGCCGGCATCCAACGGCACCGGGCGATCGAGGACCTGACCTGGGAGGAGTGGTCGGCGGTCGTCGATGTCAACCTGCACGGCGTTTTCGCTTGCCTGCAAGCAGCAGGACGGCACATGCTCGCCAGCGGTCGCGGCGCCGTCGTCAACATCTCGTCGGTCGCGGCCCGAGGGTCGGCGGGGCGTGCGCCCTACGCCACCACCAAGGCCGCGATCGTCGGGCTGACCGCGACGGCTGCCGCGGAGTGGGCTGCTCGCGGGGTGCGGGTCAACGCTGTCGCCCCCGGATATGTCGACACCGGGGTGTTCCGCGCGGGCGTTGAGGCCGGGACCCTGGACGTCGACACGATCCTGGCCCGGATCCCCGCACGGCGGCTCGCCCAACCCACCGAGATCGCCGACGCGGTCAGCTTCCTGGTGTCCGACCGGGCCGGCTACATCACCGGGCAGACGTTGTACGTGGACGGCGGGTTCATCGTCGACTACGGCATCCCGCTGGCGACGCGGCCAGCGCCGTGACCGTCGACACGGCCATCGTCGAGGTGACTGCGGTCAACGTCGCACTCCCGCTGTCGGCGCCGCTGCGGCTCGGCGCGATGACGGTGCACCGCAGGGAGTACACGGGCATCCAGGTGCGCACGGCGGACGGGCTGGTCGGCACGTCGTACTGCCTCTCGCGGGAGGCTCCGATGGTGGAGATCATCGACCGGCTGATCGCCCCGCACGTCCTGGGCGCGGACTCCGCCGACGTCGAGGCGGTCTGGGAAACGGCGTTTCGCGGCAGCGCGATCGTCGGCCGGGTCGGTCTGGTCCGGCGCGCCCTCGGGCTGGTCGACATCGCGGTGTGGGACATCGCGGGCCAGCGGGCCGGTCAACCCGTCTGGCAGCTGCTCGGCACCGGCGCCGACCCTCGCCCGACGATGCTCGTCGCCGCGTACCCGACGGCCGACCGGGACAGCGACCAGCTCGCCGACGACGTACTGCGGCTGGCTCGACAGGGTTGGCCGCTGCTCAAGATCGCCCGGTCACCGGACAACGCGCTGATGCGCGACCTGCTGGCCCGGGTGGGCGAACGGCTGCCCGCCGGCCAGGGCCTGGTGGTCGACGTGGCCTTCGGCTGGCCGGACGCCGACCGCGCCTTGGCCGACCTGCGGTCGTGGGGGCCGACCGACCTCGCCTGGCTGGAGGACCCGTTGCTGCCCGAGGACGCCGCGGGTTGCGCACGCATCCGGTCCGAGGGCGGTGTACGCGTCGGCGTCGGCGACGAAGTGACCGACCCGGCCGTCTTCGACCGGCTGATCGGCGCCGGCGCGCTCGACGTCGGGCGGGTCGACGTAGTGGCCATTGGCGGCATCACCCCGGCGCGGGGGCTGATCGATCGGATGCGCCGTGAACGGATCGCGACCTCCTGTCACGTCTACCCTGAGATCAGCGTCCACCTGGGCGCCGCGGTCGAGACGTTCGACCGGTCGCCGCACGGCAACCCGTACGACCCGTCGCCGTTGCTCGTGCGTGGTGGACCGGCGTTCGTCGACGGGCACGCCGTACCCCCTCGAACGCCTGGGCTTGGCTTCCGCCTCGACCCGGAGCGGTTCGCGTTCTGAGAAGGAGCAGCATGGCCAGCGTCGTCGTCACCGGCAGCAGCAAAGGTATCGGCCGCGCCATCGCCGAGCGCCTGACCGCTGACGGCTGGGCCGTGGTCGGCCTCGACCGTGAGGCTGGCCCGGCTGCTGGGTGCGCCGAGGTCGTGGTCGGCGACACGGCTCACCGTGAGTCGCATCGGCAGGCCGCCTCGCGGGCGCGCACGCTCGCCCCGCTGCGCGGCTGGGTCAACAACGCCGGCATCACCCGCCGGCTGCCGCTGCACGCACTGGACGAGGAGCTCGCCCGGGCGGTGGTCGAGGTCAACGGGCTCGGCTACCTCTGGGGCTGCGCGGAGGCTGTCAGCTCGTTCGTCGACCAGGCGTCGGCGGGGGCGATCGTCAACATCGGCTCGATCCATGGCCGAGCCAGCTTCCCCGGCCTGGCGGTGTACGAGTTCACCAAGGGCGGGGTCGACGCGCTCACCCGCGGCGTGGCGGTGACCTACGGGCCGTACGGGATCCGGGCCAACGCAGTCGCCCCGGGCGGCGTCCGCACCCCGGCCCTGGAAGCCTCCCTCGCGGCAGCACCCGACCCGGCGGCCGCCGAGCACGCGCTCGCCTCCGGGCCGCCGCTGCGACGCATCGCCGAGCCGGCCGACGTCGCCTCGACCGTGGCCTTCCTGCTGTCGGATGACGCCTCGTACCTCACCGGCCAGTCGATCGGCGTCGACGGTGGCTGGTCGGCCACGTTCGGACAGCCCCAACCCAACGCCGAGCTCGACGAGCGCTACGGCCGCAGGCCCGACTGAGCGCCAGACCCCGCGCCGAGGTGACCGACATACGTGCAACCTCGACGCGAGTGGTCGGGGGGCTGGCGCCGCACCCGGTCCGGGGAACTGTCGGAGGTGCGGATCGGCGACGTCGTGTTCCGTTGGTGAGATTGGCCCGCCAGTGGTTCGCTTCTTCCAGATGGACGGGGTCGGGGCCGATCAGGCGGTCGAACTCGTACAACGGCTGGGAAAGCGTGACGTATGTGTCACGCCTCCCCAGCCGTTAACACAGGCGCGCTGATGCCGCTGGCTCGAAGTGAACGAAACTGTTGCCACCTGCGACTGCAGACAGCAATTCCGTTCACTTGGTCGCGAGCAACGCGCCGGGCCGGACATTCGCGCAACCTCGGCGCGAGGTGACCGGGGGGCGGTCAGTCGATCCGGACACCACCGTTGACGTCGTAGGTGGCACCGGTGACGAAGCCGGCCCGGGGTGAGGCCAGCGCGGTGATGATCCACGCGACGTCGTCGCCCGCTCCGAAGTCGCCGAGTGGGATCGACGCCTGCAGCGACGCGCGCGCATCGGGGCCGAGCTGGTCGGTGATGCGGCTGGTGACCGGGCCGGGGCTCACGGCGTTGACCCTGATGCCCTCGGCCGCGAGGACCCGAGCGAAGCTGCGGGTCAAGGCGAGGATGGCTCCCTTGCTCGCCGCGTAGTGCATCCCGGTCGTCAGCCCGCCCACCTGGCCCGCGATCGAGGCGAGGTTGACCACGGACCGGTCGGCCACCCCGTCCTCCGTACACACTCGCAGCAGCGGCAGCACCGCGCGGGTCAGTAGGAACGTGCCGCGCGCGTTGGTCTCGAGCACGGCGTCCCACTCGTCGAGGTCGATCTCGTCGTAGCCGTGGTACGGGCAGACCCCGCCGTTGTTGACCAGCACCTGCAGAGATCCCCAGCGCCCGGTCAGGTCCGCCACCAGGGCCTCGATCGACGCCGGGTCACGCAGGTCGAGCCGGGACACCACGACCGGCTCGGCGGCACCGACGCAACGCTCGGCGGTCGCCCGCGCGCCGGCCTCGTCGGTGGCGTAGGTCGCCCACACGGCGTACCCCTCCCGGGCCAGCTCCACTGCCGTCGCCGCTCCGATCCCCGAGCTCGCACCGGTCACCAGCACTCGTCGCGTCATGGCCGAAACGCTAGAGCACCTGGCGAACCATTGCTAGATGCTATAGCGTTTTCCCATGACGAGGCCGGCGGTGGTGATCACCGACTGCGACCTTCCCGGCCAGGCCGCGGAGGACGTGCTGCGGTCGGCCGGGCTATCGGTGACGCGGGCCAGCTGCGTCACCGAGGCGGACGTCGTCGAGGCGGCTCGCGGTGCTACCGCCTTGGTCGTGCAGTGGGCGCCGGTCAGCTCAGCGGTGCTCGACCAGCTGGGCTCGCTGCGCTTCGTCAGCCGGCTCGGCATCGGCTACGACATGATCGACGTGGAGGCCGCCGCGGCGCGGGGGATCGCGGTAGCCAACACACCGACCTACTGCGTCGAGGAGGTCGCGTCGCACACGGTCGCGATGCTGCTCGCCCTCACGCGTGGCCTGGCCGGCTACGACCGCGCCGTCCGAGCCGGCGAGTGGGCACCCACGCAGGCGCGGCCGATGGCGGTACGGCCGAGCACCACCACGGTCGCGGTGATCGGGTACGGCCGGATCGGCGAGCTCACCGCCCAGCACTGTCGCGCGCTGGGGTTCCGAGTCCTCGTGCACGACCCGTACGTCGATGCCGCCGTCATCCGCCAGGCCGGGTGCCAGCCGGTCGACCTGGACGTCGCCCTCTCGTCCGCCGACGCCCTGACCCTCCACGCCCCGTTGACTCCACGGACCCGGCACCTCGTCAACGCGGGCACGCTGGCCACCATGCGACCGGGCGCGGTCATCGTCAACACCTGCCGCGGCTCCCTGGTCGACGACGCCGCCCTGGTGGACGCACTGCGGTCCGGACGGCTCTCGGGTGCCGCGCTCGACGTGTACGAGTCGGAGCCGCTCGCGCCGGACCACCCGCTGTGCGAGCTCGACAACGTGATCTTGACCCCGCACGCGGCGTGGTACTCGCCGGAGGCGCTCGCCGACCTGCCGCTCCATGCCGCCAGGAACGTCGTGGACTTCCTTGCCGGACGCCCGGTCGAATCGATCGTCAACGGCGACCGCGCGCCCGCAGGCTAGTCGGGGGGAAGCAGCAGAGCGTCGAAGACCGTATAGATGTTGGTCGACGCAGGGTTCTTCGTACCCGTCGTCCTCAGCTCGAGTACGTGGTCGCCCGGCGGCAGTGCCCCGGTGTCGTAGACGACGACTCCGTCGCTGCGGGTCGGCGCGTAGAAGTCCGCGGTGCCGTGCAGCGCCCCGTCGAGGTAGATGTCCGCCTTGCCCAGGTTGACGTCGCGGGTCGCGAGCACCTGTCCCCGCGTACCGGTGAACGGGACCCGCAGGTCGGCACCCGCCGCGAGGCCGACGAGGTGGTTTCCGCCGACGTCCGAGGACCCTGCGTACGTCGACCAGCGGCCGGTCAGGTGCACCCGCGGGTCGGCGCTGTCGATCCAGGAGCCGTCGTACGAAGACTGGTGCGCGATGTCGTCGACCAGCGCCCAGCCCGGCTGACCGGGCGCTGCCTCGAGGGCGACCCGAATGCCGCCGCAGGCCCGCGAGGTCACGTCGAACGCCAGCGTCACCGTGCTCCACTGCCGCGCGTCCACGATCTGGCCGTCGATGACGCTGCCGTCGCACCGGCTCCGCACTACGAACCGGGCCGGTGTGCCGTTCGTGACCACGTCGGCGGTGATCTCATGATGCACCGTGTCGACGCCGACCGGTGGCAGGTCCTGGGGCGACGTCGGCAGGAGCGCCTGGTGCAACGTGGACGGCTGCTCCGGGTGGGCCAGCACGTAGCCGACCCAGCCGTCGGTCTCGGCCAGCCGGTCGCGGAGCTCCGCACTGTCGAAGGCGGGATCCTCTGAACGGGTGGCGCCGGCCCGCCCCGTGGTCGTCCACCAGGCCTCGGCGGTGGCCTCGAAGTCGCCGTTCTTCACCACGCGGGGTGACATGAAGTCGTACCACTCGTCGGCGTCGGTGGTGAAGTCGGTGATCTGCCCGCGCAGGTTGCCGCCCGGTGCGAACCCCCATACGTACTCGTTGTCCTCGAGCGTCACCCTCGCCAGCGGCGACTGGTCGGTCGGCGAGGCGCACCAGCAGCGGAACGGGTAGCCCGCTTCCAGATGGTTGTCGTGCACGGAGACGTCGGAGATCTGCACCTGTCGCTGGTCGGGGGCGTCGCCGCCGGTCGGCGCCCCTCCCCCGCCCCAGGCGATCAAGGCCACGGCACTGCAGCAGAGCCTGGCGTTCCGGCGGTCGACGACGATGTCGTTGTGGTCGATCTCGATGTCGTACGACGGCCGCGGCTCGTCGCTCGACCACCACGACGTCTCCCCTCCTCGTTCGTCCTGGTAACTCGCCCATACGTAGATGCCGTCGTCGCCGCTGCGCACGACGTTGCCGGTGGCCCGGATGTGCTGGGAGTTCTGGATGCTGATGCCGTCGGTGTTGTGGCCGCCGACCGGGTTGGCGTCCTCGGTGGACGCGATGATGCGAGTGCCTTCGACCAGGCCGTGCCGCGTGGTGTAGAGGCCCAGGCTGAAGCTGCTCGCGCCGAGCATGGAGACGTCGCGGACCTCGAACCGGTCCACCCGGTAGAACCCGATCGCGGCGGCGTGGATCGTGGCGGCCTCGCGCGCCGTCGCAGTGTCCCCCTGAGCACGGGTCAGCTGGATCGTCCCGTCGCCGACGACGGCCACGTCGTGGGCCCGGCCGGCGTACACCATCGGGGTGTTGTGCAGCATCGCCAGATCGCCGTAGCGGTAGGAGATGTCGCTCGGGTAGAGGTGACCGTGAGTCGGCGCGGACGCGTAGTCCTGGTCTCGCTGGCTCTGCAGCAGCGTGCCGTCGATCTGCACCGTGACATTGCTGCCGAGGACCAGGCTGCCGCTGAGGAAGGTCTGGCCGGCGGGCAGGACGACGGTCCCGCCACCTCTGGCCGCCACGTCGTCGAGTGCGGCCTGGATCGCCGGCCGGTCGTTCGTCGTGCCGTCGCCCACGGCGAGGTACGGCGCCTCGGTGACGTCGACCCGATGCGCCGCCGATGCAGAGGCCGGGGCGGTGGCGGCACTCGCAGTCAGGCTGCCGCCGACCGCGAGCAGACCGAGTGCGACGAGGCAACGGGACAATGAGCGGGTGCGCGCCATCGGACGACCTCCAGTTTGCTATAGCATATGGCGTCCACGCGCTCTGTCAAGATGCCGTGAACGACGGCGGCTGGAGGTCGGTTACCGGGTCGGCTCGGCGATGACGACGACGTTGCTCAGGTACGCCGTGCCGTTCCAGTCCTCGCAGGTGACCAACGCGAGCCGGCCGGGGACGGTCTGGTCGAAGATCCTGCTCGCAGCGTGCCGCAGCGACTGCTTGCGGTAGACGGTCACCGAGCGGACGACGTAGTCGAGGTTGCGGCCACGCGTGCCCACACGGACGCGCTGGCCCCGCCGCAGCAGCTCCAGGTCGTCGAACGCGCCGCCCCCGCTGTGCACCGTGTGACCCGTCAAGATCGCGGTGCCGCTGACTGCGCCGGGCCGGGCGCCGCGCGACCACCAGCCGATCACCGACGGGTCCGAGGGCGGGGTGAGCACCCTCCCGGCCATCGCGATGGGCTTGATGGGCGCGTCGACGTCGAGCCCGGGCACGAGGATGCGGACCGGTCTTGGTGGCTTCGGCTCGGGCAGCTCGACCGCGTTGGCGACGTACCCCTTCCTGGCCGAGGGCCCTTGATCGGCGGACGCAGTCGACCTGCGCTCCTCCGCACTGGGCCTAGGCACGGTCTGCACCGCCGCGTGCGGTGCGGTCGGCACTCCTGGTCGCGTCTCGGCCAGCAGACCGAGACCGACCAGGAGTGAACCGACCGCTACCAGCGTGAGGAGGGCTCGATCACGCCTTGTGCTCTCCACCACGTCCCCTGGCCACCAACACCCCACCAGCAGCAGCCATCGTGACGCCGACGAGCATCAGCCCGAGTCCGAGGCCGGACGAGCTGCCGCCGGTGTCGACGCTGCTCAGGCCGGCATCCACCGCCGTCGGCACGGCCGGCGGCGTGCTGCTCTGCGGGCCGGTCGCCGGGTCGTCAGTTGGTGTGGTGCCCGGGTCGTCGCCCGGGTCGTCGCCCGGGTCGTCGCCCGGGTCGTCGCCCGGGTCGTCCGTCGGGTCGTCCGTCGGGTCGTCCGTCGGGTCGTCGGTCGGCGGATCGGTCGGCGGATCGGTCGGCGGATCGGTCGGCGGATCGGTCGGCGGATCGGTCGGCGGATCGGTCGGCGGATCGGTCGGCGGCTCCGCCTCGCATCCCTCGACCCAGAACACCTTGTGCTTCGAGTAAGCGCCTTGCGATCCCGGCGCGGTGATCGTGAGCTTCACGTGATAGCCCTGCTGCCCGTGTGGGTCGCCGTCGAAGGCCAAGGTGTACGGCACCTGAGCGTCCACGTCGTTGCTGCCACCACCGGCGACGTCTTCGCCGATGAACGGGGTCGTGTCGCCGGAGACCGTCAGGTCCACGTCAGCGGTCGGCGCCCACATCTCGAACAGGACGGTGGCGTCGTAGTCACCCTGGTCGAAGTTGTAGAAGTCCACCCGGAAGTCACAGCCGACATGCGGGTTGTTGTTCGGCTTGTCGTCGAAGTCTTCGTCGTCGACCTTGACGAAGCCGTTGTTGCCCGGCGGATCTGCTGCCGCGCTCGGCGCCAACATCAACGCTCCCCCACTGGCCAGCAAGCCGGCCCCGAGAGCGGCCAGGGCGGCTCCTGCTGCCGACCGCTTCGTGCGTCGAACATTCACGTGCGTTCCCCCTTCAGGGATGACCGGCCCGTGGCCGGCAGGTTGGATGCTGCGAGGAGGAACTCGCCTTCACCTCGTCCATCCCCCGATGATGCGGAGACCGCAACCCCTCCCGAGAGCAGTGTCACTCTGCGTGAAATAGTAAGGGCCATATCTCGCGCCAGGCGCCCATTTCAGGCGGAAAAAGGTAAAAAAGCAACGCCTGTTCGTGTGACTATCGCTACTCTCAGTGGTCGCGAATCAAGAGCATGCGACGGCGATTCGCGGCCCGCTTCAGCGTGCGGATCCGCCCCTCGGGTGTGTGTCAAAGATTGCCCAATTGGGCAAAGTTCCACCTCGAACCGGCAAGAACCGGGTAGAAGATTGCCCAATTGGGCAATCTTCTACGGCCTCTCGGCGGACGGACGCGCATTCGACCGGCAGAGGTCAGTCGTCGTTCGCGAGCTGATAGTGGGCGCGGACGGTGGACGAGCTGAGCTGGGTCGGGTAGACCGCGAACTCGTCCAACGACCCGGCGAAGTCCAGCGACGAGGGCGCCGACGGCCACCCGCTCAGTGCGTCGCCGCCGAGCTGCCAGTAGCCCTGGTAGTCCGTCGGGTTGTAGGTCTGCCCGGTGCTGTTGACCAACGAGCCGTCGACGTAGGTCCGCATCCCGTCGGGCCCGTTGCTGACCACCAGGTGGTGCCAGTCACCGTCGTCGTAGGTCCGCGAGGTGGTCAGCGTGCGGGTGCCGCCGGCGTAGATCCCGAAGACCAGCCGCCCCTGGTTCGTCAGGTAGACGTGCCGGTCGCTGGTGTCACTGCGCCGCGTGTTGCTGGACCCGAAGCCAAGGATCTTGCCGCCCCGGTTGGTCGTCGTCTTGAACCACACCTCGGCACTGAACGTGTCGGGTGCCGGCTGACGGAGGCTGCCGCGCACCCGGCCGTCCGACCCGTCCAACGTCGCACTCGCGCTCCCGGGGATCGAGGGCGTGGCCGAGGTGGTCCGATAGCTGACGCCGGACGAGCCGTAGCGCCCAGCCCCGCCCGCCGCGGCGAGTGAGCCCGCGAACCTGCTGTTGGCCTCCTCCAGCGGCCAGTACAGGTCGGCACCGTCGGCCAGCACCCGGAGCCGGTAGGCGCTGTCGGCAGCCGCCACCGCGACCGTACTGGTCCAGGACTTCACACTCGTGCGGCCGGAGTCGTCGGTCGCCCGCACCTGGTACGTCACGGACTCCCCCGGGGTGAGCCCGGTGTCGGTGTACGTCAACTGGGGTCGCAGCCAGTACGGCTTGGACTCCCCCGACACGGTGTGGATCGCCGTCGCGCCGCGGAACAGCGTGTACTGCAGGCTCTCGTCGTCGAGGTCGACGGTGGTCTCCCAGGCCACCGTGACCTGGCCAGGCTCGTTGCTGATCGCCATCGGCGGCTGCGGCCGCTTCGGGGCGGCGCTCGCCGCGGCCGGTTCGTACCCGAACCTCGTCAGTCCCTGCTGCGCCACGTCGTTGACCGTGGTGAACTCGCCGGCGACCCACACCGTGGTGGCCGCCTTCGCCATGTCACGCGGCCCCAGCTTGCCGACGATGCCGCCGTTCGTGGTGGGGAACCAGTGCAGGATCCGGGTGGTCGTGCCGTCGCGCGCGCTCTGTGCGAGGAGCCGGTGGTAGTGGCGGTCGTCGCCGTCGAGGACTCCGCTGACCGTCTCCGGGAACCCACCCGGCGTCGACGAGCAGTCGTGCGCGTGCGAACCGGAGTACAGCACGTCGCCGACCACCTCGACCGCCCAGGTCGCGCCCAGACAGCTGTCGACCCACCGCGCCTGTCCGGTGTACGGGTCGTAGGCGATCCGGCCGTCGAACGAACCCTCGCCGTTGGAGGCGGCGTAGACCGTGTCGCCGTCGACGGCGAGGTCGGTGGCGTACGACCGGTTGGAGCCGCGATGCCCGGGGAACAGCCGGGTGTCCCAGCGGGTGTTCTCGCCGGTCTCGGCGTCGACCGCGGCGACCCCGCGGATCGACGTGCCGTTGATCCGGTCGAAGTCGCCGCCGACGAGCACGCGGCTGCCGTCCGGAGCCATCGCCAGCGCGAAGACCGTGCCGTCACTGGTGGGTGCCCAGCCGGTGACGGCGCCGGTCGCCCGGTCGACGGCCGCGAGGCGTTGCCGCGGCCGGCCGTCCGTCGAGGTGAAGTAGCCGCCGTAGTAGAGCCGGTCGGCGGTGACGGCCAACGCGCGTACGCGCGAGTTCGTCGCCCACACGCGGAACGTGGTCAGCGCGTCGGTTGCGACGGTGAAGGACGCGAGCTTGGGACGCGCCTTGCCGTCGATGGTCTCGAAGTCGCCACCGATGTAGAGGGTCGCCGCATCGGGCGACTGGCGGATCTCGTAGACGGTGTCGCAGGTGTACGTGCCGGGCTGCGTCCCGGGGCTGCAGGTCTTGTCGTAGACACCGCCGGGTGGGATCGGCCAGTCCCGGGCGCGGATGTCGTGGCTGAACGGCAGCAGGTCACCGGTGTCGGCGTCGAAGGCGGCGAGGTTGCGCCGCGGCACCTCCCCGGTGCCGGGCGCGGCACCTGGAGGCCGGACCGCGGTGAAGTTGCCGCCCACGTAGACGACGTCGCCCACCGCCTCGACGGCGTAGACGGCGCCGTTGGTTTGCCACGTCGGCAGCGGCTGCGCCGTCACCGTGGTGGGCTCGGCCGCCGGTGCTGCGGCGGTCGCGCTGACGCCGGGCGTCAGCAGTGCTCCGCCGAGCAAGAAGGCGCTCCCGAGCGCGATCAGCCTGAGCTTCATACGTCCCTCCCCAGATCCTGCTTACGTCCCGGGCGTGAGTGTACGACCACGCCGGTGGCTCAGGTGCCGGGCGACGCCGACCCCAGCCGATGCCGCGGCGGCCAGGCCGACGAGCAGGCCCAGCAGCCGCACCTGTGCCGGTGTGGGTGTCGCTGCCGTCGTCGGCGCCACCGCCCACGAGACCACGTCGGCGGCGACCAGCGCGTCGTCGGCAGCCTCCTGCACCACCCCGGCGGTCAAGGTGTTGGCGATCCGCGCCGCCCGCTCCCCGTTCGTCGCCGTGACCTGCACCCGGAGGTTGAGCGTGTTCGGCTCGAACACGCCCTTGGCGGCGGTACGCACGTCGGTCGGGTCCTCGCCCAGCTGGTGCGCGGCGTCGTCGATGACCGCCGGGCTGCGGAGCACCTCGACGTACTTCGGCGTCACCAGCGTCATCGTCTCGGCGCCGGTGGTCGCAGGGTCGCGGGGCTGGAAGGCGACGACGGCGTGGCTCTCGTACGACCGCTCGATCCGGGTCGACCACGCGAGCGCGACCAGCCAGACCAGGAGGAACGTCACCAGGGCCGCCCGCACCGGCCCCGACGCGAGCGCCGAGGCGAGCCGGCCGAGGTCAGCGGGGCGCACGGCGTCGAAGGTACAGCGTCCGGGCGCCACCGAGCAGCAGCAGCGCCGCCGGGACTGCGATCACGACGTACGCCCGCGTCGGCAGCTGCTGCCGGGTCGACGCCGGGCGGACCAGCGGGCGGGTGATCTCGACCTCGAGGACCGGCGACGGCAGCTGCTCGGAGAAGGCGACCAGCCGGGAGCCGTCGGGGGTGTAGCTGACGGCCTCTCCCTGCTGCTGCCGCAGCCGGCCCACGGGCACGGGTTCGGTCGACACCACGGTCCGGGCCACGTCGCCGTCGACGATCTCCCACTCGTACGCGTCGGTGTAGGTGCGAAGGGTCACGTGCCGGCCGTCGGGGCTCAGCGCCGCACCGGTCACGAGCAACGACCCCTCGGTCCCCGGGCGGCCGCCGATCGCCGCCAGGTCGACCTCGCCGACCTTCCGCAGCGGCACCGGGTCGGTCGTCTCCGCACCGGGCAGGCGCGCACGGTAGACCTGGCTCGTCCCCCGCTCCTTGGTGAACACCACGAGCACGGAGTCCATGGTGACGACCGCGGCCTCGGCGTCGTGGGTGCCGCCCGGGTACGCGAAGCGCGCCGTCACGACGGTGTCGTCGGCGGTCAGGCCGAACAGGGCGATGTTGCGTCGGGGCGTGCGGTTGCCACCGATGTCGGCCAGCCACACAGTGCCGTCGGGCCCGACGGCAAGATCCTCGACGTCGAACGCGTCGGCTCCGGCCAGCCGTCGGGTGCTGGCGAACGCACAGTCCCGGCTCACGTTGACGATGGCCGCACCCCGGTCGAGCGTCACGAGGAAGCCCTCGTCGACGGCGACGGCGCCGCTGATCGAGCCGAGCCGGCCGTCCTCGATCGTGCACGACGTCTGCGCCGCGGAGAAGCGCGGTCCGCGGCTGTCCGCCGCCGACGCGCCCGCCGCCGACAGCAGCACAAGGCCGGCAGCGAACAGGGCAGCGAGCTGTCTCACGAGTCCTCCCAGCCGAAGTCCACCCCGAGCGCCTCGTACAGCGCCGCGTTGTGCGGTCGGTAGTACTCCACCAGGCGCTGTCTGGTCGCCGCGTCCATCGCCGGCACCGGGAGCCGGTTGTGGTGGTCGAGCCGGTCGATGTCGGTCTCCGTCAGGCCGAGGAACCGCTGGACCTGCGAGGACACCGCCCGCGGGTCGGCATAGAGGTCCTCGGACCTGATGACCAGCAGTTGCTCGCGCGGGAAGGTGTCGAGCCACGGCCGCAGGTGCTCGAGGTAGCGCCCCCGCGCGAGGTAGCTGTGGCAGTCGTGGTCGAACGAGTAGTAGCGCGGGTCGCGCAGCCGCTCGGCGGTCGCGTCGGCGAGCCGGGCCGGCTCGGCGTCGATCGCCGCCTCGAACGACTCCAGCACCTCGGCGTCGCTGCCCCGGCGCTCCCAGTAGTTCGAGTACGCGCGTCGCACCGGGTCGCGCAGGAGCACGATCAGGCGTACGTCCGGCGTCGTCACCGCGACCCGCTCGGGGACGGCGGGGTGGAACATGTAGTACGGGCTGGCCTCGCCGACCGCCGGTGGGTGCCCGATCCGGTCGCGCAGCCGGCGGACCGCTGGCTCGGTCGGGAAATGCGACTTGTACCAGTCGAGGCCACGCCAGTAGTTGAGGTCGAAGTAGTGCGGGCTCTTGATCTGCTGCGCGGCCGGGAACATCGGCATCACCTCGGGGTGCGCGAACAGCCAGTTGACGAGGCTGGTCGTGCCGCCCCGCTTGGTGCCGATCACCAGGTAGTTGGGCAGCACCCGTCGGTCGGCGGTGGCCACCCCGACCCGCCGCAGCCCGCGACGAGCGGCTCGCTTGACGAACCGCGGTGTCCGCCGCTTGACCGCCCGCAGCCGGTCCGGGACCTCGACGTGGCGCACCGGCCGAACCGCTGGAGGCACTACTGGTTCACCCATCGAGCTCCCCCCTCACCGCACCACGACGGAACATTGCGGCGATCCGGTCCAACGACAGCGCCGAGCGCCAGCCCCAGCAACCGGCCAACCAGGCCACCGAGGCGCCGGCCATGATAGCGAGCAGGGTCGGCGTCGACACGTCCAGCGCACGAGCAAGCGCGGCACCGACACCGATCGTCCCGGCCGCCACGGCCGCCGCCGTCAGCACCGGCGGCCCGACGTGCCGCAGCCCGAACCGTCGCCGTACCAGCCCGATCGTCAGCGCGTTCTCGGTCACCGTCGCGAGCGTCACCGCGTACGCAGCGCCGACCACCCCGACCCACGGCACGAGCAATGCCGTCGCGGTCAGGTTGACGGCGACCGAGACGACGGCGACGCCGAGGTAGTCGCCCGTGCGGCCTCCCATCAGCAGCACCGTCTGGATGTTGCCGGCCGCGACGCTCACCAGGCCGCCGACCGCCAGCACGGTCAGCACCGACGCGCCGGCCACGAAGTCGGGGCCGAACAACCCGAGCACCCACGGCGACAGGATCGCGAGCACGAGGTAGAGCGGCCAGGCGCTGAGGATGACCCAGCCGGTCGACACCTGGTGCAGCCGCTGCGCCGGCGCGACCGACTCGCCGGCCAACGCCTGCGACAGCTGCGGCGACACGGCGAGCCGGACTGCCTGCAACGTCAGGTAGCCGGCGAGCACGAGCCGGGAGGCCACCGCGAAGATGCCGGCCTCCGCGGTGCCGACGAGAGCAGCGACAACCAGCAGCCCGGCATGCAGACCAACGATCTCGACCGTGGCGGACAGGCAGCGCAGGCCGGAGAAGCGGACGAAGCCGCGGCGCAGCCGGTCGTCCATCCGGTCGGCCCGCGGCGGGGTGTCGGCCAGCCGGTCCCGCAGCGAGCGCAAGGCGAACGGCAGGACGACCCACTGCGGCGCGGACCAGGCCAGCACGGCGGCGGCGACGCCACCGTCGAGCGCGACCACGGCCAGCACGGCGACGAGCCGCAGGACCGGCTTGGCCAGCTGGTCGTTGACCACCAGCGGCCGCAGCACCCCCATCCCGCGAGTCGCCGCCAGCGCGACCGCCGCGACGCTGGCGGGTGGCAGGCCGACCACCATCATCCGCACCGCCGTGACCGCGGTGTCGCGGGCGGCGTCGGGCAGGAACACGTCCGCGACGATCGGCGCCACCGCCCACCCGACCACGGCGGCGGCGATGCCGAGCAGGCCGATACCAGTCAGGCTCCACACCAGCAGCCGCCGCAGCTCGCCCGGCCCGCCGTACATCCCGATCCGGGGCACGAAGTGCACGAGGGCGGTGTCGCAGCCCAGCTTGCCGACCTGGGTCACGATCATCGAGACCGCGACGCAGACACCGAAGACCCCCGCCGCGCCGGCGCCGAGGCCAGCCGCCACCGCCGCCGTGACGACGAACCCGGCCACCCCCGTCACCACGCCGCCGGCCGCCGTCAGAGCCGCGCCGCCGGCCAGCCGGCCGAGGTCGGCGCTGGTGGTCGTCGCCACGCCGTTCATCGGACCACCGCGTGCGGTGCGTCGACCGACGTCTCGTCGGCGGCACTCTCGCTGAGCTGGCTCGCGGCCAGCGCGATCCCGACCAGCATCCACACCATCGTCAGCACCAGCGGGTTGCGCAGCGTGTAGTCGACGCCGAGGCAGGCACCGACGCCGCACAGGGCCGCGAGGATGCCGTGCAGCAATCCGGTCGCCGACGGATCGCCGGACCCTCTCAGCCGTCCGCCCAGCAGACCCGCGCCGACGACCAGGACCACGGCCAGCGACGTCAGCAGGCCGAGAGCCCCGGTCTCCGCGGCGACGGTGAGCGGGCCGCTGTGCGCGTGGACGACGGGGTACGCCCACAGGAACCCCGGCGCCTCCGCCACGACGGTCGAGAAGGAGCCCGGTCCGGCTCCCAGCAACGGGTGGTCGACGAAGATCCCCAGCGCCGTCTGCCAGATGGCGGGCCGGGCGTCGTACGGGTTGCTGGCGCCACTGAGCAGGGAGCTCGCACGGTCCTGGAGGGCGCCGACGGGCAGGTCGACGACCGACGTCGACACCAGCAGCCCGGCCACCAGGACACCGACCGCCAGGACCCGCAGGATCCGGCCACGCATCAAGGGGTACGCCAGCAGCACCACCCCGGCCGCCAGGGCCGCGAGCCAGGCGCCACGGGAGAACGACAGCAGCAGACCGGCTAGCGCGAACCCCCCGCCGACGACGCCGACGACCAGCTCGAGACGGCGGCCTACGGCGAGCAGGGTCAGGGCCAGCACCACGATGACCACGGCGTAGATGCCGAGCTCGTTCGGGTCGGCGAACGCGCCGGTGGGCCGGTTGTCGACGACGGTGCCGCCGCGCCGGCTCTCGACGTCGCCCAGCTGGCCGAGCACGGGCGCGGTGGCGGCGATCGACCCCAGCACGACCACCACCACGAACAGCCGCAGCTGTCGCTGGGTGCAGACGCTGATGGAGATGCCGACGGCCAGCAGCGCGGCTCCGGTCAAGGTCAGGTTCGCAGTGAGCGCCGTGGACGGCGCGACGCCGAGCAGTCCACTGAACCAGCTCACGGCCACGAAGGCGCCGATGGCGACGAAGGCGCGCCGGGTCGCGACGCTCGGCCGACGTACCCGGTGGTCGAGGTAGAGGACGAGGTGCAAGCCGACACCGGCGAGCGCGAAGCCCACCAGGACGTGGACCACCTGGAGCCCGAACGGCGCCCCCGGGATCGGGTCGTTGCCCACCCCGACCAGGGCCGGCACGAGCAGGATGCCGACCAGCGGCTGCCAGGACACGACGTACATGGCGACGACCGCCAGGCCGACGGCGAACGGCAGCAGGCCGCCACCACCCCAGGCGACACCGAGCACGAAGCCGAACAGCGTCCCGATGACGGCGCCGGTCAGCGCGACCGCGACCGGGCGAAGCTCGTGCGGCCACCTCATGGCTGCCTCATGGTTGGCGCCGCCGGGTGCGCGCCAGCGGTGCCCCGCGCCCCAGCACGAGGGACTCGAGCACACCGGTCAGCTTTCCGCCGTCCTTGACGACCTGGGCCAGGGGTACGAGGGCGATCGCCCGCGCCGGCTGGCCGCGGCGGAGGATCCGGCGCGCAGGGAACGCCGCCAGCGTGACCACACCGGCGGCCGCCAGCGCGCGCGCCTTGGCGCCACCGAAGGCGACGAGCCCGAGCGTGCCGGCGTACGCAGCGGCCCGGATGCCGTCGTTCGCGAGCAGCAGCGGCGACCGCGACTGCCCTCCCCCACGCCCGTACCCGCGGAACTGCCGGAACGCCAGGGCGACGGACTCGCGCTGGAACCACGTCACCGTGGCGTCGACGACGAGCTCCGCACGCGCCCCGGCGGCGATCATCGCCCGCCCGAACGCCTCGTCCTCGGCGGTCGCTAGCGAGGTCGGGAACCCGCCGGACCGCTGGAACGCCGGCTTGGTGAACGCCACGGACCGCCCGTCGACCCGCCGGGCCGAGAAGCTGGGCCCGAACGTGCGCAGCCACAGCTGCACCGGCAGCGCCGCCCGGCGCAGCTCGTCCGGGTCCGGCCAGGCGACCGCGGCCAGCGCCACCTCGAACAGCCGCTCGGAGCGCACGGCGGCGCGATAGGTGCCGATCGCCAGCTCGGGCGAGTCGGGCAACGCCATGCTCGCGCGTAGGGTGTCGAGCCAGGTCGGGTAGGGCTCGCAACCGGCGTCGGTGCAGACCACGACGTCGTGCTTGGCCGCTTCGACTCCGTGGTTGCGGCTGGCGGCGATCGAGCAACGGTCGACCTCGAGCAGCCGGATTCGCGGGTCCGACCGGGACCACGCGGTGGCCAGCTCGCGAGTGCCGTCTGTCGAGCCCGAGTCGACGAGCAGGAGCTCGTCGTCGTCGCGCAGCTGCAGCGCGAGCGGCGCGACCAGCCGGTCCAGCACCGCGACCTCGTCGAGCACCGGCGAGACGACCGAGACGGCCGGACCAGAACGGACCCCGGCACCGCACCGGTGGGCGGCGGCCGACAGCAACCCGACGAGGCGGTGCGCGCTGTCGGCGGCGGAGGGGAACTGACCCGCTCGACGGTCGGCCTCCGCGGCCATCGCGGCACGGGACGCGTCATCGGCCAGCACACCGAGCGCCGACGCGACGTCGGACGGGCTCGTCGCGTCCACCAGCAGCCCGGCGCCGTCGCGGGCGCGCCGGGCGACCGCGCCGCCGTCGTCCGGCGCCACCACCGGTAGGCCCGCGATCGTGGCCTCCATCGCCGCCATGCCGAACCCCTCACGGCCGGGGGTGCGTGGTCCTTCGGACCGCGTGAGTACGGCCAGCGCGTCGAAGGCCGACAACAGCCGCGGCGCGTCGGCGACATGGTCCAGCAGGTGCACCCGGTCACCCAGCCCAAGCGACTCGGCGAGCGTGGCCAGCCGAGCCCGCTCGCCCGGCACTGCCGGGTCGTCACCACCGAACACGACCAGGTGCCAGGCTGCGGCGGCCGGTACGGCGAGCGCCCGGATCGCGGTGTCGACCCCCTTGTACGGGGTGAGCCGAGTGAGCATGGCGACATAGCGGGTGGCGTCGTCGAGGACGAGGCCGCGTGGACCGAGCACCGAGCGCGCCTGGTCACGACGCAGCGGGTCGGCCGGGCGCGGCGGGACGATGACCTCCACGTCGGTGCGCCTGGTCGGTGGGGCCACGTCGTCGGCGGTCGCGACGACCCGGTCGGCGAGCCGCGCGAGCGCGGGGGTGAGCCACCGGTCGTAGCTGTGGTCGTGCTTGACCCACACGCAGGGGATGCCGAGCGCACGGGCGGCCGGACCAGCGACGACCTGCGCCTTGATCCCGTTGGCGAGCACGACCTCGGCAGTCGACCCGCGCAGTCGTGCACCGACCCGGAGGGTGCCGGCGGCCAGCGCCGCCGGGGTGCGGCCGACGTCGACGACGGCGACGCGTACCCCGCGCGTCTGGAGCTCGGCGCGGAGCGGACCGTCGCGCAGCAGCAGCGCATCGACGTCGAGCCGATCGGTCGCGTCGAGCATGCGCAGCAGGTAGGTCTCGGCACCGCCGAGCTCGCCGACCGGGCTGACGACGGTGACCCGCAACCGCGGGGACAGCGGCCGAGTCACCGGTCCACCGTCCGCGTGCCGTGACCGACGCGCAGCAGCTCGGCGTAGATCTCGGTGGTGCGCAACACCGACTCCTGGACGGCCATCGAGTCGTCTGCCCACCGAGCCGCCTCGGCTCCACCAGCCGCGACCAGGCCGGGGTCGCCGAGGTAGCCGACGAGCGCGGCGGCGAGTGCCGGTGGGTCCTCCGGCGCGACGATGGTCCGGGCCGCCGCGGACAGCGAACCGTCCATCCCTTCCACCCAGCTGGCGACGACCGGGCGGCCGAGCGCGGCGGCCTCCAGCGGCACCAGCGACATCCCTTCGTAGCGGGAGGGGCACACCACGACGGTCGCCGCCTTCATCCAGGTCAGCGACTCCGCCCGCCCGACCATCCCGGTGAACCGGACCCCGTCAAGCGCCCGCGCCCGCTCCTCCAACGCCACGCGGTCCGGGCCGTCGCCGACCAGGACGAGCGATGCTGTCGGCACCTGGCGACGCACCTCTGCCCAGGCGGCGAGCAGGACGTCCTGGCCCTTCTGCGGCGCGAGCCGGGCGCAGCACACGGCCACCGTCGCATCGGCGGGGAGGCCGACCGCGACCCTCGCCGCCTCGGTGGTGGGCGGAGCCGTGGCGCGCAGCGCATCGACCGGCACGTCGTTGCGGACCAGCTCGAGGCGAGACCCGATGCCGAGCTCGTCGGCCTCGCGCCGCTCGCCGAGACTGAGGCAGATGACGACGTCGGCCCAGCGGGCGGCGAACCGCTCCCAGGCCCGAGCACCGCGGCGGGTGAGGCCGTGTGCGGCCAGCCACGACCACGCGTGCGGCGTGAACACCGTGGGCCGTCGACCACGCACGACCAGCCGGCCGACGAGACCGGCCTTCGCGCTGTGCAGGTGGACGACCGCCGGGTCGACGTCACGCACGACGGCGGCCAGGGCCACTGCCTCGGTCACCACTCCGGGACCGGGCTCGCGCCGCGCGGCCCAGGCGACCACCTCGGCGCCGGCCGCTCGCGCCACGTCGCCGAGCATCCCGCCCGAACATGCCACCACCACCCGCCAGCCGTTGGCTCGCTGGTGCCTGATGTGGTCGTCGAGCACGTGCGCCACTCCGGTGTCCACGGCCTGCGCCACGTGGAGGACCGTCGGCCCGGTCATCAGCCCAGGCACCGGCCCAATGATCGGCTCAGTCATCGGGGCCACGCCCCGAGGTCGACGGCCCAGGCGCTGGCCTCCGGCACCATGGCGCGCGCGTGCTCGGTGTTGCCGGGGTCGCGCCCACGCCGCGGTGCGGACAGGTTCTCGCCCAGCAACCGCAGCGAGTGCCACAGCAGCAAGGCCCCGACCCGGCGTCGCTCCGTCGGGTCGGCGCCGTCGAGCAGCGCGACCATCAGCTGGTCGCGGTCCGAACGGCTCCGCAGCACCGACCACATCCGGATCAGGTCGGTGTGGCGGGGCGCCCAGCCGACGTACTCCCAGTCGACGACCTGGACGCCGCTCGCCGACCCGATCACGTTGTGGGGGTAGAAGTCGCCGTGTGCGACCTCGCGCGGGTGGTCGAGGGCGGCGACTTGTCGGCGGGCCGCCAGGAACAGCCGAGGTGGCACTCCGCCGACGACGTTACGCACCGCACGGGTGAGGGTGCTGCGGCGGGGTGCGCGCCACGTGCTGGCGTCCGGCCCGACCGCCGGCGGGGCGCCGACGACGGCGATCCGACCGGCGACCTCGATGCTGCGCGACACGTACTCCTGGCCGGAGCTGTCGGTCGGGTCGACCCATTCGGCCACCAGCCAGCGGCCGTCGGGATCGGCCGCCTGCACGGTCGGCGTCGGGATGTCGTGGGCGGAGGCCCAGGCGCGGCTGCTCGCCTCGACCCGAAGCCGCCGACGACCCTCGGCGTCGGCGGCCACCTCGACGACGAGCCCGCCGTCGCGGTAGCGGCGCAGCGGGTAGGTCGCCGACGTGGCACGCGCCTCGACCCACGTGTCCGGGTCGAGGCCGAGCCCCCGGCAGGCATGCTCCAGCAGCCCGACCGGGTTGTCCGACCCGCTCAATCCTCCCCCTCCACCGGACCACGCGGACCGGCCGTCCGGATCCCGTAGTCTCGTCCTCCACGCAGGCGAGACTTTACCTTCAGACCGTCCCGATGGGAGCCCCCCAATGCTGACCCAGGCGCTGCGCCGCAACTGGGCGCTGGCGCTGGCGGTGCTGCTCGCGTCGATGGCGGCGACCGGACTCTATGCGGCCCGCCTCCCCACCCGCTACACCGCGACCGCGGTCGTCGCGCTCGGACCGCGACCGGAGACCGCGGTCTCGGCGGGACTGGTCTCCCTGCTCGCCACCAAGTACGTCTCGTTCGCTGCCAGCGAGCAGGGCAGCCAGCAGCTGGCGCGCCAGCTCGGCCTCGAGCCCGCCGACATCGCGTCAGGGCTGGCGGTGACGATGCCGGACCGCACCACGAACATCACCGTCGCGGTGACCCTGCGTGATCCGACGTCGGCGGCCGACGTCGCCGCCGCGGTCAGCGACCGGATCGTTGAGCGCGTCGCGTCGGACCCGACGCTGGAGGCCGACCTCGTCGTACCCGCCAGTGCCACCAACGTCACCGAGCAGACGGGCCGCAGCCGGCTGTTGCTCGCCGGTGCGGCCGCGTCCGTGCTGTTCGCGGTCGTGGTGGTGCTGCTCGCCGACGCGATCCGGCGGGTGCGGGCAACCCCTCCGGCCACCCCGCCGGACTCGGTCAGCTGAGGTAGTCCTTCAAGGCCCAGTAGACGGGCTTGGGCTCGAGGTCGCGGCGCAGGATGCCGAAGCCGTCCTGGTGCCGGTTGCCGGTCTCCTTGTCGCGCTCGTTGTAGACGAAGGCGTTCTCGACGTACGGGTGGTCGCGCTCGAGCAGGGTGAGGGCATCGATCGTGTACTGCGCCTGCACCTGCGGCGTCACGCCCTTCTCCCACGGCTTCTCAGCACCGGTGTTGGCGTGGGTCGACCAGCCGAACTCCGTTGCCCAGATGGGTTTGTCGTCGCCCCGGCTGGTCATCAGCCGGCGCACCTCGCGCAGGTGCGGAAACTCCCACGGCTCGCCGGCCACGGAGAGCCGGGGTGACGCGTCGGACGGCCCGACATACGGGTGGGTCGCCATCGCGTCGAAGCAACCCTTCGCACCGGCGTCGTACGCGGCCCGGATCCAGTCGTCGTCGTTGTGCGCCACTCCACCGAACACGACGTCGGCTCCGGGGTTGCCGCGCTTCACCGCGCGGTAGGCCGGGCACAGCAGCCGGGTGTACGCGGCCGGGTCAGCGGTGGACCAGAACGCGTCGAGGTTCGGCTCGTTCCACACCTCCCACGCCTGGACCTCGCCGGCCCAGCGCCGAGACGCCCACTCGATCGCGTTCGCGTACGTGTCCGGGTTCGACGGCGCGACGCGGTCGCCGGCGTTGCCGTTGGCCCAGCCCGGCGTCATCCAGAACATCACCAGCACCTTCAGCCCACGGCTATGCGCCTGGTCGACCACCTTGTCGACGAACGGCACCCCCCAGCCCAGGTCGTACTGTTCTGGTCCGGTCGGCTGGATCATCGCCCAGGAGACGTCGAGTCGGACCCACTCGGCGCCCATCGCGTCGAGCCGGTCGAGGGTCGCGAGGCGCTCGGGGTCGGTGTACGACTGCCACATCCCGTGGAACTGCACGCCCACCGACAGTCGGCCGGCCGGCGTCTCCGTGACCGGCCGGGGAGCGGGCGTCCAGCGCCGGACCGCCACGTCGTCGACGATGAACGACCTCTTCGACGTCATCCGTGGCGAGTAGAGGGTGACGTCGAGGGTCGTGCCGGACTGCCGAGCCAGGTGTTTGACGGACAGCTGGCGCCACCGGGACGTGCCGAGACGCACGCTGCGCACCGACTCGCCGACGACGGTCCGGCCGCGTACCTCGCGCACCCGCACGGTGACCGTCAGCGCCGGTGTCTGGGTCCGCACCCACGCCGTCGTGGTGTACGTCGAGCCCTTGACCGCCCTGGTGACACGGTTCGGGGTGTCGGTCACCCGGGCCGTGGTCAGCCACGGGGTGACGACCTTCATCGCCCTACTGCCGGATCGACCCAGCCGGGTGTGCTTGATCTGTGCGCGGCCGGGCGCCGACCATCCGGACAGCGACCGGTCGAAGGTGTAGCTGACCAGGTTTCCCGAGCCGGCGGC
>JBOHDE010000010.1:0-34351 GCA_050699035.1 Nocardioidaceae bacterium | reverse complement strand
AGATCGCCTCGGTCGAGGGCCCCGAGGCTTTCGAGGCGATCCTGGAGACCGCCACCGAGCTGGGCGTCCGGATCGACCGGATCAGCCAGGGCAGCGGGATCATGCTCCAGACCGACGACGAGATCCGGCACATGCTCAAGCTGGGTGTCGACCAGGCGATCGAGGTGTGCCTGTTCGTCGGGCCGCGCGGCTCGTGGGACATCGGAGTTCAAGCCACGTCGCTCGGGGGCCGGGCGGTGGCGTCCGCGTTGCGCGGCGACGAGCAACTGGCCGCTGCGGTCGAGGAGGTCCAGCACGGCTGCGACCTGGGTCTGCGCAGTGTTCTCGTCGCCGATATCGGTCTGCTCTGGGTCCTCGGGCGACTGCGCGCGGCCGGCGACCTCCCGGCCGATCTGCAGTTCAAGGTCTCCGCGTCGTTCCCGGTGTCCAACCCAGCGACGGCTCGGCTGCTGGAGGATCTCGGCGCCGACACGCTGAACGTCGTCGTCGATCTCACCGTGCCACAGCTCGCCGCCATGCGGGCTGCCACCACATTGCCGCTCGACATCTATATCGAGGGTCCGGACGACTTCGGTGCCCCGATGCGCTACTACGACGTCCCCGAGATCGTCCGTACCGCCGCACCGGTCTACCTCAAGTTTGCGGTGCGCAACGCCGCGAGCCTCTACCCGTACGGCAGGCACTTGCGGCAGCACTTGATCGACACCGCACGGGAACGGGTCCGGCGAGCGGCGCTTGCGCTTCAACTGCTGGAGCGGATGACATCTGCACCTGGCGAGACACCCTCGGTGACACCCGCCACCCCCGCGCACGATCGCTAGGTGCACCACAAGCAATCCAATTCGGTCTCATCCGAACCGTGATCACACTGATCACCACATGCGAAGGACTGTGCAATGAGGGGTCTGCGACTCAGAGCCGCGGCAGGGCTGTTAGCGACTTTCACGTTGATCAGCGGCTGCTCGAGCGGAACGGCGGACGGATCATCGAGTGAACCGAGCGTCGCCGACGGCGGCACGATCACCTATGGCGTCGCCGGCGGTGGTCTGACTCAGCTCGACCCGAACAAGGTGGCATCGGCGGCGCTCCTTCCGCTCACCACACTGCTCTACAACGGTCTGACGAAGTTCGGGCCGGACATGTCGATACAACCGGACCTCGCGGAGTCCTGGTCGGCGTCAGCGGACCAGAAGACGTGGACCTTCAAGCTCCGGTCCGACGTCAAGTTCCACGACGGTCGCGACTTCACGGCGACCGATGCGGTCCAGAACATCGAGCGGGTGCTTGACCCGGCCACCGCTTCACAGTCGCGAGTGCGGCTGAGCATGATCGAAAGCGTGCGGGCCGTCGACCCGACCACGCTCGAGGTGAAGCTGACCGAGGCGAACGCCTTGCTCCCGACCGCGCTGGTCTCGGTGAAGATGAGCGACGTCGGTGGCATCGCCACGGTCAACGAGACCGGCAACGGCACCGGACCGTTCAAGCTCGAGGAGTTCGTGCCGGACGACCACGTGACCCTGGTGCGCAACGACTCCTATTGGGGCACCTCCGCCAAGCTCGACGAGATCCGGATCGTCACCGCGGCCGACACCACCTCGGCGGTGACGTCGCTGCGGAACAAGGAGCTCGACGTCGTGTGGAACGTGCCGCCGCTGGATGTCGCGACCCTCACCGACGACCCCGACCTCTCGGTGCATCAGGCGAAGATGCCGTCGGGCACGGTGATCTGGGAGGTCGACACCACGTCACCGCCGTTCGACGACCCGCGTGCTCGTCAGGCGCTGGCGTACACCCTGAACCGGTCACAGCTGCTCACCGTTGGATACGACGGGATGGGTGTCGCTGCCGCGGAGAACGTCGCGCTCAACCCGGAGCAGCCGGCCTACGCAGAGGATCTCGTGACGTACGACCAAGACCTCGACAAGGCGAAGGCGCTGTTCGACGAGGCGGGCGTCGCCGAAGGAACGACGCTGACCTTCTGGACCACGGCCGGGCGCAACCCGCAGTGGGTCACGATGGCCGAAGTCCTTCAGCAGGATCTGAAGAAGATCGGCATCAACCTCGAGATCAAGAAGAACGAGTCCAGCACCTGGCTTGAGAAGTTCTTCCCCGCCGGCAAGAAGTTCCCGGGCGTCATCGTCGCGAACTTCCTCTCGACGCCGCTCGAGCCCTCCTTGCAGCTCAACTTCTTCCGGACGGGCATTTGCGAGTGCAACTGGTCCAACCAGGAGTACGACCAGCTCCACGCGAAGGCAGTGGCCACTGCTGACGAGGAGGCTCGGAACCAGATCTACGGGCAGATGCAGGCGATCCTCAACGAAGAGGCACCGGTCATCATCCCGCTGATCACGTCCCAGCTCACGGTGGCGCAGAATCGGGTCGTCGGTGCCTGGGTGCAAAGCGACGGCGCCGTCCGGCTCGAGGAAGCCGGGGTCACGCAGTAGGAATCCCCACGCCTCCGGGTGTCGGCGACGCAGCCCGAGCCGGCACCCGGAGCAAGGAACAAGGCCCACGAGCCGACCTGAGGAGGGTCAACGCGGATGACTCGGTACATCGCACGCCGGCTCGGCGCCAGCGTCGTCCTGCTTGCGGTCGTGTCCCTGCTGCTCTTCGTCGTCTTGCGGGTCCTCCCTGGCGATCCGACGATGACCCTCCTCGGTGGCGTCCAGGGCGCGGACGAGGACGCCGCCAACGAGATCCGGAAGCAGCTGGGACTGAACGACTCGCTTCCGTCGCAGTACGCGCAGTGGGTCGGCGGGATGTTGACTGGCGACTTCGGGCAGTCCTACTTCAGTCAAACCTCGGTCAACACCCTGGTGGCGCAGCGGATCTGGCCAACGGTCGAGCTCACGCTCGTCGCCATGATCATGGCGGTCCTGATCGCCTTCCCGCTTGCGCTGGTCGCGGCGCTGCGGCCCAACTCTATGGTCGACAGGACGGTCGGCGCTTTCACGACGATGACCATGGCGGTGCCGTCGTTCCTCATCGCGATCGTGCTCGTCGTCGTCTTCTCGGTACGTCTCGGCGCGCTGCCGACGCGCGGGTACGTCCCCCTACTCGACGATCCGCTCGGCAACCTGCGAGTCGTGCTGCTGCCGGCGCTCACGCTCGCCCTGACCTCGGCCGCACCGATCCTGCGGTTCCTCCGCACCTCGCTCGCCGAGGTGTCGGCCGCCCCGTACATGCGCACGGCGCGGGGCAAGGGCCTGCGGTGGCCGAAGGCGCTCGTCGGGCATGCGCTGCCCAATGCGTTGCTGCCGACGCTGACCGTGATGGGACTCATCGTCGGGCGGCTGCTCGGCGGGGTCGTGGTCATCGAGTACATTTTCGGCTGGCCCGGCCTCGGCACCCTCATCGTGGACGCGGTGCTCAAGCGTGACTACGCCGTCTTGCAGACGACCGTGCTGTTCGCAGCCGCGGCGTTCATCGTCAGCGCCCTCGTCGTCGACGTCTTGTACGGCGTCGTCGATCCCCGGCTGCGGATCCGGCCGAAGGAGGCCGCATGACGTCGACCGTGCTGGCTGCCCCGGCGACCGTGGTGCCGCCGCGTCGAGTGGGCATCGCACGACGGTTCATCGCCAACCCACAGGCGGCTTTCGCCACCACCCTGCTCCTCCTCATCGTCGGCAGCGCTGTCTTCGCTCCGCTGGTGACGGCGTACCCGCCCGACGCCATCGACGCGGTGAACCGGTTCGCCGGCCCCAGCGCGCGGCACTGGTTCGGCACCGACGAGCTCGGTCGTGACCTGTTCTCCCGAGTGGTGTACGGCGGGCGGATTGCTCTCGGCATCGCCGCCGCGGCGACGCTCATCGCCACGGTGCTCGGCGTCGTCTGGGGATTCGTCGCGGCGCGCGCGGGCGGGTGGGTCGAGGAAGGAATGCTCCGCCTGGTCGACGTCGTCATGGCCATTCCGATCGTCATGTTCGCGCTCATCCTGGTGGCCGCCTTCGGTAGCTCGCCCGTCACGTTGTCGGTCATCGCCGGTCTGCTGCTTGCGCCCGGCACCGCCCGCATCGCGAGGTCCGCGGTGCTGACCGAGCTCGAGTCCGACTACAGCCTGGCCGCCACCTCGGTCGGGGTGCCGCGACTTCGGCTGCTGTTCGGAGAGATCCTTCCCAACACGGCGCCGACCCTCATCGCTCGGGCGTCACTCGTCGCCGCGGACGCCATCATGATCGAGGCAAGCCTGTCGTTCCTCGGCCTCGGAGTGTCCCCGCCGGATGCATCCTGGGGCACCCTGCTGCGCGAGGGCTACAGCCACATCTTCAACTCACTGTCGTATGTCGCGTTCCCCGGGCTGATGATCTTCGTCGCTATCTGGGTGTTCAACACGCTTGGCGACCGGCTCCAGACGACTCTCGACCCGAGGGTCCCGCGGTGACTGCCACGACGACCGTTCTCGAGCAGGGCTCGGCCACGGACGTAGTGCTCCGGGTGCGTGAGCTCACCGTCGAGTTCCCGGTGGGCAAGAGCATGGTCCAGCCCGTGCGCAACGTCTCGCTCACCCTCAAACGGGGCGCGCGGTTGGGCCTCGTCGGCGAGTCGGGCAGCGGCAAGTCGTTGACCGCGCTCGCGCTGATGCGACTGGTGCCCGCCCCCGGTGCCGTCAGCGGGCAGGTGTTGCTCGGCGAGCGAGACCTGATGGAGCTGTCCGAGCGCGAGATGGCGCCCCTCCGCGGCAGCCGCATCGCGATGATCTACCAGGACCCGATGTCGGCGCTGAACCCGGTGTTCACGGTCGGTCGGCAGATCAGCGAGGCCGTGCGGCTGGCTACCGGAGCCGGCCGCAAACAGGCGACCGAGCGCGCGGCGGATCTCCTCGCCGAGGTGGGCGTGCCGGACCCGCGCCGCCGAATGCACTCCTATCCGCATGAGTTCTCCGGGGGTATGCGACAGCGGGTTGTCATCGCCATGGCCCTCGCAGGCGAACCGGATGTCGTCGTCGCGGACGAGCCCACGACCGCCCTCGACGTCACCACCCAGGCAAAGATCATCGACCTGTTCGGGTCCCTCGTCGACCGCCATGGGCTCAGCGTCGTGCTCATCACCCACGACCTCGGCGTCGCTGCCTCGTTCTGCGACGAGATCAACGTCATGTACGCCGGGCGGGTCGTCGAGCGGGCGGCGGTCACCGAGCTGTTCCACCGGCCGGTCCATCCGTACTCCGAGGGGCTCCTCTCGTCGATCTGCACGATGGACGCGGACGTCCATACGCCGATTCGCGGCATCCCCGGTCAGCCGCCGTTGCCTGGAGACCTACCAACGGGCTGCTCGTTCAGTCCGCGCTGTCCGATGGCCACCGAGCGGTGCCACGACGAAACTCCCCGTCCCGTCTCGCTCGGCTTACGTGAGGCGGAGTGCTTGTACGCTGTGCAGCGGCTCGATCCCGCCGACGGAGAGAGCCGAACGTGACTGAGGTCGTGATGGACACGTCGGCGAACGCCGAGGCCGAGGCCGCTCCGCTGATCGTCGCCGAGCATCTTGTGCGATGCTTCCGCACCCCCGGCGGCGGGACCGTGCGAGCGGTGGACGACGTGAGCTTCTGCGTGCAGCGCGGAGAGACCTTCGGTCTGGTCGGTGAGTCCGGGTCGGGCAAGTCGACGGTCTCCCGCCTGCTGCTCGCCCTCGACCGCCCGACGAGCGGGCGGGTCACACTCGCGGGTACCGAGGTCACCGGCCTTCCCGAACGCCGGTTGCGTGCCCTGCGCGGCGAGATGCAGATGGTCTTCCAGGACCCGTACGCCGCCCTGAACCGTCGCAAGACGGTCGAGCAGATTGTCGGCCTGCCGCTGCAGGTGCATCTCAAGGTGGGAAAGCGGGAGAGGGCGGAGCGGGTCCGCGAGCTGCTCGAGCTCGTCGGCCTGCGCCCAGAGCTCGCCGGGCGGTATCCGCACGAGATGTCCGGCGGACAGTGCCAACGTGTCGGCATCGCCCGGGCGATCGCGCTCAAGCCAAAGTTCGTCGTGCTGGACGAGGCCGTCTCAGCCGTCGATGTGTCGATCCAGGCGCAGATCCTCAATCTCCTCAAGGATCTGCAGCGCCGGCTCGGCCTTACCTACGTCTTCGTCTCCCACGACCTCTCGCTGGTGCGGTACATGTCCGACCGGATCGCCGTGATGAAGGAAGGCAAGGTGGTCGAGCTCGCCAGTCGCGACGCGCTGTTCACGAGCCCGGGCCACCCGTACACAGTGTCGCTGCTGGAAGCCGTTCCGGTGCCCGACCCCGCGCGTCGTCACGGCCAGCCTGGTGGCCAGGCGTGACTGACCCGACGCTCGCCACCGGTCTTCGGGATACCGTCGCTGCGGTGGAGACCACCACGGTCCGGTTGGCCCTGGACGACCGGCTCGCGGTGCACGGGGCTCGCCACGTGCACGCGGTGTCGGAGTTCGTGCTGGTGCGGGTACGCACCTCCTCCGGAGGGTACGGCTACGGCGAGGTGAGCGCGACGCGCAACTGGAGCGGCGAGGACGCCGTTACCGCCGGGCACTTCGTCCGCGACGTGGTCGGACCGGCACTCGTCGGCGAGCGGCTTGCCCCCGTTCCGCGTCTGAGCGCGATGGTCGATCGGCTGGTGGCCGGCAACCCGTTCATGAAGGCCGGGGTCAACACCGCGCTGTGGGATGCGCTCGGCCGGCTGGTCGGGCTGCCCGTGGCCGTCTTGCTTGGTGGCCCCTACCGCACCGAGGTGCCAGTCAAGATGTCGCTGAGCGGTGATGGTGATCGGCTGGTGCGTTGCCATCAGGCTGCGTCCGCCAAGGGCTTCACCGCGTTCAAGGTCAAGGTCGGAAAGGGAGTCGTCCAGGATCTCGAACGTGCTCGCCTCGCGCGGGCGACCGTCGGCGAGGATGCGTTCCTTGGCGCCGATGCCAACGGTGGCTGGGCGTCGGGCGATGCGAGGCGTGCGGTCGCCGCACTGCGGGATCTCGGCTTCGACATGGTCGAGCAGCCGTGCGCGGCCGACGATCTGGCCGCGCACGGGAGGTTGCGCGCGCTGGGGCTGCCCGTCGTGCTCGACGAGTCCGTCTACGGTGCGGCCGACCTGGTTCGGGCGATTCGAGCGGAGGCAGCCGACGGGGTGAGCCTGTACGTCGGTAAGAGCGCTGGTCTGGAGCACCTCGTCCACGCAGCGACGATCGCAGGCCAGGCCGGCCTCGAGGTGATCATCGGGAGCAACGCGGAGATGGGCATCGGCTCGGCCGCCATGATCCACGCCGCCGCGGCCTGCCCCACCCTCGGCGCGGTGCCGTCCGACATCATCGGCCACCACTTCTACACCGAGGACATCCTCGCGACACCGCTGGACATCGACGGGAGGAGAGCTGCGCTGCCGGACGGTCCGGGCCTCGGCGTCGAGCTGCGCGACGACGTCGTGAAGGCGTTCCGATGACGTCGCCCGCGTTGCGGACCCGCGTCTACCTCTATCCGGAGGATGTCCTCGTCTCCGGGCCACGCCAGCTCGCCGAGCTCGTTGGCGACCTTGGCTTCGACGGCGTCTCGATCGCGCTGACCTATCACCGGGGTCGCCGCGTCTTCGCCCGTCAGGGCCGAGTCGACACGCTGCTCGGTGGTGGGTTGGCCTTCACCCCCGGCGAGGGGTACGGGCGCATCCGCCCGGTCGGCGACGCCGACTCGACCCGAGACGCGCTGATCGACGAGTTCCGCGCAGCTTGTGCGGACCTCGGGCTGGGCTTCGGGGTATGGCTCGTCGCGCTGTACGTAGACGAGCTGGTACGGGTCCATTCCGACCTGGTGGCTCGTACGGCCGACGGTGGCTCGCTCGGCAGCGGGCTGTGCCCGTCGCACCCCGAGTCCGTCGAGTACGTCGCCGCCCTCGTCCGCGACGTGTGCGAGCGCTTCGCCCCCGACGTCGTCGAGCTAGAGGCTGCGCTCTACCCGGGCTGGGAGCCGTCGTTCACCCAGACGATCTCCCTCGTCGACCTGCCGCTCGGACTACGCCGGCTGCTGGCGCAGTGCTTCTGCACGGCCTGCCTGCTGGTGGCGAAGGACGCAGGCGTGGACGGGCTTTTGCTGCAGGAGCGGATCGGTCAGCGGGTTGCGCGTTGGCTGTCCGCCGAGAGCGAGCACGGCGAGGCTCCTGGTGCCGACCTCGACCACCTCGTCACCCTCCGGTCGCACGGCGCCGCGCGCATGGTTCGCGCTGCAGCTGCCGCCGCTCAGCCATCCGGGGCCGTGTTACGCGTACTCGGCTTCGGTGACCGAACAGGACTTGAGCTCCAGGGCTTCACCCCCGACGGAGTCGGACCCGCTCCCGCGCTCGGACTTGGGTACGGCACGCTGTCCGGTCAGGCACTGCAGGACCGCGCGGCAGGCATTCGGGACCTGCTGGGAGAGCGGACGGCGGCTGCCAGCGTCAACTGGTCGCCGAGTCGCAGTGCGGCTACCTTCGCCGATGACGTCTCGCAGCTCGCAGCCGCAGGCGCCGACGCTCTTTCGGTCTACCACCTCAGCCTGGTCCCTGTCGCCGCATTGTCGAGCTTCGCCTCGGCCGCCCACGCCTGGTTGGAGGCCCGGCAATGATCGTCGACGGCCACGCGACCCTCGGCCGGGTCGACGACGCCGAGTTCGCGGCCGAGGAGCTGCTCGCCCAGATGGACGCGGCTGGAGTCGATGTCGCGATCGTCAGCCCCGACGCGCGGGAGATCGCCGTCGCCCACCGGGACGGCAACGACCGGCTGCTCGAGCTGTGCACGCGCCATCCCGGCAGGCTGTTGGCCTATGCGGTGGCCAACCCGTGGCTCGGCGCTCACGCGGTCGCCGAGCTCGGGCGGGCGCTTGACGCCGGGTCTGTCGCGATCAAGCTGAACCCTTTTCTCCAAGGGTTCCAACCCATCGACCACCTCGTCGACCCAGTGCTCGAGCTGGCTGCCGAACACCGCGTTCCCGTCTACGTCCATTCCGGGACGCCGGTGCACTGCACGCCTTTCCAGATCGCCGTGATGGCGAGCCGATTCCCGCAGGTGCCGTTTATTCTCGGCCGTGGTGGCAAGACCGACTTCAAGGCGGACACGCCGCACGTCCTGCGATCGACACCAAACCTCTACGGGGACACGGCGCACGACTTTCCGCTCACTGGCATCCTCGACCAGCTCAACGCCGGCGGGCCTTCTCGGGTGCTGTTCACCAGCGACTTTCCGTACGGCGATCTTCGACATGAAGTACGTCGGGTCCGCGCGCTGCCGGTTGATGCCGAGAGCCTTCGCGACGTGCTCGGCGAGAACCTGCTTCGGCTCCTGCCCGACAGGGCACGGGCTTCGCTGGCGACCGGGGAGCCGGGATGACCTACGACTGTCACGTCCACGTGCCAAGCAGTCGGGGCACCTGGGGGCTGCCGTACTTCTCGCCCGAGTCCTACGTCGAATACATGGACCGCCTCGACATCAGCGTCAGCGTCATGCTGCCGTTCGACGGCCTGTACCACGCGGCGAGGCCTTGCAACGACGAGGTCGCGGCCTGGTGCGCCGCGTTCCCCGAGCGGCTCATCCCGTTCGGCACGGTGTCGCCGCGCGAACCACGTGCAGCCGACGAAGTGACCCGCTGCGTCGAGACGCTCGGCATGCGTGGCCTCAAGCTGCACCCGTGGATGCAGGCGTTCCATCCGCTGGAACCAGTCATGGACCCTGTGTACGAGCGGGCGCGTGACCTCGGCATCCCGCTGATCTTCCACGATGGCACCCCGCCGCTGTCGACACCACTGCAGGTAGCCGAGGTCGCCGCCCGGAACCCGGGTCTGGTCGTCGTGCTCGGCCACGGTGGGCTCAACGATCTGTACGGGGAGGCGATCGAGGCGGCACGCCGGAGCGAGCACGTGTGGATCTGCATGACAAGCCTGCATGCACACGCGATGCGGGAGATCGTACGAAAGGCCCCGCGCGATCGGATCGTGTTCGGCTCCGACGGTGGCATCGCCCCAATGGAGCGCCAGACGTACATCGACTACCGCTGGGACATGGTGCGAGACCTCGGTCTCGAGGACGCGGTCTACCGAGCCATCGTGCACGAGAACCCTCGCCGCCTGCTCGCTGGACGGTTGTAGGCCCCTTGCAGCGGGCAGCGACCAATGCTTCAATGCTGGACAGACCTCTATCCACATGGAGTACGTCGCGTTGGGTAGCGCCCGCAAGCTGAGAGGCAGGCCAGTGAAGAGCCAGTCAATCACTAAGGAGACCGTCGAGCAGTTGGCGCGTGAGAACAAGCCGCTGTTGAGTGTCGAGCACGCCCAGATCGGCTACGTCGTGAACGGGAAGGCTCAGGTCGCGGTGGGCGACGTGTCGTTCGAGATCTTCGCCGGGGAGAAGATCATCCTGCTGGGTCCGTCCGGGTGCGGCAAGTCCACGTTGCTGAAGGCCGTGGCTGGGTTCATCGAGCCGTTTGCCGGCACGGTGCGGCTGGCCACCCGCGAAACCTTGGTGCCCGGCCCTGACCGAGCCGTCGTGTTTCAGGAGTTCGACCAGCTCTTCCCGTGGAAGACAGTCCGGGACAACATCATCTATCCGCAGCGGATGATCGGTCGTGACAAGCCGGAGGCGGCGCGGCGCGCGGACGAGTACCTCCGGCTGATGCACCTCGAAGCCGCCGCGGAGCGGTACCCTCACCAGCTGTCCGGCGGGATGAAGCAGCGCGTCGCGATCGCTCGGGCGCTGGCACTGGACCCGGCGATCCTCCTCATGGACGAGCCCTTCGGCGCCTTGGATGCGCAGACGCGGTCCCGGTTGCAGGTCGAGCTCAACGAGGTCGCAGAGCGCACCGGAGTGACGATCCTCTTCGTGACTCACAGCATCCAGGAGGCTGTCTACCTGGGCCACCGCGTCGTCGTCCTCAACAACCCCCCGTCGACTGTCGTCGAGGTCGTGGACGTCTCGCAGGTGCACGACCCAGCCGACGCCGCCTTCACCGAAGCGATGGTCCATCTGAGGTCGCTCATCTCGGCCGGCGACGAGACCCTCAGCGACGCGGCGTTCGACTAAGGAGACGACGTGACTGCCACCCATCACGACCCAGACTTGTCCGTGCCACGAGAGGGGGCGCGGACCAGGACCGCCCGCAAGACCTGGGGCGACCTTCCCACGGGCCCGAGGCGCGCCGCATTGCTCATCTTCCTGGTGGCGCTCTGGCAGCTCTATGTCACCGTCTCGGGCGTCAACCCCCTGCTGATCTCGAGTCCCCTCGACGTGGGGAAGGCGCTGTTCTCCGGTTTCGCCGACGGAAGCCTGCTCGAGGCCACCATGATCACGCTGCGAATCCTGCTGACCAGCATGGTGATCGGGATGGTCGTCGCTGCGGTGATGACGACCCTGGCCACCTGGACGCGTATCGGCGAAGACATCCTGGTCCTCCTGACCTCGATCTTGAACCCGCTGCCGTCCATTGCGATCCTGCCACTGGCGATCTTGTGGTTCGGACTCAACTCGACCGCTCTCACCGTTGTCATCGCGAACGCAGTCGTGTGGCCGATCGCGATCAACGTGAGCATGGGTTTCCGAACCGTGAACCCCACCCTGCTGGCGGTGGGCAGGAACATCGGGCTCTCTGGTTGGCGTCTGGTGCGTGACGTGCTCGCTCCGGCGGCGCTGCCGCACACCATCAGCGGCCTGAAGACCGGATGGGCGTTCGGGTGGCGCACGATCATCGCCGCGGAGCTCGTCTTCGGAGTCGCCGGAGGCAAGGGCGGGCTCGGCTACTTCATCAACGATGCGCGCTATTTCCTGCGCACACCCGAGATCTTCGCGGGACTGGTGACGATCGCACTCATCGGTATCGCGCTCGATCTCGTCTTCTCGATCGTCGAAAAGAAGACAGTCGTGAAATGGGGGATGAAGAGCGGAACCTGAGTGTCCACGTGCAGGTTGCACGCGACTAGCCCTAGGAAGAGAGAGTCAGCGCATGATGTCGTTGAGAAGCAAGTTCCGGAGCAGCGCCGTACTCGCGCTGTCGGTCAGTGTGGCACTTGGCTTGTCGAGCTGCGGGGATGACCCCGGGGGCGGCGGTTCGGCCTCAGGTGACTGCGAGCCAGCGGACAAGGTCGCGATCGCCTATCAACCCGGTCTGGGGTACGCGTCGCTCCTCATCGCCAAGCAGGAGAAGATCCTGGAGGATGCCCTGCCGGAGGTGAAGATCACCTGGCAGAAGATGAACTCAGGGTCGGCCATCCGAGACGGGATCATCGGTGACAACCTGCACGTGGGCGCCGGTGGGATCGGTCCGTTCCTGGTGGGCTTGGACGCCGGCGTTGACTGGAAGGTCATCTCGGGTCTGAACAACATGAGCCTGTACCTGAACGCGATGGACCCGAAGATCAAGAGCCTGGAGGACCTCAAGGGCGCCGGCAACATCGCGATGCCGGCCCCCGACTCGATCCAGTCTGTCGTCCTACGCAAGGGCGCCGAGGAGCAGCTCGGCGACGCGAAGGCGCTCGACTCCCAGATCGTCTCGATGGGTCACCCGGACGGTGTGCAGGCACTCATCGGCGGGCAGCTCGCCGCCCACCTGACCTCACCACCCTTCCAAGCACAGGAGATCGACGAGGGCGCAAGCAAGCTGCTCGAGAGCTATGACCTCTTCGGTGAGCACACGTTCAACAGCGTCTTCACGAAGACGGAGTTCGCCGAATGCAACCCCGAGGTCATCGACGCGATCGTGACGGCCATCGCGGACGCGAACGACATGCTGACCAACAAGCCGGACGAGGCAGCGCCCATCCTGTCTGAGGAGATGGGTCTACCCGCGGACCAGGTGCTGGAGCAGATCACGGCCGACGACGTCAGCTTCGTCAACACGCCAAGTGGGTTCGGCACCTTCGCCAAGTTCATGAAGTCGATCGGCATGATCAAGGCGGTTCCCGAAACCGAGGACATGTTCTACGACACGGAGCCCACAGCAAACGCCAGCTGAACGGCCAGCTACACGACCGACGGGAACCGCGGCCAGGGGTGAGCTCTGGCCGCGGTGCCCGTCACCTCATTCTTCGAGCAGCGCGTAGGCAGCTGCCAGGCGTTCTTGGGTCTGCGCCCGAACCTGCTCGTACGACGAGGTGCCGTTCGCGTCCATGGTGACGAAGAGCGGGCCGAAGTCCTTGACCCTGAACTTCCAGAGGCATTCGGGCATCAGGTCCTCCCAGAGGACCTCCTCGATCGCCTCGATCTGCAAGGTCTCCCAGCTGGCGGCACCTCCGGTGATCGAGAGGTAGACGCCGCCCAGCTCGGCGAGGTGGTGCAGGGAGCCTTGGCTGAGCCCACCCTTGCCGATGATGGCCCGGGCGCCGAGCTCCTCCAGGCAGCCCCGAGTGAACCTGTCCATCCGCATGGACGTCGTCGTGCCCACCGAGACCGGGAGGTAGCGTTCGCCCTCCTTCCGCACACTGGGTGCGGTGTGGATGAAGATGGCGCCCTCGAAGTCGGCACCCTCCGGATGCTCGCGCTGGTCGAAGAAGCGGATGAGGGACGCGTCCCGCACTCCCCAGACGGTCCCGTCGAGCCAGACTTCGTCGCCGGCCCTCAGGCCACGCACGACCTCTTCGGTGAGCGGCGCCCGCAGTCGCACGGTGCGCGGAGCTTCAGTATCCATAGCTGACCGCGCCGTCGCTCGAGATCGTCGCGCTGGCTCTCTCGCCACGCCAGCACTGGATGTTCACCGCTACCGGGTTCATCGAGATATGCGTCGCGGCGTACTCGACATGCACGGCGAAGGAGGTGACGCTCCCGCCGAGCCCCTGGGGGCCGATGCCGGTCTCGTTGATGGCGGCGAGCAGCCGGCGCTCGATCGCTGCGACCTCGGGCTCGGGATGTGGCTCACCCACCGGCCGCAGGATCGCCTTCTTCGCCAGGCCGGCGCACAAGTCTGCCGTGCCTCCGATGCCCACACCGACGACGGTGGGTGGGCAGGGGCGGGGGCCGGCGTCGATCACGCTGTCGAGGACGAAACGTTTGACGCCCGAGATGCCCTCGGCGGGGGAGAGCATCTTCAGATAGGACATGTTCTCCGACCCGGATCCCTTGGGTACGAGGAGGATCTCCAGCTCATCACTGCCGTCGACGAACTCGACATGGACGTCGGGGATCCCCTGGCCGGTGTTGTCCTGACGATTCTCGCGGGTGATCGGGTGGACGACGCTGGACCTGAGGTCGTGGTCCTTCGTGGCCACCGCGATCCCGCGTCGCAGCGCATCGATGAGGCGAGCCCCGTTGATCGCGAACTCGGTGCCGAGCTTCACGAAGAACACGCAGATGCCGGTGTCCTGGCACACGATGATGCCGGTGCGGTCGGAGACGTCGATGGACTTGACCATCACGTCGAGCCGGGTCCTGGCACCACCGACTTCGATCTCCGACACCCGGTGGACAGCGGACCGGACGTCCGGAGGGAGGTCGGTCAACGCCTTCTTGTACAGGCCGGCCGCGACGTCGACGAGGTTGTCGTACAACGAGTCCGAGTTCGTCTGGATCGTGCTCGGCAGCATGCGAGGGCCCTTTCTGGTTCGAGTTAGTTCGTGCCGATGACGCTGTAGGTCAGCGTGGCGACCCCGATGATGAAGAGCACGAGTGTCAGGCCGGCGCCGACAGCTATCCAGCGCTTCGATGAGCCGGAGTCCGGTCGATGGTCGCGGATCACCGTCGACATACCAGCCATGGCGTGAAGCAGGGCGGCACCGAGGAGCAGGCCGTCCCACACGATCCACAGCGCGGACGACCACCGCTGGGCGATGAATGCCGAGTCGGTCTCCGCGACGTCGTAGACGATGTGGGTCAGCCCGTAGTGACCCAGCGCGAGAACGGCGAGCAGGACGCCGGTCACCCTGATCGTCAGGTAGAGCCCGCGCTGCCCGACCCGGCTCAGGTCTGGTGTGACCGTCGACGCGGCAGCTCGCCTCATGTCGCGAACACCGGACGAAGGATCACGATGCTGCCGGCGACCGTCACGAGGACGCTCGTCACGACCACTCCGTTAAGGATCTTGGTGGCGGCCTGAACGCCCAGGTCCCAGACGTCGATGGCGATCAGCCGGAGCCCGTTGAGGGCATGAAAGAGCAGGGCGAACAGCAGGCCACACTCGAAGACCCTCATCACCACCGTTCCGTAGAGCCGATGGACGTCGTCGTAGAGCGCCGCCGAGATCGCGACGAGAGAGACGTCGATGATGTGGAGGGCCAGGAACGCGAAGATCGCGATGCCAGTCAAGCGGTGCGTGTAGAAGGCCAACCGGTTGGCTTCACTGCGTTCGCTGGGCAAACGCCCCAGCCTGCGCAGGAGGGTCTTGGACCAGAGGGCGCCGCCATCGACGCGCCGAGCCTCACGCGCCACCACGACGACCGCGGCGAGGATCGCAACGTTCACCAGGGTGAAGGCGGACAGGAAGAGCAGCTGGGCCGTCGTCATTGCTGTGTCACCTCCGCACTCGTCGCCGCCGGGGCCGACCGGGCGAAGTCGACCGGGCGGTCGACGATCGAGACGGTGCCATCGTCGGCCTGGCGGGCCACGAGGTACTTGAGCCACTCCGAGTCACGGGGTTCCGTAAAGTCCGACCGCGCATGGGCGCCACGGGTCTCTTCCCTGAGGGCGGCGCTCTGGACGATGACCTTGGCCACCGACAGCTGGTTCCCCAGGTCGAGAGCTTCGTTCCAGGCCGGGTTGAAGGCGGCCGGCCCGGGCACGGAGACCTGCGCCAGCAGCCTTTCCAAGGTCTCGATCTCGGCGGCTGCCAACGCCAGGCCGTCAGCGCTGCGGACCACGCCGCAGTGCTCCCACATCACGTCCTTGAGCTTCTGGGTGAGAGGGAACGGGAGGATGCCGTCGGTCCGGTCGAGAGGTGCGGCCGCGACGGCCATCGCCCGCTCCACGTCTGCGACGTCGATCTCTGGATGCTCCCTGGACCGGGCGATGACAGCGGCCGTGTCGCCGGCGCGGCAGCCGAAGACGGTTGACTCCGCGACTCCATTGCCGCCGAGGCGGTTGGCGCCGTGGACGCCCCCGGCATCCTCTCCGGCGACAAGCAGTCCCTCCAAGGAGGTGCGGCAGTCGCGGTCGATGATCGCGCCACCCATGTGGAAGTGTGCGGTGGGGGACACCTCGACGGGGCCGGTCGCCAGGTCGCTGCCGATCTGGCGGGTTCGGGCGACCATCCCGGGGAAGCGTTTCTCCACCTCGCTGGCGCCCAGGTGCGAGATGTCGATCAGGACGCCGCCGGTGCTTGTTCCTCGTCCCGCCATGATCTCGAGGTAGCTGGAGCGGGAGACGACGTCCCGCGTCGAGCGCTCCATCCGTACCGGGTCGTACTTGGCCATGTATCGCTCGCCGACAGCGTTGAACAGACGAGCGCCGGCGCCTCGCAACCCCTCCTCGAGAACGGCTCCGGTCATCCGGGCGGGTCCGACCAGGAGACCGGTCGGATGGAACTGCATCATCTCCATGTCGCGAAGCTCGAGGCCGGCGCGCAAGCACATGGCGACGCCGTCACCGGTCTTCTCACGTGCGGGTGCGGCGATCTTGTACATCGTGGCGGCGCCACCGGTCGCGATGATCACGACTCGGGCGCGCACGACGACGAACCTTCCGGTCCTGACGTCCAGACAGGTGAGGCCGGCGACGGACCCGTCCGAAGCGCGGATCAGGTCGAGCGCTCTGACGTCCTCCAGCTCCCGGGGACCGACGCGGAACATCTGGTCCCGAAGCCTGGCCATGATCTCGATGCCGGTGAGGTCACCGCGGTGCACCGTCCGGTCGAACGACTGGCCCGCGAAGGCCTTCTGTTTGATGGTGCCGTCGTCAGCCCGGTCGAAGAAGCACCCGACCTTGGTCTCGAGCTCATGGATGACCTTGGGGGCATCGTTGACCAGCGTCCAGGCCAGCTCCTGGTCGTTGAGGTACTTCCCGCCGTCCAACGTGTCCTTGAAGTGGTTGTCGATGGAGTCCATCGGGTTCAGCACCGCGTTGTAGCCGCCCTGCACCATTCGAGTGCATCCCGAGCGACCGACGGCTCCCTTGCTGATCACCGTGATGTCGAGCTCCGGATCCGCGTCATGCACGTGGAGAACGGCCATCAGCCCGGCGCCGCCGCTGCCGATGACAGCGACGTCGGTGCGGATCTCGTCCCACGAGGAGGTACTCATCAGCGGTCCTCCACCCTGCCGGTGCGAATGCGGCGGATGGCCTGCGCCGGGTCAAGATCCTTGGGGCAGACCCCGGTACATCCGTAGATCAGGTGGCAACGGTCTGCCCCGTCCTGACCTGAGACGACGGCGAGGCGTTTCCGTCCGGAGGCATCTCTGGAGTCGTTGACCAGGACCATCGCTCGGGTGAGAGCGGCCGGCCCCAGGAACGTCTTGTGCTGCCCCGAGACGCCGCAGCTGGAGTAACAGGCACCGCACTGGATGCAGTCCAAAGCCCCGTCGATGGCCTCCCGCTCCTCGGAGTCGGGACGCACCGTGGCAGGCTCGGTCAGCGACTCCTTCGGCTCCAGGTAGGGAGTGATGCGCGCCCACTGCTCCCAGAAGGGCGTCATGTCGACGACGAGGTCGCGAACGACGGGAAAGCCTGCCATCGGGCCGATCTCGATCTCACCGGCATGGTCCTGCACGAGTGCCTGGCAGGCCAGGACCGAGCGACCGTTGACGCGGAGGGTGCAGGTTCCGCACATCGCCACGCGACACGAGAAGCGGAACCCGATCGAGGGGTCGCTCTCGCGCTGGATGGCCAGGAGCACGTCGAGAACCGTCATCGCAGGGAAGCGCTCCACCTCGAACCTCTCCTGGGCCTGGTCCGCGCTTCTTCGGATCCGCACCCGCAGAGGGGCTGCTTCGGGTTCCGTCGACATTGGGCTCCGAGGGTAAGAGGTCTGACCTTGCGGCCACCCTCTTTGTCTACCGTTACCGCGCCCAGTCGTCAAGTGCGTGGCCGTAGGCTGATGTGTGGGTCAGTTTCGGCCGGGGAGGGTGGGTCGGTGGCCGTCCAGGTCGGGCTAGGTGAGGGTGATGAGGGCCGGGTGTGGCGGAGTCTGACTTGCGACCCCTTGACTGGCGCGTTGCGTAGGCCTGGGAAGAAGGAGCCCGGCGATCGCCTTGACCGGTTCCGGTCGGTCGCGTGTCATGTGGTGGGCCTGACGCCGCCGGGCCGATGACCGTGGCGGGGACCGGGGTGCCGGCGGCCGGACCTGCCTGCATTCCGCGGACGCCTGTCGGCAGACGACGACCCGGCCCGATCTCGGCGTGGATGGGCGACTTCACCCCTCGAACCGTCACTTTCGGCCCCGATTCCGGGCTCAGAATGTCGGTTCGGAGGGTGACGTCGTGGCCGGCGGGCATGTCCGGGTCGGGCCATCCACCGCGGTAACCGACGAGTTTGCTGTCCACCTCGGCTGACGACAGCAAAGTCGTCGGTTACGACCGTCACCGCGCGGCCGGACCAGGCGGGACTGAGCGAGCGGTCGCGGTGAACCGCTGGCGAAAGACGCACCCACACCTCCAGCAGGAGAACCCCAACTGGGCAATCTTTGACCGGCGAGCGTCCCGCGGAGCAGCGGGTGGACAAGCCGGCTGCGAGTACGAGCCTCTCAACCGGTCAGCGCCCGCCGCTCACATCGAGGGCCGCCCCGGTGCGCGGGGGTTGTTGACAGCAGGCAGGCCAACGCCTTAGGGTGCCAGCGAGGTCAGACCACTGACCAGAAAGGGTGGTTTGCACATGGCCGAACAAGGTCCTACCTTCCTGGCGCATATGTCCGGCGACGCCGTGGCGGTCGCAGTCCGGGATGTCGAGCCGGGCGACGCCATCGTCGGATACCTGGACGGGTCGCCCAGTGTCGAAGTGAAGGTACGCGGCGAGATCCCGCTTGGCCACAAGGTGGCCTTGGCAGACACGAGCTCTGGCTCGGATGTGGTCGAGTACGGCATTCGGACAGCAATCGCGACAGCAGACATCGTCAAGGGTGACTACGTCCACACCCACAACGTGAGGAGTGCACGGTGGCAGAACAGCGTCGCCTGACCGGTTTCCGTCGTCCCAACGGCGCCGTCGGCACCAGAAACCATGTCGCCATCCTGCCGGTTGACGACCTGTCCAACGCGGCGGCCGAAGGAGTCGCCGCACTGGTCCCCGGCACCCTGGCACTGCCACACGCGTTCGGGCGGCTCCAGTTCGGAGCGGACCTCGACCTGACCTTCCGGACCCTGATCGGGACCGGTTCGAACCCCAACGTGGCAGCGGTGGTCGTCATCGGCATCGAGCCGAACTGGACGAACCGGATCGTCGAAGGCATCGCGAAGGGCGGCAAGCCGGTCGAAGGCATCTCGATCGAGGGGCTCGGCGACCTGTCGGTCATCGAGCGCGCCGCTCGCGTCGCGCAGGGGTACATGCAGGAGGCCAGCGAGCTCCAGCGGGAGCCGGTGGAGCGTTCCGAGATCTTGCTCACCACCAAGGACGGCGAGTCGGATACCACGACCGGCCTCGGGTCCTGCCGCATCACGGCGTACCTCAGCGACAAGTGGGTCGAGGCGGGCGGCACGATGATCTTCGGCGAGACGAGCGAGCTGACCGGTGGTGAACACCTGATCGCCGAGCGCTGCATCGACGACTCGGTGCGCAACCGGTTCCAGGAGTTCTACGACGGCTACATCGAGATGATCGAGGCCACCGGTGCCAACCTCCTCGGCTCGCAGCCGACCCAGGGAAACATCGCCGGCGGGCTCTCGACCATCGAAGAGAAGGCGATGGGCAACATCGTCAAGACGGGGACCGCGCCGGTCGTGGGTGCGCTGGCTCCGGCCGAAGCGCCGACTCGAGCCGGGCTCCACTTCATGGACACGTCATCGGCCGCGGCGGAGTGCGTGACATTGATGGCTGCCGCCGGTGGGGTGGTCAACCTCTTCCCGACCGGTCAGGGCAACGTGATCGGGAATCCGATCCAGCCAGTCGTGAAGATCACGGCCAACCCCAAGACGGCTGTGTCCATGGCCGACCACATGGACGTCGACTGCTCAGACATGCTCACGCGTGGGCGGTCGGTCGAGGACGCTGGTGACGAGCTCATCGACATCGTCGAGCGGACGATCAACGGCCGACTGACCGCGGCCGAGTCCCTCGGTCATCGTGAGTTCACCATCACCAAGCTGTACCGAAGCGCGTGATGCCGCGGAGCTCGTGCTGACGGCGGCGCACTCGCCGGCGTTCGTGTCGGGGCCGCCGCGTGGTTGACCCTTCCATTCTGGCGCTCGGCGCGTTGGTGATCCTTTCGGCCACGTTCTTGGCCGGCGTCGTCGGATTCGCGTACGGGCTCGTGGCGCTGCCGTTGTTGCTCCTGGTCGGGGTCCCGCTCGGCGACGTCGTCGTCATCAACCTGGTCGTCGGACTGGCGAGCCGGATCAGCGTCGTCGCACGGAGACACGGAGACGTGAACTGGGCCAGGTCGCGTCTGCTGCTGGTGGGCAGCTTGCCAGGGATTCTGCTGGGCGTGGTCACCCGTGGCCGCCTCGACACTGAGGTGATCCAGCTGGGGGCCGGGGTCGTGACGCTGGTGGCCGTGGCCGCAGTCGCGCAGGGGAGCAGCCATGCGCAGGGCCGTGAGTCGAGCCCCTCGCTGGTGCTCGTGGCTGGTGGGATGGGCGGGTTCCTGGGGGTGACCACGAGTCTGAACGGGGTGCCACCTGCCCTGCTTCTGACCGGTGACCGAGCCACCGCTCGGAACATAGTGGCCGATCTTGCCGTCTACTTCGTCCTCGGGAACGTGGTGACCCTGCTGATCTTGTCGCAGCTGGGTCAGGCACCGTCTGGTTGGGTGTGGTCGGCGCTGCTGGTGTGGGTCCCGATCGGACTGGCCGGGAACCTTCTCGGGGTCGCACTCGGCCCGCGGCTGCCGTACGTGCTGTTCAGACGGCTCACGATCGGGGTGATCGTGGCCAGCGGGGTGGCGTCGTCGCTCCAGGCAGTGCGTTCGCTGATCGGCTGATCACTCCGACGCAGTCGTCTCGGCAGCGGCGATGCCTTCCGCCGTCACTTCCTGGATCCGTAGGTTCGCAGCCTTGCCGGCGCTCTTGACATGTGCCCGTGCGGCCCTTGCCGCAGACTTCGCGTCACCTCGGAAGAGGGCGTCCAGAATCCGCTGGTGCTCCTGTCTGGACTGCTCGGCGCGCCCTTCGATCGCCAACGTGGTCTGCATGCCCGTCCGCATCAGCTCGTTCAGCACTCCCTGCGTCTGCTCGAGCAGGCGGTTCCCGGCGGCTTGCACGATCCGGATGTGGAACTCCGCGTCGAGCTGCTGGAGCCGGTCATAGCTCTTGGGCTCCTCGGCGAGCGCACTGTCGAGCTGCTCGAAGGCAGCCTGGACAGCCTCGAGCGCGATGCTGTCCTGCTTCTGGGCCGCCCACTGCGCAGCAGGAACCTCGAGCACCTCGCGCATCGCGAACAGCTCCGACAGGTTGTGGTCCAGTCTGGCCATCGACTCTCTCAGAGTCCGCTGGGCGGCCGGCTCGGCGACGAAGACTCCTTGGCCGTGCTTCACCACGAGGCGCCCTTCGGCATGCAAGGAGCGAACGGCCTCCCGCAGGGAGGGGCGGCTCACCCGCAGCGTGGCGGCGAGCTCTCGCTCCGACGGGAGGCGGTCACCGGCTGCGAGCTTGTGCGTCGTCATGAACCGCAGGATTTCGAGACGGATGCGCGAGTTGAGCGTCCCGCCGCCGACCGGGCGCCAATCGTCGGAGTCGACCGGCGCGATGTCCGTAGCCATTGAACCCACGCGACCTTTCGAGGCTGACTGAGGGCACCATCATAACCGCAGGTCTGACTTCTTACCTCCCCTGACGACCCCATGCCTCCTCGCCGTCGAGGGCACGTAATGTGGATCAGGTCAACCGAGGCCGCGAGGCATCCGACGGGGAAGAAGCATGCCCTCCACAGAAGAGACTGACTCGATTTCGCGTCATCGGCTCTCCGCTCCACCCGGGGCCGTCTATACCCGCACCGTGCTCGAGCCCAGCTTCAGGTTCATGCTCGACAACTACTTCGACGCCCTGCTGGAGACAAACACAGCGTGGGCGCTGATGCTGGCTGACACGGGAGTCGTGCGACCAGAACACGTGTCGAGTCTTCTCAAGGCGCTTGAGCGCATGTCGTCAGAGGGAGCTGCAGCGTTCGTCGAGTTCAACCCCGCGTACGAGTACTTCTACTCGCACGTGGAGAACCGCCTCGCGCAGCTCGCCGGCCCGGATGCCGCTGGACAGATCAACCTCGCCCGGACCCGGCCGGAGCCATTGACAAGGATGGCGCTGCGGACCCGCATTCTCACGGTCAGCGAGCGGTTGGCACGACTGACTGACTGCTTGCTGGACATCGCCGAGGTAGAGGGCGACACCGTGATGCCGCAGTGGACGCACCTGCAGCCGGCACAGCCCTCGACGCTGGGTCACTACCTGCTGGGGGTCGTCGATGCGCTGGATCGAGATGCCGGCCGGATCCAGAGCGCCTACCGAACCACGAACGCGTGCACGCTGGGGTGCGGGGCGCTGGCCGGCACCTCCTACCCGATCGATCGCCAGCTCGTCGCCGACCTGCTGGGGTTCGACGAGGTGAGGGTGAACACCATCGACTGCGTGGCTTCGGGCGACTACGCCTTGGAGACGACAGCGGCACTGGCGAACCTGGCGACCACCCTGAGCCGGCTGTGCGAGGACCTGTACGTCTGGCACACAGACGAGTTCGGACTCGTCGAGATCGGGGACGCATTCGCCGGCTCGAGCAGCATGATGCCGCAGAAGAAGAACGCCTACCCGTTCGAGTACGTCCGCGCCCGAGCAGCCCACGCGGTCGGTGATATGGTCGCGGCGTTCGGAGCGCTTCACAACACGAACTTCGGGGACATCAAGGACGTCGAGGAGGAGATGGTGCCCCCGACGTTGCGTTCCTGCGAGGAGGTCGCCAACTCGCTCGAGCTTCTCACCGGCACGCTGGGGTCGCTGACGGTCAACCGGGAACGGATGGCTCAGCGTGCCGGGGCCGGGTTCTCGACGGCGACCGAGCTCGCGGCTGTCCTGCACAGGGAGACCGAGCTCGACTTCCGCACGGCACACCGCGTGGTGGGCAGGTTGGTCGGCCTGGCTGTCCAACGTGGCGTTCGCCCGCAGGACGTCGGTGCCGACCTCCTCGACGAAGCGTCCGAGGACGTACTCGAGCGGACGGCCGGACTCAGTGACGACCAGGTTCGCCGTGCCCTGGACCCACACGGCTTCGTTGCCGCGCACACCGTGCTGGGCGGGCCAGCGCCGGAGCCCGTGCGCGACGCGCTCGCCGGCGCGCGGGTCGCGGCAGCGCGGCGTGCCGACTGGCATCAGGAGGCGACCGCGACGTTGGCTGCGGCAGCTGAGGAGCTTCGGCATCGAGTCGAGCAGCACCTGGCCACGAGCTCCTGACCCGAGCTCCTGACCACCGCGCGCCGCAGGCGGGGGCGGACATCGCTTGCTGCGTGACTCCAGCCATGCTTCAATGGACAGACCTCTATCCACTGAGCGGGGAGACGGGAAACCACCGGTGCAGTACGGCTTTGCGATCGACCAGCGCACGTGCATCGGATGTCATGCGTGCACGGTGGCTTGCAAGACGGAGCACGAGGTGCCTGTCGGGCAGTTCCGCACCTGGGTGAAGTACGTCGACCAGGGCGAGTTCCCCGCCACCACGAGGGACTTCGGTGTGATGCGGTGCAACCACTGCACCGATGCTCCGTGCGTGAAGATCTGCCCGACCCAGGCGCTGTTCAAGCGTGACGATGGCATCGTCGACTTCGACCGGGACAGGTGTATCGGCTGCAAGAGCTGCATGCAGGGTTGCCCGTACGACGCGATCTATATCGACGCGGATACCAACACCGCAGCGAAGTGCAACTTCTGTGCACACCGGATCGACGAAGACCTCGAGCCCGCCTGTGTCGTGGTGTGCCCGACGCACTCGATCTGGGTCGGTGACCTCGACGACCCGACCAGCGGGATCTCCCGGCTCGTGTCGACGCAGCAGACCCAGGTCCGGTCGCCGGAGCAGAACACGGGACCGAACGTGTTCTACCTCGGTGCGGATCGTGCGGTGCTCGACCCGTTGGCTGCGCCGGTCGACGACACCTACATCTGGGCGAAGCCCGACGCGCACCGGCTGACGACCGCTGGCGACCTTCCGGGAGACCCGGCGACGAAGGCGCGGACCACGCTGAACACCGCGCACCCTCGTCCGTGGGGCTGGAAGGTCGTCACCTACTTGTGGACGAAGGGTGTCGGCGCAGGTGCACTCGCACTGGCCGCCCTCGCCGTTCTCCTCGGTGTCGACCTGGGCGCCTTGGGCGACTTTGTGGCGCCGCTCCTCGGGCTCTTCGGTGCGGCGACCACCGGCGGGCTCCTGGTCTGGGACCTCAAGCGTCCGGAGCGGTTCCTCTACATCTTCTTGAAGTCCAACCTCAGTTCGTGGCTGGTGCTGGGCGCCTACGTCCTGACGGCGTTCTCGGGTGGAGCGCTCCTGTGGCTGCTGGCCGCGGCCCTCGACATCGGCTGGTTGATGACGGTGCTGGCTGTGCTGGGGATCCCGGTCAGCGCGCTGATGGCCGGCTACACCGCGTTCCTGTTCGGGCAGGCCGAGGGCCGCGACCTATGGCAGTCCCCGGTGCTGTTCTGGCACCTCCTGGCGCAGGCGATGATGGTTGGGAGCGGGGCTCTCGCCGTCGCCGGAGTCTTCGCCGACCTGACCGACGCTGCGTGGAAGCTGATCACCGTGGTGTTCGTCGCCTCGGCGGTCCTGCACCTGCTGATCCTCGGGCTCGAGTACTCCGGCAAGCACCCGAGCCGTCAGGCCGCAGTGGCAGCGCACATCGTCACCAGCGGGCGGTACGCCGGGACGTTCTGGTGGGCCGCCGTCCTCCCGACTGTGGTCGCGCTCGTCCTCGGCGGGCTCGCGCTGGCCGGCATGTCCGTCGTCCTCGTGGCGCTCGCGGGGTTGGCTGTCCAACCCGCGCTGCTGGCCTACGAGAGCGTCTTCGTCCGCGCCGGACAGGACCCACCACTCTCGTGACCGTACCTGCCTCCGCATCCGAGTACGTGGAAGGGAAGAGTCATGTCGGCTGAGCAGGATCGTGAGACGCAGGAAGTCCCGCTTCCCGGTGCGCGCACGCACGAACGGCTCCGGAACTTCCCGCCCCCGGAGACCTGGGACAACCACATCGAGTACGACGCGAAGGCGCACCCGCGCAAGGTGCCCCACTCGTACTCGCTGATCCCGACGATCTGCTTCAACTGTGAGTCTTCCTGCGGGCTGCTGGCCTACGTGGACCATGAGGACCTGTCGATCAAGAAGTTCGAGGGGAACCCGGCCCATCCGGGGTCCCGTGGCCGGAACTGCGCCAAGGGCCCCGCGACGATCAACCAGGTGCACGACCCGGACCGGATCCTCCACCCCCTGAAGCGGGTCGGCGAGCGCGGGTCGGGCCAGTTCGAGCGAGTCTCCTGGGACGAGGCGGTGGCCGACATCGCGGGCCGGATCCGCAAGGCCATCGTCGAGGACCGCAAGGACGAGGTGATGTACCACGTCGGTCGCCCTGGCGAGGACGGCTTCGCCGAGCGGGTCCTGCAGGCATGGGGCGTGGACGGGCACAACAGCCACACGAACGTCTGCTCCTCGGGTGGTCGCAGCGGGTACACCCACTGGATGGGCTACGACCGACCGTCCCCGGACTACGCGAACGCGAAGGTGATGCTCCTACTGTCGAGCCACCTGGAGACCGGGCACTACTTCAACCCGCACGCCCAGCGCATCATGGAGGCCAAGCAGGACGGCGCCAAGCTGGTGGTCCTGGACCTGCGGCTGTCCAACACCGCGTCGCTCGCGGACCTGTGGATCTCGCCGTGGCCCGGCAGCGAGGCAGCGATCTTCTTGTCCGTCTCCTCGTACCTGCTGCGCACGGGCGCGATCGACAAGGAGTACATCCGGCGCTGGGTCAACTGGGACGTCTACCTCGAGCGGCTGCATCCGGACGCCCCCAAGGAGTTCGAGGTGTTCCTCGACCGGTTGACCGACGACTATGCGAAGTACACCTTCGAGTACGCCGCGCAGGAAGCCCACGTCGCGGTCGAGCAGATCGCCGAGCTGGCGCGCATCGTGGCCGACGCGGGTCCGCGGCTCGCGACGCACACCTGGCGTTCGGCCGCTGCAGGCAACCTCGGCGGGTGGCAGATCACCCGGAGCCTGTTCTTCCTGAACGTGCTGACCGGCAGTGTCGGCACCGTCGGCGGCACCCACCCCAACGGTTGGGACAAGTTCATCGCGCACTACCCGGACATGCCGGAGCCCAACGACATCTGGAGCGAGCTGCTCTGGCCGCCGGAGTATCCACTCACCACCAACGAGATGTCCATCCTGCTGCCGCACCTGCTCAAGGACGGTCGCGGCAAGCTCGACGTCTACTTCAGTCGGGTCTACAACCCGCTGTGGGTCAATCCGGACGGGTTCACCTGGATCGACGTGTTGAAGGACGAGAGCAAGATGGGGCTCCACGTCGCGCTCACCCCGACGTGGAGCGAGTCGGCGACCTTCGCGGACTACGTGCTCCCGATGGGCCATGCGTCGGAACGCCACGACACGATGTCCTTCGAGACGCACACCTCACGGTGGCTCGCTTTCCGGCAACCGGTGCAACGGGTCGCCATGGAGCAGCGTGGCATGCCGATTCAGGACAGCCGTGACGCCAACCCAGGTGAGGTATGGGAGGAGAACGAGTTCTGGTTCGAGCTCTCCTGGCAGATCGATCCCGACGGTGTCCTCGGGATCAGGAAGCACTTCGAGTCCAAGGCCCACCCGGGCGAGAAGATGACCCAGGACGAGTACTACGACACCCTGTTCGGCACCAGCGTCCCCGGTCTGCCGGAGGCGGCCGAGGAGCAGGGGCTCACCCCACTCGCGTACATGCGGAAGTACGGCGTCTTCGAGGTGGAGAAGGGCATCTACCGCCTCGACGAGCGACCGTTGAGCGAGGCGGAGCTCGACGGGGCGACTGCCGACGACAAGGGTGTGCTGCGCAAGCCGGTCACGATGGACCATGCGCCGCCGTTGGTCGGTGAGGCCGGGGCGGTGGGTGTCGTACACGAGGATGGCACCAAGACCGCCGGCTGGCTGTCTCCGTCGCGCAAGCTGGAGCTGTTCTCCACCACCCTCGCGGACTGGGGTTGGCCCGAGCAGGCAACGCCGGGCTACATCGAGTCGCACGTGTCGGCACGGCAGATCGACCGCTCGAACGACGAGTTCGTGCTGATGCCTAACTTCCGCCTGCCCACGCTGATCCACACCCGCTCGGGCAACGCGAAGTACCTCAACGAGATCAGCAACACCCATCCGCTGTGGTTCAACCGGGCCGATGCCGACGGCCTCGACCTGTCCACCGGCGACCTGGTGCGGGTCTCGACCGAGATCGGCCACCTCGTCGTCCGCGTCTGGGCCACCGAGGCGATCCGCCCCGGTGTGGTGGGGCTGTCGCATCACATGGGCCGTTGGACGCAGGAGGGCCACCCCGGCAGCCGATGGGCGATGGGCAAGGTCGACCTCAACCGGTCCGAGAACGGGATCTGGCGGCTCCGGTACACCGACGGGATCAAGCCGTTCACGAGCGATGACCCCGACTCCGAACGGATCTACTGGGACGACCCAGGTGTGCACCAGAACCTCGCCTTCCCGGTCCAGCCGGACCCGGTGTCGGGCATGCACTGTTGGCACCAGAAGGTGCGGATCGAGAAGGCCCATCCCGATGACGAGTACGGCGACGTCGAGGTCGACGTCGACAAGTCCCGCGAGGTGTACCGCCGCTGGCTCGAGATGACCCGCCCCGGCCCCGGCCCCGGTGGTCTGCGCCGCCCGGAGTTCATGATGCGCCACGTCACGCCGAAGCGTTCCGCGTACCGGGTCAGCCTTCCGTCCTCTGGGGTGGTGGCACCGTGAACCTTCTCCCGCGCCGCCACTCCGCGGCGGACGTCGACCTCGCTGCGGTGCACGCCGCCCTCGGCACGGTCATCGACCCCGAGCTGCATCTGCCCCTGTCCGAGGCCGGGATGTTAGGGGACGTCGTCGCCGACCGGTCGGGCACCGTCAAGGTGTCCGTCCGGCTGACCACACCCGCCTGCCCTATGAAGGAGACCCTCGGCTCCGACGTCACCTCAGCAGTCAGCAAGGTCGCCGGTGTCGAACGCGTCGAGGTGTCCTTCGCGGCGATGAGCGAGAACGAACGGATGCGGCTCGCCGCGCGCCTGCGCGGTGACACGCCCGAAGGCACCCACAGGTTCGGCCCCGACTCACTGACCCAGGTGTACGCAGTCGCCAGCGGCAAGGGCGGGGTCGGCAAGTCGACCGTCACCGCCAACCTCGCCGCCGCGCTTGCCCAGCAGGGCAAGCGAGTGGGGATCCTTGACGCCGATGTCTGGGGGTACTCCATCCCCCAGCTCTTCGGAGTCCGGCGGGCGCCCGTGGCGCTGAAGGGGCTGATGTTCCCGGTGGATGCACACGGTGTGGCGCTGATGTCGGTGGGATTCTTCGTCTCGGACGGAGAGCCGGTCGTGTGGCGCGGGCCGATGCTGCACAAGGCCCTCGAACAGTTTCTCTCCGACGTGCACTGGGGAGAGCTCGACGTACTCCTGATCGACCTGCCCCCGGGCACCGGCGACATCACGATGTCGCTGCTGGAGCTGGTCCCGGACGCCGCGCTGATCGCGGTCACGACCCCTCAGGTCGCCGCACAGACGGTGGCTGAGCGGGTCGGCCGGATGGCGCGCAACGCGCGGATGCCCGTCGCGGGCGTGGTGGAGAACATGTCCGAGCTCGTCTGCGGCTCGTGCCAGGAGAGCACTGCTCTGTTCGGGTCGGGCGGCGGGGAGCGGCTTGCCCAGGCGATCGCGGCTCCGGTGCTCGGAGCGGTCCCACTCGATATCGAGCTGCGCCAGGCCGGTGACACCGGCGTCCCCGCGATGGTCTCCGCGCCCCGGGCTCGTTCGGTCGCCGAGCTGCGTCGCATCGCAGCGGAGCTACCGGTCGTCCACCGGAGTCTGGCCGGCAGGTCGCTCCCGCTCTCGGTGGTGTGACTCGAGACTGTCACGTGTCTGGGACGTCCTCGCCCATGACGTGGACTGTTGTCGTCTCACCGAGCACCCGGGTCAGGACCCGTGCCATGTGGGGACGGGCCTCGAGGACCTCGACCGTCACTCCTGAGGTCCCTGCGTCCTCAGCGAGATCGCGCAGCATCAACGCCCCGGTGAGGTCGACCCGGCCGAGCCCGTTGAGGTGGATGGCCACGCGCGACAACGTGGGCTGCTGAGCGATCAGCCGGTTGACTGCCTTCTCCATCCCGGGAGCCGACCCGAAGTAGAGGACGCCGGAGGGAAACAGATGCAGCGTGTCACCCTCGGTCCTCGACGGGACACTGACGTGGACCTCGCGCCACAGGTGCACCGCTAGCGCCATGCCGACGCCCAACAGGACGGCCCTCTCGACCCTGGGTGCAAGCACCAGAGTGGCGATCATCGTGGTCGCGCCGACGGCGAACTGCGGACGCGACCAGCGCCAGAGCCGGACCGGAGTGACGACGTCGACCAGCGTGACCGCCGCCGCGATGACGATGCCGGCCAGCACCGCGGTGGGCAGAGGCGCGAGTGCGCTGGTGAAGGGAAGCATGGCGAGGAGGACCAGCCCGGTGCAGGCGCCGCTCCACCGCGTCCGTGCCCCGGCGAATCGGTTCAGAGCCGTCCGTGAGAACGATCCGCCGACGGGGTAGCCGCCGGCGAAGCCGGCCGCGATGTTGGCCAGCCCCTGGCCGATGAACTCCTTGTTGGAGTCCCAGGGTTCGCGGTCCTCGGCAGCGTATCGACGGGCGATCGCCGCCGGTTCGGCGAACCCGACCAAGGCGATGACGAAGGCCGGCAGGATGAGCGATCCCAGATCACGCCAGGGGAGGCCGGTCTGCACTGCCAGACGGTAGGAGATCTCGCCCAGGATCCTTCCGTCGTAGTCGACGTACGCGCTCCAGGCGGTGGCGACCACGACGGCGAGCAGTGCACCCGGGAACACGGGGGAGATCCGCCGCCCGCCGAGCATGGCGATGATCGCGAATGCTCCCAGTGCGAGGTCCACCATCGACCAGGCGCCGGGGTCACGGAGGGCACTGAAGGCCGTGAGCAGCGGGTTTGAGCCGTGACCTTCGACGCCGACCAGCGTGGAGATCTGCGAGGCCACGATGAGAATGGCCGCGGCTGAGGTGAAGCTCACCACCACGGGCTGGGACATCACGTAGGCGATAGGACCACCACCGACGAGCCCCACTCCCAGGCGGATGAGCCCCACCGCGACGGCCAGCAGCCCCGCGAGCAGGGCGAACTGCGCCGTGTACGGGTCCGCGAAGACGGCGAGCGCTCCGAAGGTCAGCAGACTGGTCACCGCTGTCGGTCCGCTCTGGAGGTAGCGCGACGAACCCACCAGTGCGCCACCGAGCGCAGCCGCGACCGCCGCGTAGAGGCCGTGCACCGGGTCGAGGCCCGCGATCTCGGCGTACGCCATCGCCTGGGGGACGAGGACCAGGGCGACGCTGAGACCGGCGACCAGGTCGCCTCGGACCGGCCGCATCACGGGGATGTCCCTAAGCCGAGGTGACGCGTTGTCGAGGGCCAGCGATGGCCGGCGGGTCGGCAGTGTCCTTCGCAGCCGCGTCACGGGTTGCCCCATCGCCAGGACGAGGGGCAGGTCGCCGCCCTCGACCTGTTCGATGCCTCGGATCGCGAGACGTTCGATGATCCCCGACACCGGCGACGGTAGCCCGGACTTGAACGGCGGGTGGCCACGTCTGCCGGCGTCACCGACGTAGGCGCGGAACCTGGTGGCTCGCTGAAGGTGACGGCGGCGAGGCGGGTGAGGACGTTGGTGGCACGGCCCGTGCCCGACCTCAGCGGCCGCCGGCGCTCCTGGAAATACGCCGTCGCGGCCCGGCCTGCCCGCTCAGCCACAGTGCGTTCGGCCTCTCCACCACTCAACACACTGCCGATGTCAACGCAAAGCAGTTCTCCGATGGGTGCCGCGCGTGGCTGCCGGAGTCGCGTCGACCACCGCGACGTGATGGTTCTGCGCTTGGGTCTCTGCTAGCGGCCACGTTGACTCCCCAGTCCACTCGAACCCAAGGTCAAGGGTCAGACCTCTGTCCTTCTGACTTTAGGGGCGTGACGCCCGCGCCGCAACCGTTCTTCGGCCCACTCGTCGTGCTGCTCGGCGAGGACGGCGCCTACGAGACGAATCGCCGAGTTGCGGTCTGGGAAGATGCCGACGACGTCGGTCCTGCTGCGGATCTCGCAGTTGTGGCGTTCGACGCTTCAAAGATTGTCAAGCATCGACGGGCTGCCGTTGGGCGCTCATCGGGCCCGTGGTCGAACGCGCGGACCGGTGGTCCGGTCACGAGCGAGGACGACCCGCTGGATCCTCGCGGACCGACGTATCCATGGGTCCGGAAAGGACGAGTTCCTGTTATTGCCCAAGGCGAGGGCGGCAAGCCTGTGTGGGTACGGGACGGCCCGGCGAAGCTGGGCCATGCATGCAGGCGATCAGCGAGTTGCGCAGAATATGCATTTGCAGGGGTTGCGCGAACGACCAGTCGGTCCGCCTCTTGCTGCGGGTCGGCCGCCGCAAACTGTGACTGCCGGGCTCTGGTCAGCCCGTGGCGAGCATGCTGATTGCCAGGCCGCCGATCAGGGCGCCGGAGGTGACAGAGGTCAGTTTCTGGCTGCGGGGGCTGGTGAGCGTTCGGGCGAGGGCTGAGCCGCCGGCGGCGAGCAGGAGCTGCCAGCTGGTGGATGCGAGGAGGATGGCGCTGACGTAGGCCACGGTCTCGGTTCCGCTCAGGCCACCCTGTGCGTGTCGTCCCAGGATCAGCGCGGCGAAGTAGATCGCGGGCCACGGGTTCAGGGCGGTGAGTCCGAGAAAGACGAGGTAGGAGCGCCACGCGCTTGTCGGGGTCAGCGCTCGAGATGCGGTGCCTTTTGCCGTGGTCGCCGTTCGAACGATGCGGATCGCCATGGCGAGCAGGATCAGCGCGGCGATCCAGGTCAGAGGGGTCGCAAACGGTTCGATCGTCCGGGCGAGGGCCCTTCCGCCGAGCACCGCGGCGACGGTGTAGAGACCGTCGGCGGTCACCGCGCCCATCGCGGCCGCAGCCCCCATCCGGAATGAGGTGCGCGCGGTCATGGTCACCATCAGTACGGCGACGGCACCCACCGGCACGGCGAGGCCGTAGCCCGCCACGAGGCCCGCGAGAATCGTCTGGGTCATGCCCAGAGTCTGGGCACCGGACACCGTTCGTGTCTAACGAATGTTTCCGCAGGCTACCATGTAGCCTTGCCACATGATTGACCCACGGTTGCAGACCTTACGTGTGCTTTACGCCGAGGAAACCGTCACAGCAACAGCGGCTGCGCTGCACCTGACCCCGTCCACGGTCTCGCAGCAGCTTCGACAACTCGCCGCCGAGCTCGACGTCCAGTTGCTCGAGCCCGAAGGACGCCGGGTACGCCTCACCGCGGCGGCGCACCTGCTGCTCACCCACGCTGACGCGCTGCACGCGCAGTGGGAGCGGGCGACCGCAGACCTGGAGACGCATCGCGACGGCCAGGCCGGTCATCTGCGACTGTCCGGCGTAGCCACCGCTGTGGCCGCCCTGATCGCGCCTGCGATGCGCACCCTTCAGCGTCGCTATCCTCAGATGACCTTCGAGGTCGGGGAGGACCCCGGCAACGACCGGTTCAGACTGCTGCTCGCTGGGCGGACGGACATCGCCGTTGTTATCCCAGCCCCCGACAGCCCCCCACGTGACGACCCCCGGTTCGAACAACACGTGCTGCTTGAAGAGCCCCAGGATCTGCTGGTTCCGGGCGAGCATCGATTCTCCGGCAGGGCCTGGGTCGAACTACGCGAAGCGGCAGAAGAAACCTGGATTCGCGCCGGCGACCCCAAGGATCAACATCAACTCCTCCTCACCGCCTGCGCGTCAGCTGGATTCACCCCCCGCCTCGCGCACAACGCCGTCGACTGGTTCGCGATTGGCGTCATGGTGGCCCACGGGTACGGCATCTGCCTGATGCCACGACTCGCGCCGCTTCCACCAGGACATGACGTGACCCGCGTCCCCCTCGTCGGCAAACCAGCCCCGACCCGACGGCTCGTCGCCTGTGTTCGCCGAGGCAGCACTCAACAAAACCCCATCCAGCGCGGCCTCGACGCCCTCACCGACACCGCCAACGAATGGGACAACCGCAGCGTCTGGTGAGCATCCGCATCCCAGCGGCCGGATCACCGTACCCGCGTACGCGAACGGTCCCGGCCGCCAGCAACCTCATGCCCCGCAACAACGAGGCCACCCGGGCGCACTCGGGGCTCCGCACACCCGCGCCGCCTGGCGAGTACGCCCTCGTGCCGGAGGCGGTCGTGCTTGGCGCGATCCCTGTGCCATCGCACCCCGGAAGGCGCGGCGGCGTCACCACCGCCTCGGCGCTGGTTCGCGCCCTGCTGGATCAATCTTATGGCGCTGCTAAAGGATCATGTTCGAAAACATTCGATAGACATGAACGGTTTCCGGTGCCCAGACTCTGGACATGGCCCAAGGAGGAGAAATGCCCACCACCATCTTCGATATCAGCATGTCCCTGGACGGTTACATCACCGGCCCGCACCAGACTGCAGACGGTCCACTCGGCAAAGGTGGCGAGGCGCTGCATGAATGGAGCATGGATCAGGACCCTGCTGGCCGGCAGGAGCTCACAGCGGCTGTTGAGCGCTACGGTGCGGTGATCACAGGGCGTACGACCTACGACCACTCGCTGCCTTCGTGGGGCGTCGATGGGCCGACTGGCGGGGCGCGGCGACCCGTCGTCGTCATCACCCACCAGGCGCCGGAGGACAGCCCGGACAACGGCGTGTACGAATTCGTTACCGAGGGCATCGAAGCGGCTCTGGGACGCGCCACAGCGGTCGCCGGCAATGGCTGCGTCTGCGTGATGGGCGGCGCCAACGTCGGGCAGCAGTTCATCCAAGCTGGCATGGTCGATGAGATCTCGTTGCACATCGCACCGGTGCTGTTCGGCGACGGAAAGCGCCTGTTCGACCGTTTGGAGGCCAAAGCCATCCGGCTTGAGCCAATCCATGTCGCCGAGAGTCGGATGGCCACCCACGTGCGCTACCGCGTGCTCGGCATCGCATTCTGAGCGGCGTCACCGGTAGCACTGGAGAGGGACCGGGCACCGAGACCTGCTGTGGTTGCCGATCCGACCCGTCCAGATGTTCACCCACCTGCCACCTACCCAGGTCTGCCCCTGAACGTG
>JBOHDE010000009.1:0-35963 GCA_050699035.1 Nocardioidaceae bacterium | reverse complement strand
ACATGGGGCCGAGCGCGCGCCCAGCCACCGGCGCCGATGGGCGGTCCGGCCGTGACGCGCCAGCAGGACGGTCAGCCCTTGCGCTTGGCGACTTCCTCAGTGGCGGCCGGCAGCACGGTGTGCAGGTCGCCGACGACGCCGAAGTCGACCAGCTCGAAGATCGGCGCCTCCTCGTCCTTGTTGATCGCGACGATCGTCTTCGAGGTCTGCATGCCGGCCCGGTGCTGGATGGCACCCGAGATCCCGGCCGCGATGTAGAGCTGCGGCGACACGGTCTTGCCGGTCTGGCCGACCTGGTACGAGTGCGGGTACCAGCCGGAGTCGACGGCGGCCCGCGACGCGCCGACCGCGGCGTCGAGCGAGTCGGCGAACGCCTCCACCGGCTCGAAGTTGCCACCGGTGCCGCGGCCTCCGGACACCACGATCGCGGCCTCGGTCAGCTCGGGACGGCCGGTCTTCTCACGCGGCTTGGAGTCCACGATGCGGGCGGTCTTGGCGGCGTCGGAGATCGTCACCGCGAACGGCTCGACCTCGGCCGCACCGTCGGTCGGCTCGGGCGTCGCGGAGTTGGGCTTCACCGTGATGATCGGAGTGCCCTTAGTGACCTGCGCAGTCACCGTGAAGCTCCCGGCGAACACCGACTGGGTGGTCTGCGGACCGTCGTCGCCGGGCTGCACGTCGACCGCGTCGGTGATCAGCCCGGACTCGAGCTTGACCGACAGCCGGCCGGCGATCTCCTTGCCCTCGGCGTACGACGGGATCAGCACCGCCGCCGGCTGGGTCTTCTCGACCAGCTGCGCCAGCGCCTCGGTCTTCGGCGCCACCAGGAACTCACTGAGGGCGGCGTCCTCCACGACGTACACCTTTGCCGCACCGAACTGGGCCAGTGTCTGCTTGGCCTGCTCGACGCCGGTCCCGAAGAACACCGCGGAGGGCTCGCCGAGACGCCGGGCGATGGTCAGCAGCTCCGACGTCGTCTTCTTCACAGCACCGTCGACGTGGTCGACCAGAACGAGAACTTCAGTCATCACCGATCACTCCTCAGATGAACTTCTGGCCGGCCAGGAACTCGACCAGCTGGGCGGCGCCGTCACCCTCGTCGGTCACGATCGTGCCGGCCGCACGCGGTGGTCGGGCGGCGGACGCGTCGACCTTCGTCCAGGCCGCGGCCAGCCCGACCTGCTCGGCCGGCACGCCGAGGTCGGCCAGCGACCAGGTCTCCACCGGCTTCTTCTTCGCTGCCATGATCCCCTTGAACGACGGGTACCGCGGCTCGTTCGACTGGTCGGTGACGCTGAGCACCAGCGGCGTCGACGCCTCCACCGTCTCGGTGGCGGTGTCGCCGTCTCGGCGGATGCTGACCATGTCACCGGTCACGCTGATCTCCGACCCGAAGGTCACCTGCGCGACGCCCAGCCGCTCGGCCAGCATCGCCGGCACCACACTCATCGAGCCGTCCGTCGAGGCCATCCCGCAGATCACCAAGTCCCAGGCGGACTCGGCGCCGACCTTCTTGATCGCCTCGGCCAGCAGCAGCGACGTCGCTGCTGCGTCGGAGCCGTGGATCGCGTCGTCGAGCACGTGTACGCCTTTGTGGGCACCCATCTGCAGGCTCTTGCGGATCGCGTCCGCGGCCTGCTCCGGGCCGACCGTGAGCACGGTCACCTCACCCTCGGAGCCGTCGGCGGACTCGACGATCTTCAGCGCCTCCTCGACGGCGTACTCGTCGAGCTCGGAGAGCAGACCGTCGACGCCGACGCGGTCGACGGTGTGGTCGGCGTCGTTGAACCGCCGGTCACCGGTCGCGTCCGGCACGTACTTCACGCAGACGACAATGTTCATGGCCGAGTGGCCCTCCTGTGGCTCAGGTCCCGACGGGTCTCGCCAGGGCGACGAGCGGGCGCATTCCGTTCTGCTGCGCACCTGCCGTTGCCGGTCGAACTTACCTGCTGGTATCTCGGGCCGCCCAGTGGGCGTCCTATGGGTTCGGTCACACGTTTAGGGTGGCCGACGTGCAGATCACCGGCGAGCGCACCGTCCCCGACCTCCCGGCAGAGAACTACTGGTTCCGCCGGCACGAGGCCGCCTATCGTCGGCTCGCCCCGCGGGTGGCGGGTCGGCGCGTCCTCGAGGCCGGCTGCGGCGAAGGGTACGGTGCGGCGCTGCTGGCCGGCTCGGCGGCGGCCGTCACCGCAGTGGACTACGACGCGTACACCGTCGAGCATGTCCGGTCGGTGTACCCGGATCTCCCTGTCGTACAGGGAAATCTGGTCGCCCTACCGTTCGAGGATGGGGCGTACGACATCGTCGTGAGCCTGCAGACGGTGGAGCATCTGTGGGACCAGCCGCTGTTCGCCCGCGAGTGTCTCCGGGTGCTGGCCCCCGGCGGGCAGGTGGTGCTGACCACGCCCAACCGGCTGACCTTCCCGCCGGGGAACGTCTTCCACACCCACGAGCTCGACGCGGTCGAGCTGCACGACCTGCTCGCCGACGCGGCCACCCTGACCGAGCTGCGCGGTCTGCACCACGGCCCGCGGCTGCGCGTCTGGGAGGAGCGGCACGGCGACCTGGTCGAGGCCCAGGTCGCGGCGGAGGCCGAGGCGTGGAGCGACGACCTGACCCAGCTGGTCGCGTCGGTGACAGTCGACGACTTCGAGGTGCGCGACGACGACCTGGCCGGCTGCCTCGACCTCTGGGCGGTCGCGGTCAGGGCTTGATGATGCGCTCGACGATCCGGCCCGCGACGAGGTAGGCAACGGCGGCGATCCCCCAGTTGACGAGGGCGTTCTTGCCCGGGTGCGGAGTGCCGTCGTCGCGCTCGAACGTGAACAGGTCACCGAGCGGGCCGGCAAGCGTGTCGGCGCCGTCCTTCAGCCACTGGACGACGGAGTTGTCCGGGTTGGCCTCCAGCGCGACCAGCAGCGCACCGAGCGCGAGGATCGCGGCACAGACGTAGGCGACCATCCGCACCAAGGTGCCGATCCGGCTGCGGACCGCGTTGGTGCCGTCGCGGACCTGCCGCATCGACACCGGCACCCTGCGCTCGCGCGCCGGCGAAGCCGACCGGGACTCCGGCAGGGGCGACCGGCGCTCCGGTGGAGCCGACCGCGTCTCCGGCCTGTCCGCTCCCGTGCTGTCGTCCGTCACGTGTGCTCCTCCTCGTGCCGGTCGCACCGAAAGCGGCCGGCGAGTGACCCGGTATGTAACATCGCGCGAACTATGCGCGTTCTCATGGTGTCATGGGAGTATCCGCCGCTGGTATACGGCGGCCTCGCACGGCACGTCCACGCCCTGTCAACGGCGCTGGCCCGATTAGGTCACGACGTGGTCGTCCTCACCCAGCAGGCGGACGGCGACACGGGTACGTCTGGCGGGCCGGTGACCGACCAGCGGTGCGACGGCGTCAGGGTGATCCGGGTACGCCAGGACCCACCCCACCTGCCGATCGACGACCTGCTCGCCTGGACCATGGGCCTCGACCACGCGCTCACCCGTGGCGCGCTGACCGCCCTCGGCGACTGGCGCCCCGACGTGGTGCACGCGCACGACTGGCTGGTGGCGCACACGGCGGCGAACCTGCAGGCGGCGTACGGCTGCCCGCTGGTCGCGACCGTGCACGCCACCGAGGCCGGCCGCTGGCAGGGCTGGCTGCCGGCCCCGCTCAACCGGGCGATCCACACGGTCGAGTGGTGGCTCACCTGGTCGGCCGACCGGGTCGTGGTCTGTTCGGACGCGATGGCCGCCGAGGTGTCGACGCTGTTCGCCGTACCCGAGCCGCAGGTCGAGGTGATCGCGAACGGCGTCGACGCAGACACCTGGTCGGTGCCGCCCGACCTCGCCGAGTCGGCCGCCGACCAGTGGCGTGACGGCGGCCCGTTGCTGGTCTACAGCGGGCGCCTGGAGTACGAGAAGGGCGTGCTGACCGTGCTGGCGGCGCTGCGCCGGATCCGCCGACGGCACGCGGGCACCCGGCTGGTGGTCGCCGGCCGCGGGGGGCAGGAGGAGGCGTTGCGGGCCCGGGTGAAGGAGCTGCGGCTCGGCCGCGCCGTGCGGTTCACCGGCTGGCTCGACGACGACGAGCTGACCACCCTGGTCGCGGGAGCCGACGTCGCCCTGGTGCCGTCGAGCTATGAGCCGTTCGGCCTGGTGGCACTGGAGGCCGCGGCCGCGGGCACGGTCGTCGTCGCGGCCGACGTCGGCGGGCTCGCCGAGGTGGTCGACCACGAGACCACCGGCCTGCTGGTCGACCCCGAGGACCCGACGGCGTGGGTGGAGGCGGTCTGCCGTGTGCTGGCCGACGCCGACCTGCGGGCCGGCCTCGAGAAGGAGGCACGGCTGATGGTCGAGCGCGACTTCCGCTGGGCAGACGTGGCGGAGCGGACACTCGCGGGGTACCACCGGGCCGGGCTGCCGACGACCTCGCCGCGGCCGCGACCGTCGTTCGAGATCGCCGAGGGCAATCAGCTCTTCGGGGCGCGCGGCGGCTGAGAGATCCGGCCTTCGGCGACGTCTCGGGTGTGCTCGGCCAGCCGCTCCAGGTATGCGCGGTTGGCCGCGTCGTCGGCGTACACCTCCAGCCGGTCCTTGACGACCCGGCCGGGGATGCCGGCGACGACCGCGAAGTCCGGGTACGTCCCACGGGCGACCGTGTGGGCGGCGAGCACGCAGCCGCGCCCGACATCAGCGCCACGGAGCACGCTGACCTTCGCGGCCAGCCAGCAGTCCGGCCCGATCCGGACCGGCGCCTTCACGATCCCCTGGTCCTTGATCGGCCGGGTGACGTCGGTGGTGACGTGGTCGAAGTCGGTGACGTAGATCCAGTCCGCGAGCAGCGTGCCCGCGCCGATCTCGACGTCGAGGTAGCAGTTGACGACGTTGTGCGAGCCGAAGACGACCTTGTCCCCGATCCGCAGCGTGCCCTCGTGGGCGCGCAGGCTGGTGCCGTCGCCGAGGTGCACCCAGCGGCCGAGCACGATCCGGCCGTAGCCCCGGCGCAGCTCGATGTCGACCCGTCGGCCGAGGAGCACGAAGCCCTCGGTGACCACGTCCGGGTGGCGGAGCCGGAGCATGGCGTACCGCCAGTAACGCACCAGGTAGTACGGCGTCCAGGCTCGGTGGGCCAACACCCAGCGGAGGCCGGCGACGCCGAACAGCCTCGCCTGCTGCGGGTCACGCGTACGCCGAGACAGCACGTGCGGGACTGTATCCCCCTGCAGGTCGGCGCGTGTCGGCTCGCACCGGCGCGTCAAAGATTGCCTGCTGGATGTGTGACGGTCGTAACCGACGACTTTGCTGTCGTCGGCCGCGGTTGACCGCAAACTCGTCGGTCACGGCGGTGGGCGCACGTCCGAAGAACAGAGCCGTGGAGGGCCCCAGGCTTCGGACGTCGTGCCTCCCGCTGGGTACGGGACCGGCACTCCACTTCGTTGACTGGCGCGTTGCGTAGGCCCGCAGTCCGGTTTGTCCCTACGGAACGCGCCAGTCGATGCCCGCAGACCCCTGAGGTCCACCCACGCATCCAGCCCTGTAACCCAGGTCACGTCGCCAGCGCCGCGTGGCGTGAATCCTGGTCGTCTGGTTGCTAACCTCGCGCGCATGCCTCATCTGCTACCCAGGTCCTGGGTCGCCCCGCTGCGGGCCGCTGCCGTCGCCTCCCTGACGGCCGCGCTGGTCGCTGCCTGCGGCGTGTCCGCCAGCAAGCTCCAGGCGGATGCCGAGCCGGCGTCCCACACCGATGGCGAGTCGCCGACGCCGACGCCGACACCTGGGACCACGCCGACCGGGCAGATGCCCGCCGACGTCACCGACGAGCAGATCGAGCAGTGGATCGCCGACAACCGGCTCGCCGAGGCGCCGACCCACGGCATGGCGTTCGAGACGATGGTCAACAACCTGTGGCGCGACGGCGCCCCCGACGTACTTCTGCTCGGCGACTCGATGACCCAGCAGGGCGTCGACCCGGCGATCCTCGGAGACGCCCTGGCCCAGCAGGCCGGTCAGTCCGTACGGGTGTTCAACGCGGCCAGCAGCCGGGCCCGCTGGGGCGTCAACCGGCTGGTCGTTCGCTACGCGGAGCGCCACGACGTGCTGCCCAAGGTCGCGGTGATCGGCATCTCCACACGAGCCGCGGAGGGTGACCTGTTCTACCGCGACGAAGTGAGCCGGGAGCCACTGTCGTCGGTCGTCGAGGGCTGTGACCGCGACTGGCGCTCCGCCGAGGAACGGCGCTGCGTCCGCGACCGCGAGGACCTGCTGTTCCGCTTCCGATCCCGCCCCGACCAGGTCGCCCAGGCCCAGGCCGGCGTCCAGCTGTCGCACGCCTACCGCGTCGACGCCGACAGCATCCTGCGGCCGGACGGCTATCTCGCGCACCCGTCGATGACAGTCGCGCAGGTGGAGAAGACCAGTGACCAGCGGATGAAGCGTGGCTTCCCTGGTTATCCCACCATCCACGACGAGGCGAAGGCGTCGTTCAAAGAGATGGTCGGGCTGCTGCGCGAGAACGGCGTGACCGTGCTCGCGTTCGAGATCCCGTACCCTCCGCCGCACCAGGCGAACCTCGAGGCGGCCGGCCGTGGGTACGACGCCAAGCGCCAGCAGTCGGCGCGGCGGCTCGCCGCGTCCGCCGACGTACCGCTGTTCGAGGTCGACCGGTTCGGCGACTGGTGGGGTGACGGCTCCAGCCGCGACGCACTCCACCTCGCGCCCAAGGGTGCCGCGGGCTTCGCCCGGCAGCTGGCCGAGATGGACGGTTTCAGCGACACCGTCGTGGACGGTCTGTAGCTCACCCGAGCCGCCAGTCGCGTGTCATCGGCCCCGCGGCGTCAGGCCCGACACATGACACGCGACCCTCGACTGCCGGCGAGCCTGCGGCGAACTATGCACGATGTCGCGCCGAGTGGTGGCAGATGGTGCAACGGCGCCGCGGGGCCGCATACATTCCGCGGACATGTGTCGGCAGATCGCACGCCGTCGCCGGCCCCACGTGCATTCTGCGGACACATGTCGGCAGAGAGCATGCCTGCCGACCGTTGGCCCGGCGCCCGGAACGCCGAGATGGACGATCCCGGGCTTGCCGGGCATCGATGGACCCCGAGAACGTCTATCTCGCGCGAGGTCGGCGGCAAGCTGAGTATGCATACGTGCAACCTCAGTGCGAACGGCGGCGTCCGCCCGGCCCGCGAAGCGCTCAGGGTTTGAGCGCGGTCACCGACACGTTGTAGAAGAGCTCGTCGGGTACGACCCGGTCGAGCACCGCGTCCACCCGCGACAGCGCCCGCCAGGACCGGTAGGCGAACATCCGCCACCTCACCCCGAGCCGCTCGGCGGGCACCGCCGCCTCGAACGTGCGCACCGGCCAGCCCCACCAGGCGGCGAGCAGCTCGTCGGTCACCGTCGAGACGTCCACTCCCCCGGCCCGGGCCACCGTGCGGGCCAGCGTGTCGGGGTCGAACGTGTGCAGGTCGACGACGGCCTCCAGCGCAGCAGCCCGCGACGACTCGTCGAGCTCCTCCTGCGGACGGCCCCACCGGGACCGAAGAACCGGCAGCCGGGTGAGCCGCGTGGTCGCCGCCCAGGTCGCCCGGGACAGCCGGCGGGCCACGAAGTCGCCGTACCGCGTCGGCTCCCCGCAGATCACCACCCGCCCGCCGGGCTTGAGCACCCGCAGCATCTCGCGGAAGGCCAGCTCCACGTCGGGGATGTGGTGGATGACCGCGTGGCCGATCACCAGGTCGAACGTGTCGTCGTCGTAGGGCAGCGTCTCTGCGTCCGCGGCACGTCCCTCGATGCTGAACCCGAGGCCGTCGGCGTTGCGCTTGGCCACCTCGACCATGCCCGGCGAGATGTCGGTGACGTGCGGGTCCTCGATGACACCGGCGAGCGTGAGGTTGAGCGTGAAGAAGCCGGTGCCACAGCCGATCTCGAGGGAGGTCGGGTATGGCCAGCCGGCGTCGCCCGCGACCGCGGTGAACCGGTCCCGGGCATAGTCGATGCAGCGCTGGTCGAAGCTGATCGACCACTTCTCGTCGTAGGTCTGCGCCTCCCAGTCGTGGTAGAGCACCTGGGCCAGCTTGGTGTCGTGCCACGCGGCCTCGACCTCGGCGGCCGACGCGTTCGGGTGCGGCGCCGGGTCGCTCATTGTCCGACGAACTTCGCCTTGCCGGGTCCGCTCTCGACGAACGACTGCATGCCGATGCCGCGGTCCTCGGTGGCGAACAGCCCCGCGAACAACTGGCGCTCGATCTCCAGGCCCGTCACCAGGTCGGTCTCGAGCCCGCGGTCGATGGCGTCCTTGGCCGCCCGGATCGCGTACGCCGGGCCGTTCGCGAACTGCGCCGCCCACGCCCGCGCAGCCTCGTACACCTCGGCCGCCGACACCACCTGGTCCACGAGGCCGATCCGCAGCGCCTCGTCGGCCTCGACGAACCGGCCGGTGAAGATGATGTCCTTGGCCTTGGCCGGACCGACCAGCCGGGAGAGCCGCTGTGTGCCGCCGGCGCCCGGGATGATCCCCAGCAGGATCTCCGGCTGACCCACCTTCGTGTCGTCGGCGGCGACCCGGATGTCGGCGCACAGGGCCAGCTCGAGCCCGCCGCCCAGCGCGTACCCGGTGATCGCGGCGACGACCGGCTTCGGGATCCGGGCGACCGCGGTGAGCGACGCCTGGAGCGGCCCCCCGCGCTCGACCATGTCCGGGTACGACATCTCGGCCATCTCCTTGATGTCCGCGCCGGCCGCGAACACGCGCTCACCGCCGTAGAGGACGACCGCCCGGACGTCCGAACGCGTGGCGGCCTCCTGCGCGGCGACCCGGATCTCCTCCTGGACCTGCACGTTCAGCGCGTTCATCTTCGGCCGGTCCAGTCGGATCGTCCCGACCCCGTCCTCGACCTCGAGGCGTACGAACTCGCCCACGGATCCTCCTCAGCAGCAGAAACTCGGTGGCGAGGAGCCTATGACACCGCCCTTCCGCTCCGGCCGGCGCGCCGATCGGGGAGGATGACCCGATGACCAGCGCGACCCTGTGGCCCGGTGGCCACGCACCCCTCGGGGCCAGCGTCACGACCGACGGCACGAACTTCGCTGTCTGGGCACCAGATGCCAGCGGTGTCGAGGTGTGCCTGTTCGACGACGCCGGCGCGGAGACCCGGCTCCCGCTGAGCGAGCGCACGCTCGGCGTCTGGCACGGGCTGGTCGTCGGCGTCGGCGCCGGGCAGGAGTACGGCTTCCGGGTCGACGGGAGGTGGGACCCGTCGCGGGGCCAACGGTTCAACCCGGCCCAGCTGCTCCTCGACCCGTACGCCCGGGCGATCGACGGCGAGCTCACCTGGCGCGACGAGGTCTTCGCGCACCGCGTGGACGACCCCGACCAGCGCGACGACCGGGACTCGGCACCGTTCGTGCCCCGCTCGGTCGTGGTCGACGACGACTTCGACTGGGCCGGTGACACGCTGCTGCGTCGGCGGTGGTCCAAGACCGTGGTTGCCGAGCTGCACGTCAAGGGGTTCACCGCCCTCCACCCCGACGTACCCGAGGAGCTGCGCGGCACGTACGCCGGGCTGGCGCACCCCGCGGTCACCGGCTACCTGCGCGACCTCGGGGTGACCGCCGTCGAGCTGCTGCCGGTGCACCACTTCGTCACGGAGCAGAAGGTCGCGGACAACGGGCTGACAAACTACTGGGGCTACAACAGCGTCGGGTTCTTCGCACCGCATGCGCCGTACTCCTCGTCCGGGAGCCGCGGCCAGCAGGTGCGCGAGTTCAAGCAGATGGTCAAGGACCTGCACGCCGCCGGCCTCGAGGTCATCCTGGACGTCGTCTACAACCACACCGGCGAGGTCGGTCCGGAGGGCCCGTCGCTGCTCTTTCGGGGGTATGGCGACCTCGCGTACTACCGGCATCACCCCGACGGCACGTACGCCGACGTCACCGGCTGCGGCAACACCGTCGACGCGACGCAGCCGCAGGCGCTGCAGCTAATCTTGGACTCCCTGCGGTATTGGGTCACCGAGATGCACGTCGACGGGTTCCGCTTCGACCTGGCCTCCGCGCTGGCCCGCGACGGCGAGAGCGTCGACCTGCAAGGACCGTTCCTGTCGGCGATCGGCCAGGACCCCGTGCTGCGCGACGTGAAGCTGGTCGCGGAGCCGTGGGACCTCACCGCCGAGGGCTACCAGGTCGGTTCGTTCCCCGCGCCGTGGTGCGAGTGGAACGACAAGTTCCGCGACAGCGTGCGCGACTTCTGGCGTGGCCAGGGGGCGATCAGCGACCTCGCCTGGCGGCTGGCCGGGTCGAGCGACCTGTACGCGGACGACGGCAGGCATCCGTTCTCGTCGGTCAACTTCGTCACCGCCCATGACGGCTTCACCCTGCGCGACCTCACGTCGTACGACCGCAAGCACAACGAGGCGAACCGCGAGGACGACCGGGACGGCACCGACGACAACCGGTCCTGGAACCACGGGGTCGAGGGGGAGACCGACGACCCGGACGTCAACGCCCTCCGGCGCCGCCAGGCGGCCAACCTGATGGCCACCCTGCTGCTCTCGACCGGGGTTCCGATGATCGTGGCCGGCGACGAGCGCGGCCGCACCCAGCGCGGCAACAACAACGCGTACTGCCAGGACAACGAGATGTCCTGGGTGGACTGGAGCGACGACGACGCCTGGCCGGAGCTGCACGACCTCACCCGCCGGCTGCTCCGGCTGCGCGCCGATCACCATGTGCTGCGCCAGCGGCACTTCTTCGTCGGCCGGCCGTCGGTCGAGGGTGGGCGCAAGGACCTCACCTGGCTGCACCCCGACGGCGGTGAGCTGGCCGGCGCCGACTGGCACGACCCGGAGCTCCGTACCCTCGGCTTCCTGCTGTCCGGTGACGCGATCCGCACCCGCGGTCCGCACGGTGAGGTGATCAGCGACCACTCGTACGTCGTCTGGATGCACGCCGGCGCCGACGACTGCGAGGTCCGGCTGCCGGACCTGCCGGGCGGTTTCGTCGAGGTGCTGAGTACGGCCCGCGAGGACGACGCGCCGGTGACGCACGACGCGGGCGGCATGGTGACACTGCCGGGGCGCAGCCTGCTCCTGCTGCAGGTGGAGACGCGTTAGTTCAGCGCCAGCTCGGTCACGATCATCGCGTGGTCCGACGTCGGCTCGTCCTGCCGCGCGCTCGCGACCTCGGTGATCGACGGCAACGGTCCGGCGGCCACCGTCGCCACCGTCAGCACGCTCTCCAGCAGCGCCCGCGACACGAGCAGGTGGTCGATCAGCTCGCCGCGGCCACGGTAGACGCGGGTGGCCCGCTGTCCCTCGGGCAGCAGCGGCGCGAGGTTGAACAGCCGCCAGGCGTCTCCCTGGTCCGGCCGCAGCGCTCCGGCCGTACCCAGCTCGCTGCCCGGAGGGCCGTGCAGGATCTGGGTGGTGGCGGCCCGCGGCTCGTCGTTGAGGTCACCGACCAGCATCAGCCGGCGCTGCCGGCCCTCGCCGTCGAGCAGGGTGTCGGCGAAGCCTCGGACGGTGGTCGACTCCGCGGCCCGCCGGTAGAGAGCGTAGGCGGCGTAGCGGGCTCGCTGGCCCTCGTCGGTGGGCTGGAAGAGACCGCCCGGGTACGTCACCAGCTTGGACTTGAGGTGACAGGTGACCAGCGACAGCGGGCCGTCGGCCAGCTCGACCCGCGCCTGCAGCGCTCCCCGGCCCATCCTTGTCGTGACCGCTCCTGAGTCGTCGGCCTGGAGCGGTGCCAGCCGGGCCGCCAGGTCGACCGTCTCGCTGCTCGCCGAGACCGGCAGCCGCGAGAGGACGGCGACCCGGATGCCGCGGGTGTCGGGGGCCGTCGACAGCACACCGGTCCAGCCGGACCCGAGCTCGGCCAGCAGGTCGTCGAACGCCTGCTGGTCGCCGATCTCCTGCAGGCCGACCACGTCGACCCCGGCGGACCGGATCAGCTGCGCGACGCCGGTGATCTTGGACCGGTATACCGCCTCCGAGGACGGCGCGAACTCACCGTCGGAGAACAGGTTCTCCACATTCCAGCTGCCGACCATCACCATGGCGCACCTCCAGCCCCAAGAGTGCCCGCCCGGCGTACCTGATACCGCCAATCTGGTCGATCCCGAGGGCCCTGCATCGTTTGTCGGCAACTCGTCCACGGTGCGTAGAAAATTGCCCAATTGGGCAATCTTCGACCCGGTTCACGCGAGTTCGAGGTCGAATTTTGCCCAATTGGGCAAAATTCCACCGCGCGCGGCGGCAAACGGTGTGACGCGGGCCTGGGGTCAGCGGTCGGCCGGGACGGCGGTCGGGAGCAGCAGGACCTGGGCGGACGCACCGCCCTCGGGGTCGCTCGCCGGGGTGAAGCGCAGCGAATCGCAGATGCCGTGCATGACCTCCACATAGAGGTCCCAGTCCTCCAGCATCGGCGTAGCCAGGGAGAGCAACACGGCGACGGGTACGTCGGGCGCCTGGACCAGGACCTGCAGCTCACGCATCACCACCGGCTCGTCCGCCTCCGGCGCGAGCGACCGCTCGACCACCCAGCGGGCGGCCGGCTGGCCGGCGCAGGCCGTCGTCTCGACCCCGGTGGCGCTCGACGAGCCGCGCAGCGTCGCGACGGTCCCGAGCAAGGACAGCGTGCGGTCGGTGGTCGCGGTGTCGTGGAACCCGACGGTCACGGTCGCGGTGGAGGCATGGTCCCCGATGCGTACGGCGCAGAACGCGGCACCCGCGATGTCGGCCCCGCGCAGCTGGGTGGACATCGCCTCGAGGTACAACGCGACCAGCTCGCGGCGCCCGCCCTCCGCCATCGGCAGCTCGTCGAGCAGCGCCGACTGGGACGACACGCGTCGGGCCAGGTCGGCCTCGAGCGGCAGCAGGTGGAAGTCAGCCGGGAGGGTCAGCGTCACGCCCGGGAGCCGGGTCGTCGGCGAGATCATCACCCGATCGTCTCACTTGGTTGTGGCAGCGGGCGCGGCGGATGGCCGGGCGAAGGTGGCCTCCGGCAGTGCCGCGAGCGGGATCGGCGAGGCGGCCCGGCGAGCGGCGGCAACCAGCCGGTGCGAGCCGGGTGCGGCGGCGGCCACGGCGACCACCGCAGCACCGAGCGCGACGTCCAGCCCGGGGGTGAACGCGCCGGCGGCCTGGCTGACGGTGGCACCGAGCGCGGTCGACTGGCCGATCGCGCCGACCGCGTCGGACATCGCACCGCCCTCAGACGAGACCCAGCTGCCGATCTGGTCGTCGAGCTGCTGCAGCAGTGTCTCTGCGTGGATCAGCCACGCGGTGCCGTCCATCGAGCCGGTCGGGTCGGCGACGGACTCGCTGACCCGCCGCAGGCCGTGGGCCACGGTGTCAGCCTCGGCGAGATGCTCCTCGTGCAGGTGGTGGACCTGGGTCTGCAGCCGCTCCACCTCGGACACCGCATGCTGGTCGCCCGGGTCGGTCGATGCGGCCGCGCCGGCTGCGGTCAGCTCGTCGCGCAGCGACGCCGCCCGCGCCTGCCGGTCGAGCACGCCGTCGCGCCACTGACCCAGCTGGGTCGCGGCCGTGGTCAGGTCGCCCTCGATCGCGCTCACCCGCGCGCTCAGGTCGGACAGGTGGTCGAGGAACGACTGCGCCACCGGCCCCTCCCACACCGAGCCCGGCGAGCCCAACAGGGTGATCCGGTCGGAGGCGGACCGGAGCAGCTCGGCCGAGCGCTGCAGGTGCGCCGCGAGCTGTCCGGCCGCCTCCGGGTCACCGGGCAGCAGGGCCTCGACATCGAGAATCTCGCTCATCGCGTACCCCCGGAGGCGTCACCGCTCGCGGCGGCAAGCCGCCCGAGCAGCTGCTCGACGTCGTCGACCGCGACGGCCAGTCGGCCGAGGCTGGTGGAGGCGGTGCCGACCAGCTCGTCACCGGCCGCGTCGACGGCCGGAGTGCCGAGCCGGTCGGCCGGGGCGAGGAACACCTCGCGTGAGGCTTGGGCGACGTCATCCCCGGAGGCGCGCAGCAGGCCGGCGAGCTGTTGCAGCTCGTCAGCCAGCAAGGCTAGATAGGTCACTGCTGCTCCTGTCTCCGCGATCGGCCCCCGCCGTCGAGACGATGATGCCCGCCGAAGGGGTCACCGGAGGCAGGTTTCACCCTTCCTGCGCGCCGCCGGTCGTGCCGCCGTGCCACTGGCCGGTCGTGCCGACCGAGTCGACCACCGGTTGTGGTGGCCAGGACACCAGGCCGGTCTCCGCGGTCGTGACCAGCAGGTCATGCTTGGGCAGGATCCGTACGGTGTAGCCGAACGCGCCGGTGCGACCCAGCTCGACCTGCCCCTCGAACCGGTGCTTGCCGGCCTCGTAGGACTCGGTGAGGGTCAGCGGCGCGGACTCGACGTCGGTCAGCTGGTCGTCACTGTCGACCCGGCCGTGCACGATCTGCACCTCGACATCGCCCGGCGACAGCGAGCCGAGCGCCGTGTAGACGCGCAGCTGCAGCGTGGCGCCGAGCTCGGGCTGGTCGAGGACACCCGACGACTCCACGTGCTCGATGCGTACGCCCGGCCAGGCGTCGTGCACCGCCTTCTTCCACGCCGCCAGGTCACGGGCACCGGCGAAGTCGTGGTTGCGCTCGCGCGACGACGCGGCCGCCGGCCGGTACAGCAGCTCCACATAGTCGCGGACCATCCGGCTGGCCAGCACCTTCGGGCCGAGGGATTCCAGCGTGTGCCGGACCATCTCGATCCACCGGGCCGGCAGGCCGGTCGCGTCGTTGCCGTAGAACCGAGGCGCGACCTCCTGCTCGATCAGGTCGTACAGCGCCGCCGCCTCGATGTCGTCACGCCGGTCGGTGTCGTCGACGCCCTCGGCCGACGGGATCGCCCAGCCGTTCTCACCGTCGTACCACTCGTCCCACCAGCCGTCGCGGATCGACAGGTTGAGCCCGCCGTTGAGCGCGGCCTTCATACCGGAAGTGCCGCACGCCTCGTACGGGCGGAGCGGGTTGTTGAGCCAGACGTCGGTGCCGGGGTACATCGGCTGCGCCATCGCAATGTCGTAGTTCGGCAGGAACACGATGCGGTGGCGCACCTCGGGGTCGTCGGCGAAGCGGACGATCTCCTGGATCAGCCGCTTGCCGCCCTCGTCGGCCGGGTGCGCCTTGCCGGCGATCACCAGCTGGATCGGGCGCTCGGGGTGCAGCAGCATCGACTTCAGCCGCTTGACGTCGCGCAGCATCAGGGTGAGCCGTTTGTACGAGGGGACGCGGCGGGCGAACCCGATGGTGAGGACGTCCGGGTCGAGCACGCCGTCGACCCAGCCCAGCTCGGCCGGCGACGCGCCACGGTTCAGCCACGACTCGCGCAGCCGGGCCCGGACGACGTCGACGAACTGGGACCGCAGCTCGCGCTTGGTCTCCCAGATCGCAGCGCTCGGGATCTTGTCGATGGCGTTCCAGATGTCGCCGCGCTCGACGGCGTCGGCACCGACCTCCTTCTCGACCAGCTCGAACACCTCGCGAGCGACCCAGCTGGGTGCATGGACGCCGTTGGTGATCGAGCTGATCGGCACCTCGGTGACGTCGAAGCCCGGCCACAGCCCGGCGAACATGTCGCGGCTGACGATGCCGTGCAGCTGGCTGACGCCGTTCGCGCGCTGGGCCAGGCGTAGCCCCATCACCGCCATGTTGAAGACGGACGTATCGCCACCCTCGTAGTCCTCGGTGCCGAGGGACAGGATGCGATCGACGGGTACGCCTTCGCTGGCGTTCTCGCCACCGAAGTGCTGCTCCACCAGCTCGCGCGGGAAGCGGTCGATCCCGGCCGGCACCGGGGTGTGGGTGGTGAACACCGTGCCGGCCCGGCTGACCTCGTGGGCGGTGTCGAAGTCGAGCCCCTGCTCCTGCACGAGCTCGCGGATGCGCTCGATGCCGAGGAAGCCGGCGTGGCCTTCGTTGGTGTGGAACACCTCGGGCTCCGGCGCCCCGGTGATCCGGCAGTAGACCCGGATCGCCCGTACGCCGCCGATGCCGAGCAGCATCTCCTGCAGCAGCCGGTGGTCGCTGCCGCCGCCGTACAGCCGGTCGGTGACGTCGCGGATCCGCCCGGCGTTGTCCTCGTGGTCGGAGTCGAGCAGCAGCAGGGGCACCCGGCCGACCTGCGCCACCCAGATCCGCCCGACCAGCGGCTGTCCGCCGGGCAGTCCGACCTGCACCTTCGCGAGTGTCCCGTCGGCCTCCCGGAGCAACGTCAGCGGCAGACCGTCGGGGTCGACGATCGGGTAGCGCTCCTGCTGCCAGCCCTCGTTCGACAGCGACTGCACGAAGTAGCCGTTGCGGTACAGCAGACCCACGCCGATGATCGGCACGCCGAGGTCGGACGCCGACTTCAGGTGGTCGCCGGCCAGGATGCCGAGGCCGCCGGAGTACTGCGGCAGCACCGAGGTGATGCCGAACTCGGGCGAGAAGTACGCGATGCCGGCCGGGGCGTCCTGCACCGACTGGTACCACCGCGGACCGGTGAGGTACTGCTCGAGGTCGGCGGCCGCCAGGTCGAGCCGGCGGAGGAATCGCTTGTCCTTGGCCAGCTGCGACAGCCGCTCGGGCGGCACCTCCCCCAGCAGCCGGACGGGGTCATGACCCCCGGCCTCCCACAGGTCGGCGTCGATCGCGGCGAACAGGTCTTGGGTGTCGGGATGCCACGACCAGCGCAGGTTGTTGGCCAGCTCCCCCAGCGGGGCCAGGGCGGCAGGCAGCACGGGACGGACAATGAATCGGCGGATAGCTCTCACAGGTCGACGTTAGTCGGCCCGGCCGGATCGGCACCACTCGACCGGCGTAGTCCTGGTCACCCATTCGGCGTAGCCGGCCGTGGACTGTGCGTGAGACGTGGGCGAGTCACGCGCCCGCCGCCACCGTCGCGTGTCATCGAGCCGGTGGGGCGAGGCCCGGTAACTGACACGCGACTGAGGTGGCCGGTCAACGGTGCGCACGCTCGCGCCGAGTGGTGGCAAACGGTGCCGAGAACCCGCATGCATTCTGCGGACACATGTCGGCAGATGACGTCCCAGCGGGCGGATGGCGAGGTGTGGGCGAGTCACGCGTCCGGCGCCAAAGTCGCGTGTCATCGAGCCCGCGGGGCGAGGCCCAGTGCATGACACACGACTCGGGCCCGATCGGCCGTGGCGGTGGTGGTTGAGGAGTGCCCGACACCGGTAGGTTTCACCCCAATGGTTGGTCGAATCCCCATCGTCGATGTCAGCCCGGTTGTCGACCGGGGGCGCCTGCCCGCCAAAGCGGCGGTCGGGGAGACGTTCGCGGTCACCGCGACCGTCTTCCGCGAGGGCCACGATGCGCTCGGCGCCGGGGTGGTGCTGCGCGACGCCGATGGCCAACCTCGACCGCTGGTCCGGATGGAGTACGCCGGCGACCAGCCCGACGTCATGCGGGCCGACGTCACACCGGACGCCGAAGGCCCGTGGACGTTCACCATCGAGGCGTGGAGCGACCCGGTCGCGACCTGGCAGCACGCCGCCGAGATCAAGATCCCGGCCGAGATCGACGTCGACCTGATGCTCGCCGAGGGTGCCGTCGTCCTGGCCCGGGCGGCGCGGGCGCTGCCACGAGGTCGCAAGATCGAGCGGGCGGTGCTGGCCGACGCGGTGAAGGCGGTGAAGGACATCCGCCGCCCGACCGCCGTCCGGTTCGCCGCCGCGCTCGCCCCCGAGGTCGACGAGGTGCTCACGGCGTACCCGCTGCGCGAGCTGGTCACCACCGAGGGGCCGTTCCCGTTCTACGTCGACCGGGAGCGCGCCCTGGTCGGCGCCTGGTACGAGCTCTTCCCCCGCTCGGAGGGCGCGACGTACGACGAGGACACCGACACCTGGACGCCGGGCACGTTCACGACCGCGGCCAAGCGGCTCGACGCGGTCGCCGCGATGGGCTTCGACATCGTCTACCTGCCGCCGATCCACCCGATCGGCGAGGTCAATCGCAAGGGGCCCAACAACGCGTTGGTGACGCACCCCGGCGACCCCGGCTCGCCGTGGGCGATCGGCTCGAAGGACGGCGGGCACGACGCCGTACACCCCGACCTCGGCACCCTCGCCGACTTCGACGCGTTCGTCGCCCGGGCCGCCGAGCTCGGCCTGGAGGTGGCGCTCGACCTCGCCCTGCAGTGCGCCCCCGACCACCCGTGGGTGACCGCCCACCCCGAGTGGTTCACCACCCGCGCCGACGGCAGCATCGCGTACGCCGAGAACCCGCCGAAGAAATACCAGGACATCTACCCGATGAACTTCGACAACGACCCGGAGGGCATCTACGCCGAGGTGCTCCGCGTCGTGCGGCACTGGATGGACCACGGCGTCCGGGTGTTCCGGGTCGACAACCCGCACACCAAGCCGGTGGAGTTCTGGCAGTGGCTGCTCGCGGAGGTCCGCAAGACCGACCCCGACGTCGTGTTCCTCTCCGAGGCGTTCACCAAGCCGGCGATGATGCGCACGCTCGGCATGGTCGGCTTCCACCAGTCCTACACGTACTTCACCTGGCGCAACGAGAAATGGGAGCTCGAGGAGTACCTCACCGAGCTGTCCCACCACACCAGCCACGTGCTGCGCCCCAACTTCTTCGTCAACACGCCCGACATCCTGCCCGACTACCTGCAGTACGGCGGGCCGGCCGCGTTCCGGATCCGGGCGACCCTGGCCGCGACCGCCGCGCCGTCGTGGGGCGTCTACGCCGGCTTCGAGCTGTACGAGCACGTCGCCGTACGCCCCGGCTCGGAGGAGTACCTCGACTCCGAGAAATACCAGCTGCGCCCGCGTGACTGGGAGGCAGCCGAGGCCGAAGGGCGTAGCCTTGCCCCGTACCTCACCCGACTCAACGAGATCCGTCGTGCCCATCCGGCACTGCAGCGGCTGCGCAACCTGGTGCTCCACCATCCCGAGGACCAGTCCTTCATCGCCTACTCGAAGAGCGATGCCCTCCCGGACGGCACCAGTGGCGACACCGTCATCGTGGTGGTCAACCTCGACCCGCACGCACCGCGCGAGACCACGATCCGGCTCGACATGCCCGCCCTCGGCATGGACTGGCACGAGACGTTCCTCGTCCGCGACGAGCTGACCGGCCAGACCTGGCGGTGGGGTGAGCACAACTACGTCCGGCTCGACCCCGCTCACGAGCCCGCCCACGTGCTGACCGTGACCCGACCCGCGATAGGGAACCCGTAGGTGACGCAGAACCCCACCCCGCACGGCGACACGGCCACCGGCCTGCCCCCCACCGCCGAAGGGCTGCCCGACTCCGACCCGCACTGGTTCAAGCGCGCCGTCTTCTACGAGGTGCTGGTCCGCTCGTTCCGCGACTCCAACGGCGACGGCGTCGGCGACTTCCGCGGACTGCGCGACAAGCTCGACTACCTCGAATGGCTCGGCATCGACTGCCTCTGGATCCCGCCGTTCTTCACCTCCCCGCTGCGCGACGGCGGCTACGACGTCGCCGACTATGTCGACGTGCTGCCGGAGGTCGGGACGCTCGAGGACTTCAAGGCGCTGCTCGACGACGCCCACTCGCGCGGCATCCGGATCATCATCGACTTCGTGATGAACCACACCTCCGACCAGCACCCGTGGTTCCAGGAGTCCCGGACCAACCCGGACGGGCCGTACGGCGACTTCTACGTCTGGTCCGACACCGACGAGAAGTACCAGGACGCCCGGATCATCTTCGTCGACACCGAGTCCTCGAACTGGACCTGGGACCCGGTCCGCGGGCAGTACTTCTGGCATCGCTTCTACAGCCACCAGCCGGACCTGAACTACGACAACCCGGCCGTGCACGACGCGATCTTCGAGGCGCTCGACTTCTGGCTCGAGATGGGGATCGACGGCTTCCGGCTCGACGCCGTCCCGTACCTCTACGAGCGGGAGGGCACCAACGGAGAGAACCTCAAGGAGACCCACGAGGTCCTCAAGCGCGCCCGCAAGCACGTCGACGACAACTACCCCGACCGGGTGCTGCTCGCGGAGGCCAACCAGTGGCCCGCCGACGTGGTCGACTACTTCGGCGACCCGGCGACCGGCGGCGACGAGTGCCACATGTGCTTCCACTTCCCGGTGATGCCGCGCATCTTCATGGCCGTACGCCGGGAGTCGCGCTACCCCATCTCGGAGATCCTCGAGCAGACCCCCCAGATCCCCGAGGGTTGCCAGTGGGGCATCTTCTTGCGCAACCACGACGAGCTCACCCTCGAGATGGTGACCGACGAGGACCGCGACTACATGTGGGGCGAGTACGCCAAGGACCCCCGGATGAAGGCCAACATCGGCATCCGCCGGCGGCTCGCCCCGCTGCTCGACAACGACGTCAACACGATGGAGCTGTTCACGGCGATGCTGCTGTCGCTGCCCGGCTCCCCTGTCCTGTACTACGGCGACGAGATCGGCATGGGCGACAACATCTGGCTCGGCGACCGCGACGGCGTGCGCACGCCGATGCAGTGGACGCCCGACCGCAACGCCAGCTTCTCGACCGCCACCCCCGGACGGCTGCACCTGCCGGTGATCATGGACCCGGTCTTCGGCTACCAGCGGGTCAACGTCGAGACCGAGCTCGAGAACAGCTCCTCACTGCTGCACTGGACCCGCCGGCTGGTGCACGCGCGCAAGCAGCACCCGGCGTTCGGGATGGGCAACTTCATCGACCTCGGCGGGAGCAACCCGAGCATCTTCAGCTACGTCCGCGAGTTCGGCGACGACATCGTGCTCTGCGTCAACAACCTGTCGCGCTTCCCGCAGCCGGTCGAGCTCGACCTGCGTCGCTACGAGGGGTACGAGCCGGTCGAGCTGATGGGGGGCACCCACTTCCCGCGGATCGGTGAGCTGCCGTACCTGCTGACGCTCGGCAGCCACGGCTTCTACTGGTTCCGGCTGCCCCGGCCGGCCGACGAGTCCGCCGCACCGCCGGCCACCAGCCGGCGACCCGAGAGAAGGCGGACGACCAGACGGCGGGAGACCGGCTCGGCGGGCGGGTAGGTTCGAGGGCGATGAGCATACGAGGGACGACGGCAGGATCGACCGCGACCGCACACCTGCACGCCTACCTGACCGGGCAACGCTGGTTCGCCGGCAAGGGGCGCGAGTTCCGGGTGCGGTCCTGGACCTGGCCGTTCCCCTGGCTGTCGGACGAGGGCAGCGAGCCGTCGATGCGAATCGAGCTGGTCGAGGTCGAGTACGACGACGGGACGACCGAGACCTACCAGCTGCCGATGGCCTACTACGCCGAGCCGCAGGAGCACCTGGCGCATGCGCTGCTCGGCGAGTGGGCGGAGCCACCGGGTCCTCCGGTCTGGGCCTACGACGCGCTGCACGACCGCAAGGCCACCCGCTACCTGCTGCGGGGAGTCCTCGACGAGCGCACCATCGACGGCCTGTCGTTCCACTGCCTCGACGGCGTCGACCGCAGCATCTCCACCCCCTCGCTGTTGTTGACCGGCGAGCAGAGCAACTCCTCGCTCGCCTTCGGCGAGGACGCCATCCTCAAGGTGTTCCGCCGGATCGCACCCGGCCGCAACCCCGACATCGAGATCCACCGCGCGCTGACCGATGCGAAGGTCGAGCACATCGCCGAGCTGTTCGGCTGGATCGAGGGCGACTGGGGCGAGGGGCAGACGGCCGACCTCGCGATGCTGCAGCAGTTCCTCCGCACCGCCACCGACGGCTGGACGCTGGCCTTGACGAGCGTCCGCGACCTCTATGCCGAGGCCGACCTGCATGCCGATGAGGTGGGCGGCGACTTCGCCGGCGAGTCCCAGCGGCTCGGCGCGGCGGTCGCCGACGTACATCTCCATCTCGCCGACCTCCTCGGCACGGCGGAGTGGGGAGCAGACGACCTGCGCGCCACCGCCGGCGCGATGCAGCAGCGGCTCGATGCCGCCGTCGACGCCGTGCCCGACATCGAGCAGTACGCCGACGGCCTGCGGCGCGCCTTCGACGACCTCGTCGACATCGACCGTCCCTTGCAGGTCCAGCGGGTGCACGGCGACCTGCATCTCGGCCAGGCGCTGCGCACCGTACTCGGCTGGAAGGTGATCGACTTCGAGGGCGAGCCCGCCAAGACGCTCGACGAGCGGATGTCCCTCGACCCGCCGCTTCGCGACGTCGCGGCCATGCTCCGCTCGTTCGACTACGCCGCCGCCAACCTGCTGACCGACCATCCGCATGATGCTCAGATCGCCTACCGGGCAAGGGAATGGGCGCAACGCAACCGCAGCGCCTTCTGCGACGGCTACGCCGAGGTATCCGAGTCCGACCCGCGTGAGGAGTCGGTCGTGATGCGCGCCTACGAGACCGACAAGGCGATCTATGAGGTCGTCTACGAGGCGCGCAACCGACCCAGCTGGCTGCCGATCCCGATGGCAGCGGTGCGCCGGCTCGCCGGAGCCGACGAGCACGAGGTAACCGCATGACCAGGGACCGGGTTGCCGACCTGCAACGACTGGTCGACGGCTCGCTGCACGACCCGCACTCCGTGCTCGGCCCGCACCTGGTCGGCAAGCACATCGAGGTACGCGTGCTGCGACCGCTGGCCAAGGCGGTGACCGTGGTGACGGCCGACGAGCGAGTCGCGCTCCGCCATGAGCACGGCGGCGTGTGGCACGGCACGCTGGCCGCGACCTCCGTGCCCGACTACCGGCTCGAGGTCGACTACGACGGCAGCACGGTCAAGACCGACGACCCGTACCGCTTCCTCCCGACCCTGGGCGAGATCGACCTGCACCTGATCAGCGAGGGCCGGCACGAGCAGCTGTGGCAGGTACTGGGCGCCCACGAGCGGCGGTACGACACCCCGCAGGGACCGGTCGACGGCACGTCGTTCGCGGTCTGGGCACCCAACGCCACCGGCATCCGGCTGGCCGGCGAGTTCAACTCCTGGGATGCGACGGCCCACCCGATGCGGTCGCTCGGCTCGAGCGGGGTGTGGGAGCTGTTCGTGCCCGACGTCGGCTCGGGCGCCCGCTACAAGTTCGTGGTCTGCGGCGCCGACGGCGTGTGGCGCGAGAAGGCCGACCCGATGGCGCGGTACGCCGAGGCGGCGCCGGCCAACGCCTCGGTGGTTTTCACCTCCACGTACACCTGGGGCGACGACGAGTGGCTGGACGAACGCCGCGGGCGGGTCGCCCACGAGAGCCCGATGAGCGTGTACGAGCTGCACCTCGGGTCGTGGCGCCGCGGTGAGACGTACCGCGAGCTCGCCGACTCGCTGGTCGCCTATGTCACCGATCTGGGGTTCACCCATGTCGAGCTGTTGCCGGTGATGGAGCACCCGTACGGCGGGTCGTGGGGCTACCAGGTCACGTCGTACTTCGCGCCGACCTCCCGCTTCGGCGACCCCGACGACTTCCGCTACCTCGTCGACCGGCTGCACCAGGCCGGCATCGGCGTGATCGTGGACTGGGTGCCGGCGCACTTCCCCAAGGACGCCTGGGCGCTGGCCCGGTTCGACGGCAGCCCGTTGTACGAGCACGCCGACCCGAGTCGTGGCGAGCATCCCGACTGGGGGACGCTGATCTTCGACTACGGCCGGTCGGAGGTGCGCAACTTCCTGGTCGCCAACGCGATCTACTGGCTCGAGGAGTTCCACATCGACGGCCTCCGGGTCGACGCCGTCGCGTCGATGCTCTACCTCGACTACTCCCGCGAGCCCGGCGAGTGGACCCCCAATGTGCACGGCGGCCGGGAGAACCTCGAGGCGGTGGCGTTCGTGCAGGAGATGAACGCCACCTGCTATAAGCGCGTGCCCGGCATCGTCACGATCGCCGAGGAGTCCACCTCGTGGCCGGGAGTCACGCGGCCGACCCATCTCGGCGGGCTCGGCTTCGGCCTGAAGTGGAACATGGGCTGGATGCACGACTCCCTCGGCTACGTCGCGAACGACCCGGTCTACCGGCAGTTTCACCATCACCAGATGACGTTCTCGATGATGTACGCGTACTCCGAGAACTACGTACTCCCGATCTCGCACGACGAGGTCGTGCACGGCAAGGGCTCGCTGCTGCGCAAGATGCCGGGTGACCGCTGGCAGCAGCTGGCCAACCTCCGCGCCTACCTCGCCTACATGTGGGCGCACCCCGGCAAGCAGCTGCTGTTCATGGGCGCGGAGTTCGGCCAGGAGTCGGAGTGGTCGGAGGAGCGCGGCCTCGACTGGTGGCTGATGGACCATGTCGACCACGCCGGCGTGCACACGCTGGTGCGGGACCTCAACACCGCCTACCGCGCGTCGCCGGCCGTCTGGTCGAAGGACCAGGACCCCTCGGGGTTCGCCTGGATCGACGCCAACGACGCCGAGGGCAACGTCTTCAGCTTCGTCCGTTCGGACGCCGACGCGCCGCAGGTCGCCTGCATCTCCAACTTCTCCGCTGTACCGCATGACCACTACCGGCTGGGTCTCCCCCGGGCCGGCCGGTGGGACGAGGTCATCAACACCGACGCCGAGACCTACTTCGGGTCGGGGGTCGGCAACCTCGGCGCCGTCGAGGCGGTCGACGAGCCGTGGCACGGCCGTCCGGCGTCGGCGACCCTGCGCCTCCCGCCGCTCGGCACGGTCTGGCTGCGCTACGCCGGACCCGCATGACCGCGGACGACGAGCAGCCGCTGACCGACGGCGTAGTCACCCTCCGGCGGGTGCAGGCGTCCGACGTCGCGTTGCGGTTCGACGTGTTCCACTCCGGTGAGCGCGTCGCCGAGGTCGGCGTCGTCGACCGTGGCGGCCAGGTCGGCGAGCTGACCTGGGTGATCGAGGACCCGCAGCAGCGCGGGCAGGGGTACGCCACCCGGGCCGTCCGGCTGCTGGTGACGTACGCGTTCGCCGAGCTCGACTACCTCCGGCTGGAGGCGCTGGCGCCGGCCGACAACCGGGCCGCGCATCGGGTCGGCAGCCGGGCCGGCCTGCGGCGCGAGGGCGTCCGGCGCGGCCCCGACCACGACTGGGTGGTGCTGGCCCGGCTGCGCGACGACCCCGACCCGTACCAGGCCGAGGGCTTCCGCGCGCTGCTCAACTCCGCGCTCCCCCGCAAACGTGCCATCGCCCAACTCGCCGTGAGGGACGAGCAGGGTCGCCTCCTGCTGTGTCAGCTCACCTACAAGCAGGACTGGGACTTCCCCGGTGGCGTGGTCGAGGACGACGAGTCCCCGCGGATGGCGGCCGAGCGCGAGTGCCGGGAGGAGCTCGGGCTGGAGCTCACCGCCGATCGGCTGCTCGTCGTCGACTGGCTGCCGGCCTGGGGTGGGTGGGACGACGCCTGCGTGTTCATGTTCGACGGCGGCACGGTCGACGCGTCGATCGTCGACCGGATCGTGCCGGAGCCCCGCGAGATCCGCGCCGCCGAGTTCTGCGACGAGCGGCAGATCGCCGAGCGCTGCGCCGACTTCACCGCGCGCCGCGCCGCCGCCCTCCTCGACGCCGACGCGGACGCCCCCCTGCGTTACCTAGAGTCCGGCCGCTAACTGTCCGCCCAACCCTTCGCGCCCACATCTCTCGCGCCGAGGTTGCGCGAATGTCGGCGCAACTCCCGACATACGCGCAACCTCGATGCGAACGGTGGAGCACTCGCGCGTCTTTCGGTCCCCTGGGAAGAAATGAACTGGCGGCGGCGGTGACCGGGCGCCGGCGGGTGCATTCTGCGGACACGTGGTGGCGACGATTCCTGGACCGATCTCGGCGTGGATGGGTGACTTCACCCCTCGAACCGTCACTTTCGGCCCCGATTCCGGGCTCAGAATGTCGGTTCGGAGGGTGATGTCGTGGCCGGCGGGCACGGACAAACACCTCCCGGACACCGGTGCGGCGCCAGCCCCCCGAATACTCGCGCCGAGGTTGCGCGAATGTCGGGTTCGGCGTGTTGCTCGCGACGAAGTGAACGGAATTGCTGTCTGCAGTCGCTGGTGGCGACAGTTTCGTTCACTTCGAGCCAGCGGCATCAGCACGTCCGTGATAGCCGGCTGCGGCGCAACTCCCGACATCCGCGCAACCTCGGTGCGAAGGGAACGAGCACTCGCGGCGAGGTTGCACGTATGTCGGGTCTCGCGCGGCGCCCTGGATCCACCCCGCGATCGGTCTTGACAGGGCGCGGCGTCGCTAGCATGCTCTCCGGCGTGACAACGTTGTCGTCCGGCCGTCCCACCATGGTCGACGTCGCACGGCAGGCCCACGTGTCACTGAAAACCGTCTCCCGAGTGGTCAACGAGGAGCCGGGCGTACGGCCGGAGACCGAGCAACGAGTGCGGGACGCGATCGCCGAGCTCGGCTTCCGCCGCAACGACGGCGCCCGCCAGCTGCGCCGCGGCCGCACGGCCAGCATCGGGCTGATCGTCGAGGATCTCGCCAACCCGTTCTACTCGGCGCTCGCCGCCTCGTGCGAGCGGGTCGCCCGGCTGCGCCGCCACCTGCTGATCACCGCCTCCGCGGAGGGTTCGGCCGAACGCGAGGAGTCGCTGGCCGGTGCCCTGCTGGCGCGACGCGTCGACGGCCTCATCGTCGTACCCGCGGCGCCAGAGCACGGCTGGCTGCGGACCGAGCTGTCGGCCGGGATGCCGGTCGTGTTCGTCGACCGGCCGGCGACCGGCGTGGAGGCCGACACGGTGCTGGCCGACAACGAGGGTGGCATCCGCAGCGCGGTGGAGCATCTCGCCGCCCACGGCCACCGCCGGATCGGCTTCCTCGGGGACGACCCGGCGTTCTGGACCGCGCAGCGGCGCCGCGACGGCTTCGTATCCGCGGTCGAGGCCCTCGGGCTGCCCTGCGTCGACCTGGTCGCGATGGGGCCGCACGACGTCGACGAGCTGCGCCGGCGGGTGCAGCGTTGGACCTCGGACGGCAGCCCAGTGACGGCCCTGGTCACCGGCAACAACCGGGTCACGATCGCGCTGCTGCGAGCACTACGCAGCGTCGACGTGACCACGTCGCTGGTCGGCTTCGACGACTTCGAGCTGGCCGACCTGCTCGATCCCGCGATCACCGTGGTCACCCAGGACCCGGCAATGGTCGGAGAGGCCGCCGCCAACCTGCTGTTCGCCCGGATCGACGGCGACACGTCGGCGCCGCAGCAGGTGGTGCTCCCGACCCAGCTGATCGTCCGCGAGTCCGGCCGGGCGGTGTGAGCATGCCGGCGCCGCAGCCGCTCGCGCTCAACACGCCCCAGCGCTTCTACGCCGGTGGCCGCCGCATCCTGGCGTTTCGCGGCCTCGACGTACCCGCGGACTTCGACGACCACCGCCCGGAGGACTGGCTCGGCTCCACCACCCGACTGTTCGCCGAGGACGGCACCGGGCTGACCGTACTGGCGGACGGACGGACGCTGGCCGCGACACTCGAGACGTCGGCCGACGAGTGGCTTGGGCCCATGCACCCCAAGGCGTACGGCGACGACTCCGGGTTGCTGGTCAAGCTGCTCGACGCGGCCGAGCGGCTACCTGTGCACACCCATCCCGACCGCGAGTTCGCCAAGCTGCACCTCGACTCCGACCACGGCAAGACCGAGGCCTGGCTGATCCTGGAGGCCGACCCAGGGGCCGTGGTCTGGCTGGGCTTCCGCGACGACGTCGACCCTGCCGACCTGTCGCCACTCATCGACCGGCAAGACGACCAGCTGCTGGGCCGCCTCAACGAGATCCCGGTACGGCGCGGTGACGCCCTCCTGGTGCCGGCCGGCCAGCCGCATGCGATCGGCCCCGGGGTCTTCCTGGTCGAGCTGCAGGAGCCGACCGACTTCTCCGTGCTGCTGGAGCACCAGCGGTTCGGCCTCGACCCGCACGATGCCTTCCTCGGCCTGTCGCGCGACCTCGCGCTCAGCTCAGTGACCACCATCGGCCTCGGAGCCGCTGACCTGGCGAAGCTTCGCACCCGCTGGGACGAAGGACGTACGACTCGCAGTGCCGGTCTGCCGGACCTGGCGTCGCCGTACTTCCGCGCGGAGGTGCTCGACGGCCGACCCGGCGAGGCGGTCGGCGACGCCGGTTTCTCGGTGCTCGTCGTGGTCGAAGGACAAGGCCGGCTGCGTACCGCCGCCGGCGACCAGATCCCCTTGCAGCAGGGACAAGCGCTGCTCACGCCGTACTCGAGCGGCGACCTCTTCCTGACCGGCGACGTCACCGCACTGCGGTGCCGACCCGGCCTCGAGGACTCACCCAACACACAGATGGAGGCAGGATCATGAGACGCATCTCGCTGATCGCCGGTGTCGTGGCCGCGGGCATGGTGCTCGCGTCCTGCGGGTCCGACGGGGACTCCGGTGGCGGTGGCGGCAACGCGACCAACGTCGAGGTCTTCACGTGGTGGACCGAGGGCGGGGAGAAGGCCGGCCTCGACGGGCTGGTCGGCGCCTTCGACCAGGCCAACCCCGACCTGACGTTCGAGAACGCCGCGGTCGCGGGCGGCGCGGGCAGCAACGCCAAGAGCGTGCTGGCCTCGCGGCTGCAAGGTGGCGACCCGCCCGACTCGTTCCAGGGCCACGCCGGCGCCGAGCTCGCCGACTACATCAAGGCGGGGCAGCTCGAGGACGTGACCAGCCTGTACGAGGAGGAGGGCTGGAACGACATCTTCCCGAAGGAGGTCGTCGACCAGCTCACCGTCGACGGCAAGATCTACTCGGTCCCGGCGAACATCCACCGCGCCAACGTGGTCTGGGCGAACCCGACGGTGCTCAAGGAGGCCGGCATCACCGAGGTGCCCACGTCCATCGACGACTGGATCGCCGACCTGGAGACCCTCAAGAGCAAGGGCGTCAAAGCCCCGCTCGGCGTCGCGACCGACTGGACCCAGGTCCACCTGCTCGAAACCATACTGATCGCGGACCTCGGACCGGAGGCGTACACGGGTCTCTGGGACGGGTCGACCGACTGGGCGTCCAGCGAGGTCACCGACGCGCTCGAGGACTACAAGACGATCCTCGGGTACGGCAACACCGACCGGGCGAGCCTCGACTGGCCGGACGCCGCCAAGTACGTCACCGACGGGAAGGCCGCGTACACCGTGATGGGTGACTGGGTCGCCGCCAGCATGGACGACCAGGGGCTCACGGTGCAGGAGGACTACACGTTCTTCCCGGTTCCGGGCACCGACGGGATCTTCGACTTCCTGGCGGACTCGTTCACGCTGCCCAAGGGTGCACCGAACCCAGACGGCGCGAAGGAGTGGCTGAAGACGGTGGGCAGCGCCGAGGGGCAGAAGGCCTTCAACACCAAGAAGGGCTCGATCCCGGTGCGCACCGACGCCGAGGCCAGCGACTACGGCGAGTACCAGCAAGACGCCCTGAAGGACTGGAGCGACGCGACCATCGTCCCGTCCCTGGCCCACGGTGCGGCGGCCTCGATCGGCTGGCTCACCGCGATCACCTCGGCCGTCGGACAGTTCGGCAGCAGCAACGACGTCGGGCAGCTGCAGGACGGTCTGGTGGCAGCGGCGGAGGCCAACGCGACCAGCTGATCGGACCCGTACGTCCGGCACCTGGCGTCCCCGTTGCGACGAGGGGCGCCGGGTGCCGGGCGCCGAACCGAGCCCTACTCGACGCGTGGAGGCTGACCGACCGATGAGACGTGGGATACGCAACTGGGGACCGGGACTCCTGCTGGTCTCCCCGTCGATCGTGCTGATCGCGGTCTTCGTGTACGGCCTGATCGGCTGGAACCTCAACATCTCGCTGACCGACCGGCATTCGGCGCTGCCGGCCACCACGTATGTGGGGTTCGACAACTACACCGCGCTGTTCTCGGAGGACCGCTTCCAGCACGCGATGCTCAACCTGGTGTCGTACACCGTCGCCTTCCTGCTCGGCACGCTGTTCTTCGGGCTGCTGTGGGCGCTGCTGCTCGAGCGCAGCACGCGTGGCGAGGGCTTCTTCCGGGCGACCTACCTGTTCCCGATGGCGGTGTCGTTCGTCGCCTCCGGTGTCGTGTGGCGCTGGCTGCTGAACAGCGCCGAGGGCGAGAGCGCCAGCGGCCTCAACCGGCTGTTCCAGAGCGTCGGTCTCGACGGGCTGCAGAACGCGTGGTGGTCCAACCCGGACTCGAAGATGGGCATGGCGGCGATGGCCCTGCCGGCCGTGTGGCAGCTCTCGGGGTACGTGATGGCGCTGTTCCTCGCCGGTCTGCGCAGCATCCCCGACGAGCTACGCGAGGCGGCCCGCATCGACGGCGCCTCGGAGTACCGGCTGTATCGGCACGTGATCTTCCCGCAGCTGTCGCCGGTGGCCCTGGCGGCGCTGATCATCATCGGCCACATGTCGCTGAAGGTCTTCGACCTGATCATGTCGGTCTCGGGCGCGATCTTCCTGACCGAGGTGCCGGCGACATACATGTGGACCACGCTGCTGTCGTTCGACTACGCGAAGGCGGCCGCCATCGCCGGCGTGCTCCTGGTCGTCGTCGCGGTCGTCGTCGTGCCCTACCTCGTCTCGACCATCCGGGCGGAGAAGCGCTCATGACCACGACCGCGATCCCCACTCCCCCGGCCGTGCTCGCCGCGCCCGGCCGGCGTCGGGGCAGCGCCTCACGGACGGTGAAGTACGTCCTGCTGATGCTGTTCCTCGTGGTCGTGCTGGTCCCGGCGTACGTGTTGTTCGTGACCAGCTTCAAGCCGCAGGCCGAAACCTCCTCCTCGCAGGCGTGGGCGCTCCCGCAGAACTGGACCACGGACGGCTGGCGCACCGCGTGGGAGGCGCTGCGCGACCCGCTGCTGCGCACGTTCACACTGGCCATCCCGGCGTCGGTCCTGTCGTCGATGCTCGGGTCGATGAACGGGTTCGTGCTGGCCCGCTGGCGGTTCCCGTACGCCGACATGGTGTTCGCCTTCTTCCTGTTCGGCATGTTCATCCCGTACCAGGCGGTGATGATCCCGCTGGTCCAGCTCACCCAGAACCTCGGTCTCAGCAGTGGCATCCCGACGCTCGTCGTCGTGCACACGATCTTCGGCATCCCGATCTGCACGCTGATCTTCCGCAACTACTACGCCTCGGTGCCAGAGGACCTGATCGAGGCCGCGAAGGTCGACGGGGCCGGTCTGCTGCGGGCGTACGCGACCATCGTCCTGCCGTTGTCGATCCCGGCCTTCGTGGTCGCGCTGATCTGGCAGTTCACCTCGGTCTGGAACGACTTCCTGTTCGCGATCTTCCTGTCCAACAACAGGAACGGGCCCGTCACGATCGCCCTCAACGCGCTCGCCGGCGGACAGCTGAGCAACTACTCGGCGAGCATGGCCGGAGCGCTGATCGCGTCGGTCCCGACACTGGTCGTCTACATCCTGCTCGGGCGCTACTTCATCGGCGGGCTGATGGCAGGCTCCGTCAAGGGCTGACCAGCGGTTCAAGACCCCTGGCCGTCGACCACGCCGCCGTACTGCCCGAGCAGACGCGCCTTGCCCTTCGGCGGCACCCGCAGCAGGACCTGGTGGCTGAAGCTGAGCCGGGCCGACCTGAAGACCCGCCCGGGCAGGTACGCCTTGGCGGCGGCGTTGTCTGTCCAGTCGATGTACGAGTCGTCCGCCGCCTCGTACTCGTCGCTGCGCGACAGCGTGCCGACGACCAACGCGCCTCCGTCTGCCAGCCGGACGGCGTGTCGGACCTCCTGTGCCGACCAGCTCTGCGCGAACGACGCGTGTGGCAGATTCTCCTGTGCCTGTTGGAAATCCGCGGTGCCCTGTAGGAACGGGTCGTCGTCGAAGAGATCTCGCTCGGCCGCGCTGTTGTTGCTCAGCGCCCGCGCGTACGAGTCCAACGCCGCCTGCGGAGCGAACGCCAGACCGTCCCCGTCGTCCGCGGCCACCGACTCGGCGGCGCCGTCACCGTCGATCTCCAGCCCGGGCAGCCCGCTGTCCCCCTCGAGCTCGGGAGCGGCGGTCATCAGCCAGGGCGAGAGCGAGTCCGCGCGCTCGAAGACCGCCAGCCGTCGCGTTCCCGCCTCCTCGTCGTCGGCGAGCGCGGCGAACCACATCGGGTAGCGGGTGAAGCGCGGCGCGACGACCGTGCGCGGCCCAGTCAGCCGGACCGGCTGCAGCGGCTCGGTCGGGGTGACCCGCGCGCTGACGAAGTAGACCCCCGAGTCGATGTCGAGCAGCTGCCCGGACTCGACCCGGCGCAGGATCGACGGGTCGCGGCGCTCGTCGCCCAGGGCGCGGACCGCGCTGTACTCGTCGATCAGGTTGGCGACCTGGACGCGGGTGGCCGCCAGCTTCGCCGACGCGTCACCGTCACGCTGGTGCGGGATCGAGCAGCCCACCAGCACGACCGTGAGGATCGTCACCAGGCCGACCATTCGCCACCTCATCGTCGACCACTCTCGTCCGACCGGGTCCGGTCGGCGTGCGCGCCACGCGGTGAGACCCGGGTGGTCAGCACGGCCCAGCCGAACACCGCGACGCCGAGCCCGATCACGGTCATCGCCGCGCCGACCACGAAGATGCCCGGCACCACGAGCGCGGCGACGACGTCGATCGACAGCCCGTCCTGGCCGTCGAGATCCATGATCAGCACGTCGCCGCCGTCCTCGGCCAGGGTCCACTCGACCGTGGCCGTACCCCTGCCCTGGTCCTGCGCGATCCACCAGTCGGCGTCGAGCGGCGACCCCAAGGGAGAGCCGGCGCCCCTGACCTCGGAGACGTCGGTCTTCCAGGGGAGGTCCAGCCGGTCGACGCGGGTGCGTGGCGTGTCGCCGAGCAGGTCGGTCACGTCCACGTGGTGCGCGACCCCGACGAACAGGCTCCGGTCGCCGTCGGTCGTGACGGTCAGGTCGACGCGGGGACCGGCGTACGCCACCGCGTTCTCCCCGGTGGTGATGACTGAGCCGTCGCTGCGCAGGGGGTGTGGCCCGGTGTCGAGGCGGTTGTCGGGGCCGAACGCGACCGCGAGCAGCAAGCCGAGCAGGGTGCTGAGCAGCCCGACCAGGACCAAGGACGCACCACCGAGCCGACGCATTGCGAGTCAGCGTAGCGGCGGCGGCGGTCCGACCGCTCAGAACAGCGCGTTGGCCAGTCGGGTCCGGTAGGTCAGCACCCGAGGGTCGTCGTTGCCGACCAGCTCGAACAGCTCCAGCAGGTGTGCGCGCGCCACGTCACGGTCCTCGGCGGCGGTGCGCGCGACGGTCTGCACGAGCCGGTCGAACGCGTCCTCGACGTGCCCACCGAGTACGTCGAGGTCGGCGACCCGGGTCTGCGCCTGGACGTCGTCGGGTGCCGACGCGGCCGCGTCCCGCGCCTGCTGCGGGTCGGCGCCTTCCGTACGCTGCATCAGCTTCGCGGCCCCGAGACCCCGCTTCGCCTCGAGGTCGCCGGGGTCGGCGTCGACGAGCCGCTGGTACGCCGCGACCGCGCGCTCGATGTCACCGGCGGCCAGCGCGTCCTCCGCCTCGGCGTACCTCGGGTCCGACTCGTCCTCGTCCGCGGCGGGCGCCGCGCCGGCCGCAGCGGGAGCCGCCACATCGGTCCGTGGCTCGACCCGCCCACTCATGCCGTTGGCGACCGCGGTCTGCACCACCTGCTGCATCACCTGGCGCAGCTCGGCCGCCGGCACCGCCTGCTGGGCGATCGGCGCGAGCTGGCCGCCGAGCGCCACTGCGACCAGCGGCACACCCGTGGCGCCGACCGCCTGGGCCACCTGCGGGTTGGCGTCGACGTCGACCTTGGCCAGCAGCCAGCGCCCCTCGAACTCGTCGGCCAGCCGGCCGAGCGTCGCCGTGAGGTCCAGGGACTCCGACGACGCGGCCGAGTAGAACACCAGCACCACGGGGACGGTGGCCGAGCGCTGCATCTCGGTCTGGAAGTTCTCAGCCGTGATGTCGACGGTGTACGCGCCGGAGCCAGGACCCGACCCGCCGGCTGGCGGTGCCCCGCCGCTGGATGGCGCGGCCGGCCTACCGGCTGGCTTCTGCAACGCGGACAGGTCGACAGCACCCGGGCGGGAGAACGGAACAGTCATGGCCCTATCTTCCCTGCCGACCGCAAGGTCCGCACATCAGCCCCTACCGGTCAGAAGCGGGCCTGCTCGCGGTACTCGCCCCACTCGGCGCGCAGCGCGTCGCAGATCTCCCCCAGGGTCGCCTCGACCCGGGCGGCGTCCAGCATCGCCGGGATCATGTTCTCGTCGGTGCGCGCGACCTCGACCATCCGCTGCAGCGCGGCCTGCACGGCGGCGTCGTCGCGGCCCGCCTTCCGTTCGGCGAGGACCTTCACCTGCTCGGTCTCGACCTCATGCGACACCCGCATGATCTCCAGCTCGCCGGTCACGCTGGGGGTGTGGCAGTTGACGCCGACGATCTTCTTGTCACCCTTCTCCAGCGCGGTCTGGTACTGGAAGGCCGCCTCGGCGATCTCGGCCATGAACCAGCCGTCCTCGATGCCGCGCAGGATGCCGGAGGTCATCGGACCGATCGCGTGGTCGACCTCGTCGCCGCCCCCCAGCTGCTTGATGGTGGCGAAGATCTCCTCGGCCTCGGCCTCCAGCCGGTCGGTCAGGGCCTCGACGTACCACGAACCCCCGAGCGGGTCGGCGACGTTGACCACGCCGGTCTCCTCCATGATCACCTGCTGGGTGCGCAGGGCGATCTCGGCGGCCCGCTCGCTCGGCAGCGCCAGCGTCTCGTCGAGGGCGTTGGTGTGCAGCGAGTTGGTGCCGCCGAGCACGGCGGCGAGCGCCTCGACCGCGGTGCGTACGACGTTGTTATAAGGCTGTTGAGCGGTCAGCGACACGCCGGCGGTCTGGGTGTGGAAGCGCAGCGACTGCGCCTTGTCGGTCTTCGCGCCGTACACGTCCCGCAGCCAGCGCGCCCAGATCCGGCGGGCCGCCCGGAACTTCGCGATCTCCTCGAAGAAGTCGAGGTGGCTGTCGAAGAAGAAGCTGAGCCCGGGCGCGAACGTGTCGACGTCGAGCCCACGGTCGATGCCCAGCTCGACGTACGCGAAGCCGTCGGCCAGCGTGTAGGCCAGCTCCTGCGCGGCGGTCGAGCCGGCCTCGCGGATGTGGTAGCCCGACACCGACAACGGCTTGTAGTCGGGGATGTCGTGCGCGCAGTACTCCATCAGGTCGCCGATCAGGCGCAGGTGCGGCTCCGGCCCGAACAGCCACTCCTTCTGGGCGATGTACTCCTTGAAGATGTCGGTCTGCAGCGTGCCGTTGAGCTTGCTGATGTCGGCGCCCTGCCGCTCGGCGGCCACGAGATACATGCAGAACACGGGTACGGCGGGGCCGCTGATCGTCATCGACGTGGTCACGTCTTGCAGCGGGATGCCGCCGAACAGCACGTCGACGTCGGCGGCGGAGTCGATCGCGACGCCGCAGTGCCCGACCTCGCCCAGGCTCTTCGGGTCGTCGGAGTCGCGGCCCATCAGGGTCGGCATGTCGAAGGCGACCGAGAGCCCGCCGCCACCTTGGCCGAGGATCATCTGGTAGCGCTCGTTGGTCTGCAGAGCGTTGCCGAAGCCGGCGAACTGGCGGATCGTCCAGGCGCGGCCGCGGTAGCCGGTGGCGTACAGCCCGCGGGTGAACGGGTACTCCCCGGGCCAGCCGATCCGCTCGAACCCAGGCACCGTGCTCTCGTCGTCCGGGCCGTACACCGGCTCGACCTCCAGGCCCGACAGCGTGCTGAAGTCGGCGTCGCGTACGCGCGCCTTGGCGTAACGCTGGTGCCAGCGCTCGCGACCGGTGGGTTCGGTGCTGGGCTGGTTCATGGTGGGCTCTCCTCGGATCGACCTACCAAAATAGTAGGACGTCCAACTATTTCCACCAAACCGAGAAACTCTCCCCCAGCCCGCCGAGTTTGATTGGTACGGGGGCGCCCCGTTCCATACCTATTGGAACGGGGGCGCCCCGTACCAATAAACCTCGGGCCCAGTCGATCAGTCGTCGGGCCGGAGCCGGATCCGCTCGGCCAGGTCGACGACGGCGTCGACCAGGGCCTTTCCGTCGAGCAGGACCGGGTCGTTGTGGTCCGCGTCCTCGACCTCCACCAGGTGCAGCGGTCC
>JBOHDE010000008.1:0-37616 GCA_050699035.1 Nocardioidaceae bacterium | reverse complement strand
CCTTGCCGGTCAGCGGCTGCACCGCGTCGGTCAACGGCTCCGCCTGGGTGGAGCCCGTCGCACCGATGCGGACGACCTGCCCCGACACGTACGCGGACTTCGGCGACAGCAGGAACGCCAGCGTCGACGAGATCGCGGTCTCGGCACCGGGCGCGACGTAGACCAGCTGGACGGTCGAGCCGCGGCCGACCTCCTTGCCCAGCGACCGGGTGAAGCCTTCCAGAGCCCGCTGCGCCACTCGCTCGCCCGCGTCGGCGGCCAGCTCAGGCGGTGTCGCGAGTACGACGACCCGGCCGCAGCCGCGCAGACTGCGTACGACGGGAGTGAAGAACTCCTGTACAGCAACGAGATCCGCGCTGGTCGTGATGCCTGACGCGTCGAACACCAGACCCTTGAAACGGTCACCTTCGGCAGCGCTCTCCGCCACCTCCACCCCGAGCTGCTCCAGCGTCGCGGCAGCGGCCTCGGCGATCCGGCCGCCCGGCGCGGCACCTACCAGGACCGTGCCGTCGACCACAGGCTGACCCTCGGCGTACCGCTCCAGCGTGGGCGGGTTGGGGAGCCCGAGGTTCTTGACCACGAACTGGCCGACCGGGGTGTGGGCCAGGAACTGGTAGCGGTCTCTCATGCAGGTGTGTCCCATCTCTCCGTACGTGCCGATTTCTCCCTACAGGCTTGAAACTGTAACTTGGCGTTACAGCATCGTCCATGCCGCGTAGCTGTGGTCCTCGCTACGTTGGCAACCACGTCCCGCCTCAGGAGTGCACACCATGGCAACCACCCGCCGCGTCGCCGTCCTCGGCGGCAACCGCATCCCGTTCGCGCGCTCCAACGGGGCGTACGCACAGGTGTCGAACCAGGACATGCTGACCGCTGCCATCGACGGTCTGGTCGAGCGTTTCGACCTGGCGGGTGAGCGGCTCGGCGAGGTCGTGGCCGGCGCCGTGCTCAAGCACAGCCGTGACTTCAACCTGGCCCGCGAGTCCGTGCTCGGCTCCAAGCTGTCGCCCGACACACCCGCCAACGACATCCAGCAGGCCTGCGACACCGGCATCCAGGCGGCCATCAACGTGGCCGACAAGATCGCGCTCGGCAGCATCGAGGTCGGCGTCGCCGGCGGCGTGGACACTACGTCGGACGCGCCGATCGCGGTGAACGAGAAGCTGCGCAAGATCCTGCTCGAGGCCAACCGGTCGAAGTCGCTGCAGGGCCGGGTCGCCGCGCTGCTCAAGGTGCGCCCCGGCCACCTCGTACCCTCGATCCCGCAGAACGCCGAGCCACGCACCGGCCTGTCGATGGGCGAGCACGCCGCGGTGACGGCGCTCGAGTGGCAGGTCGGCCGCGAGGAGCAGGACGAGCTCGCGGTCGCGTCACACCACAACCTCGCCGCGGCGTACGACCGAGGCTTCCTCGACGACCTCGTCACGCCGTACCTCGGCCTCGACCGCGACCAGAACCTCCGCGCCGACAGCAGCCTGGAGAAGCTGGCGAAGCTGAAGCCGGTGTTCGGCAAGGGCGACCTGGCCACGATGACGGCAGGCAACTCCACGCCGCTGACCGACGGCGCGTCGGTCGTTCTGCTGGCCAGCGAGGAGTGGGCCGAGCAGCATGGCATTGAGCCGCTGGCGTACCTGACGTTCTCTGAGACCGCTGCGGTCGACTACGTGCACGGAGGCGAGGGTCTGCTGATGGCGCCGGCGTACGCGATGCCGCGGATGCTCGACCGGGCCGGCATGAAGCTGCGGGACTTCGACTTCTACGAGATCCACGAGGCGTTCGCGTCCCAGGTGCTGGCGACCCTGAAGGCGTGGGAGGACCCGATCTTCTGCCAGCAGCGGCTCGGCCTCGACGGGCCGCTCGGCGAGATCGACCGGGCCAAGCTCAACGTCGTCGGCTCGTCGCTGGCCGCGGGTCACCCGTTCGCCGCGACCGGCGGCCGGATCGTGGCCACGCTGGCGAAGCTCCTTGCGGAGAAGGGCTCCGGGCGTGGTGTGATCTCGATCTGTGCGGCCGGAGGTCAGGGAGTCACCGCAATTCTGGAGCGGTGAGCCGGAGCGAGTGGGCGCAGGCGAACGCGACCATCAGGTTGGAGCGGTGAGCCGACTGACTCCCTCCGAGGTCGTACGATGCGAACCCTACGGTGCGGCGCCGGACGACAAGAAGGGCGACAGATGGAATACACGATCGAAGTCCTCAGCATCCCCGTTGCCGACATCGACCGGGCCAAGGAGTTCTACGCGGACAAGTGCGGCTTCCACGTCGACCTCGACTCCGAGGTGGCGCCGGGCACCCGCATCGTGCAGATCACGCCGCCGGGCTCGCGGTGCTCGATCGCACTCTCCCAGGGCATGCCGGTCTCGCCGCGCCAGTCGAACATGGAGCCGGGAACCCTGCGCGGAGTGCAGGTCTGCGTCACCGATATCACCACCGCACACCAGGAGCTGTCGGAGCGCGGCGTCGACATCGGTCCCGTGCAGCACGTGGGGCCCTCGGGCTGGGAGGACGGGAAGGGTGGTACTTGGAACTCCTTCGCCTTCTTCACCGACCCGGACGGCAACGGCTGGGTGCTCCAGGAGGCACCGGCGCCGCTGGCTGAGCGGTAGCCGCGCGGCTGGCCTTCAGTCCGCAACGGCGCGGGCACTGCGGACCAGGCCGACGGTGCCGTCGACCAGGTAGTCGCGGAGCCGGTCCCCGGACAGCATCTGGACCTCGGGCGCCCCGGCCTCACCCTCCCGCACCTGCAGGCCGACCCGGGCGAGCGACAGCACCCCAAGCCCCTGCGCGTACAGCATGTTGGCCAGCAGGTCGGGGTCGGGTACGTCGAACACGCCGCGCGCGTTGCCGTCGCGCAGAACCGCCGCGAACGGCCCCAGACAGCCGGTGATCGCCCGGCCGAGACGGAGCATGACGTCCTCGCTGACCTCGTCGAGCAATTCGGGTCCGGTGCGGCGCATCAACGCTTGCGCGCAGTCGGCGAACGCCGGGTGCGCATAGCCGTAGTCCCAGAACGCCTCGGCCATCGCCCGCACCTGGTCGATCGGCTCCGCCGACGGGTCGACGACGGCGTCGATGCCGGCCCGCAGCTCGTCGAGATAGCCGACGAGCACCATCGAGAACAGCTCCTCCTTGCCGCTGAAGTGCCGGTAGATGATGGCGCGGTTGATGCCGACGGCTCGGGCGATGTCCTCGATCTGGGCGTCCCGGGTGCCGCGCTCGTCGAACAGCACCCGGGTGGCGGCGAGGATCTCGCGGCCACGCTCACGGCGGCGGGCCGCAGCAGATGTGCGGCGTCCGTCTCGCCGCGGCGGTGCGTCGGCCGGTTCGGTCACTCGAAGACTGTATCCGAGAGTTGTCACACGCAGTTATCCCGTGTAGATGGCGCGCACCGTGGCGATGGTGTCCGCCTCGGCGGCGGTCTTGTCGGTGCGGTGCCGGAGCACGCGGGCGAAGCGCAGCGCCATCCCGGCCGGGTAGCGGGGCGAGTGCTGCACTCCGTCGAACGCGATCTCGACGACGAGCTCGGGCCGCACCTCGACCACCTCGCCGGAGCGGGAGGTCTCCAGTGCGAGCAGCGCCTCGGTCTGCCAGCCGAGCATCTCGTCGGTCAGCCCCTTGAAGGTCTTGCCCAGCATCACGAACCCGCCGGACTCCTCGTCGCGGGCGCCGAGGTGCAGGTTGGACAGCCAGCCCTGCCGCCGGCCGTGGCCCCACTCGACCGCGAGCACGACCAGGTCGAGGGTGTGGCGCGGCTTGACCTTCACCCACGACGCGCCACGGCGCCCAGCGTCGTACGGCGCATCGAGGCCCTTGACCACCACGCCCTCGTGCCCGTGCGCGACGGCGTCGGCGAAGAAGCCCTGCGCGGCGGCCGGGTCGGCGGTGTGCAGTCGCGGTACCCGGGACCCTTCCGGCACCACCTCGGCGAGTCGGGCGACCCGCTCCGCGGCGGGCAGGTCGAGCACGTCGGTGCCGTCAAGGTGCAGCAGGTCGAAGAAGTACGTCGACAGGGGGACGCGGGCGCGCAGCGTCTCGACGTCGACGTGGCTCATGGTGCGCGCGCCGGTCTGCTGGAACGGCAGCGCCCGGCCCGTGGGGTCGAGGGCGATCGCCTCGCCGTCGAGCACCACCGAGCGGACCGGCAGGGCCAGTGCGCTCTCCACGATCTCGGGCACCCGAGCGGTGATGTCGTCGAGCGAACGGGTGAACACCCGGACGTCGTCGCCGGCCCGATGCACCTGCACCCGGATGCCGTCGAGCTTCCACTCGACGCCCACCTCGGCGGAGCCGGTGGACTGCACCTTCGTGACGGCGGACTCGACGTCGGGCGCGGTGGCGGCCAGCATCGGCCGCAGCGGCTGGCCGACGGTCAGGGTGAACGTGGACAGTGCATCGGCACCAGAGGCCAGCGCCACCGCGGCGACCGGTGCGGTGGCACCGCGCAGCATCACCGCGCGCCGGAGGTCGGCGACCGGCACCTCGGCGGCCGCCGCCACCGCGTCCACCATCACGCCGTCGAGCGCACCCTGCCGGAGCTCGCCGCCGACCAGCCGGGCCAGGAACGACTGCTCGTCGGCGGTCGCCCGGGCGAACAGCTCGGCCACCCCCTGCTGGCGCGCGGTCTGCGACCCCGGACCGGCGAGCGTGCTGAGGTGCTGGAACGCGTCATGGACGTCGGCGACGGAGAGCCCGGGCTCGGCCGCCGGTGACGGCAGCGACTGGAGGCTGCGCCAGCCGATGCCGGTGCGGCGCTGCCGCAGCTCGCCGGACAGGTAGGTCACCACGGTCTCGACCTCGTCGACGTCCGCTCGTCGCAGCGCATCGGCGATCAGCGCCTTCTTGGCCGAGCGGGAACGGGTGGCGCCGACGGCCTGGGACGTGTCGACGAGGTCGGAGAGGAGCACGGGACCTATTGTGCTGTGCTGTGCCGACAGTCACGGGAGCAGCAACGGTGCGCCGCTGGCGCCCGGGGTACGCGTGCGACCTCGGCCGGACACTATCCACGCTCCGCCGTGGCCGGGGCGACCCGGTGCACCAGGTCGACCGGGCCTCGGGAGCGGTCTGGCGGGCCAGCCGCACCCCCGAGGGTGACGTGACCCTCCACCTGCAGGCGTGCCCCGACCTCGGCGAGGTGCTGGCCAGCGCCTGGGGACCCGGCGCCGAATGGATGCTGGACCGGCTGCCGTCGCTGCTCGGCGCGGCCGACGACCCGGCCGGGTTCGTCCCCGGACACCCGGTGCTGGCCGACGCCTACCACCGGTTCTCCGGCTGGCGGGTGCCCGCGACCGGCCTGGTGTTCGAGTCCCTGCTGCCGGCGATCATCGAGCAGAAGGTGACCGGCCAGGAGGCCTGGTCCGGCTGGCGGCGGCTGGTCCACCGGTACGGCGACGTGGCGCCGGGGCCGGGTGCGGCCCGAGGGCTGCGCCTGCCGCCGGAGCCGGAGACGGTTCGCCGGGTGCCGTCCTGGGAGTGGCTGCGGATGCAGGTCGACCCGGCCCGCTCGCGCACCGCCGTGACGGCGGCCCGGGTGGCGCCGGCGCTGGAGCGCACCGTCGGGCTACCCGCCGCGGAGGTCGAGCGCCGGCTGTGCTCGCTGCCCGGCATCGGCGTCTGGACCGCCGCGGAGGTGCGCCAACGCGCCCACGGGGACGCCGACGCGGTCAGCTTCGGCGACTACCACGTCGCCAAGGACATCGGCTGGGCGTTGACCGGTGCACAGGTCGACGACGCCGGGCTCGCCGAGCTGCTCGAGCCGTACCGGCCGCACCGCTACCGGGTGCAGCGGCTGCTCGAGCTCAGCGGTGCACGTCGCCCGCGGCGTGGTCCGCGGATGGCTCCGCGGCGCCACCTGCCGGGATCCCGCCGCTGACTAGAGCAGCGGGCGGAGCGGCGCCAGCACGGTCTCGCTGAACTTGGCGACGACCGGCCGCTCGGCCCAGTCCGCCGGTGACAGCTCGCTGGTGTTCGCGGAGTCGGCCGCGAACACGGCCTCCAGCTGCCGGGCCAGCTCGGGGGAGTAGAACTCGGCGTTGACCTCGTAGTTGCCGGTCAGGCTCAGCCGGTCGATGTTGGCGGTGCCGATGGTGGACCACTGGCCGTCGATGGTGGTGGTCTTGGCGTGCACCATGGCGTTCTCGTACAGCAGGATCCGCACACCACCGCGCAGCAGCGTCGAGTAGAAGCCACGCGACAGCCAGTCGGCCACGACGTGGTTGGACACGGCCGGGACCAGCAGGCGTACGTCGACGCCCCGGCGGGCCGCCGCGAGCAGCGACCCGAGGATCTCGGAGTCGGGGATGAAGTAGGCCTGGGTGAGGTAGATGTGGTGCTGGGCGCGGTCGATCGCCTCGAGGTACATCCCCCGGATCGGGAACACCTGCTGCCGCGGGATGTTGCGATGCACCCGGATCCTGGCCTCCCAGACCGACGCGCCGACGTCCCTCAGGACGGGGTGGTGGGCCTGCCGGTGCAGGTTCCAGAAGTCGACGAAGGCGTTCTTGAGACCCCACGCGCTCGGCCCGTCGACCCGGACGTGGGTGTCGCGCCACTGCGTCGCGTAGAGCGCGCCGATGTTGTAGCCGCCGACGAAGCCGACCTCGTCGTCGACGACCAGGATCTTGCGGTGGTCCCGGCCGTACCGCCGGAAGTCGAAGAACCGCCAGCCCGGCGCGAAGACGGGGTACTCCAGCACCTGCAGCGAGTCGGGGAACCGCTTGAACCGGCCGGGGACCACCAGGTTGGCGAACCCGTCGTAGATCACGTACACCTGCACGCCCCGGTCGGCGGCCTCGACCAGCGCGTCCTTGAACGCCTGCCCGACCGCGTCGCCCTTCCAGATGAACGACTCGAACAGCACCCGGCGCCGCGCCGCGCGAATGGCGGCCAGCATGTCGGCGTAGAGGTCCTCGCCGTATGCGTAGACCGTGACCCGGTCGTCCCCGATCTTCGCGTCGGCGGGCTCGCTGCGGGGGAAGGCGGACTGCGGTCGGTGCCGTTTGCGGACGGCGTCGATGACGCTGATCACCGCGATCGTCACCGCCTGCAGGCCGAGCACGACCAGCAGCATCCGCTTGAGCAGCGACCCGATCCCCATGCACCAGAACCTAGGGCATGTCGGGCGGAGCCCCCGCGAGCCCACCGGCCGCGTCGAGCCGCGCGACCAGCTTCTTCGGTGCCACCTCGCGGTAGGCGTCGGTCACCAGCTCGGCGATCTCCTTCCAGTCGAGGGGTACGTCGAGGCGGACGCCGAGCCAGCCGCGCATGCCGACGTACGGCGGCACAAAGAAGCGGTCCGGGTCGGCCGCGACCAGCTCGCCCTGGGCGCCGGGCGGGGCGGCGCACCAGAACCCGAGGCGGTCGTCGTGATGGTGGTCGGCGTACGTCACGAACGTCTTGCGGACGAACCAGGTCGGCTCGCCGTGGCTGAGCTTCTCGGTGACCTCCGGCAGGGCCAGGCACAGCCCGCGCAGCCGGGGCAGCGGGTCGTTGGCAGATGGGTCCAGGGTCATGCGCCGATGATGGCACCCGCCGACGACAAGGGTGGTTGTCCGGGTCGATTGTCTGGGGAACGTCGTACGGTTGTCGCCATGAGGCCGATCACCGATCTCCAGCGCCAGGTGTCGCCGTTCAGGTTCGGCGCGGACATCACCCCGTCGGGCGACCAGCCGACCGCGATCGACGACCTCGAGCGGCGGATCCGCGGGGGCGAGAAGGACGTCGTCCTGCTCGGCGCGACCGGCACCGGCAAGACGGCGAGCGTGGCGTGGCTCGCCGAGCGGGTGCAGCGACCAGTCCTGGTGATGCAGCCCAACAAGACGCTGGCCGCCCAGTTCGCCAACGAGCTGCGGGAGTTCTTCCCCGACAACGCCGTCGAGTACTTCGTCTCCTACTACGACTACTACCAGCCGGAGGCGTACGTACCCCAGACCGACACCTACATCGAGAAGGACTCGTCGATCAACGACGAGGTCGAGCGGCTCCGGCACTCTGCCACCTGGTCGCTGCTGACCCGCCGCGACGTGATCGTGGTCGCGACGGTGTCGTGCATCTACGGTCTCGGGTCGGCCGACGAGTACCTCAACCGGATGGTCCATGTGAAGGTCGGCGAGGAGACCGACCGCGACGGGCTGCTGCGCAAGCTCGTGCAGGTGCAGTACGCCCGCAACGACACGGCCGGCACGAGGGGCACGTTCCGGGTTCGCGGCGACACGCTCGAGGTGTTCCCCGTCTACCAGGAGCTGGCCGTCCGGGTGGAGTTCTTCGGCGACGAGATCGAGCGGCTGATGACCCTGCATCCGCTGACCGGCGAGGTGCTGAGCGAGGAGGACGAGCTCTACATCGGCGCCGCCACCCACTACGTCACGGCGCCGGAGCGGATGGAGCGGGCGATCGGGGGCATCGAGGAGGAGCTGGCCGAGCGGCTGGCCGAGCTCGAGCGGCAGGGCAAGCTGCTGGAGGCGCAGCGGCTGCGCATGCGGACGACGTACGACATCGAGATGATGCGTCAGATCGGGTCGTGCTCCGGCATCGAGAACTACTCGCGACACACCGACGGCCGGTCGCCCGGCAGCGCCCCGCACTGCCTGCTCGACTACTTCCCGGAGGACTTCCTGCTGGTGATCGACGAGTCACACGTCACCGTGCCGCAGATCGGCGGCATGTACGAAGGTGACATGTCCCGCAAGCGTACGCTGGTCGAGCACGGCTTCCGGCTGCCGAGCGCGATGGACAACCGGCCGCTGCGCTGGGAGGAGTTCCTGGAGCGGATCGGCCAGACCGTCCACATGTCTGCGACGCCGGGGCCCTACGAGCTGTCGCGGGTCGATGGCGTCGTCGAGCAGATCATCCGGCCGACCGGGCTGGTCGACCCCGAGGTGGTGGTCAAGCCGACCAAGGGGCAGATCGACGACCTGATCCACGAGATCGGCACCCGCACCGAGCGCGGCGAGCGGGTGCTCGTCACCACGCTGACCAAGAAGATGTCGGAGGACCTCACCGACTACCTGCTGGAGTCCGGTGTCCGCACCCGCTACCTGCACAGCGAGGTCGACACCTTGCGGCGGATCGAGCTGCTGCGCGAGCTGCGGATGGGTGAGTACGACGTCCTGGTCGGCATCAACCTGCTGCGGGAGGGTCTCGACCTGCCCGAGGTCTCGCTGGTGGCGATCCTCGACGCCGACAAGGAGGGCTTCCTGCGCTCGGGCACCTCGCTGATCCAGACCATCGGCCGCGCGGCGCGCAACGTGTCGGGGCAGGTGCACATGTACGCCGACACGGTCACCAAGTCGATGCAGCAGGCGATCGACGAGACCAACCGGCGGCGGGCCAAGCAGGTGGCGTACAACAAGGCCAAGGGCGTCGACCCCACCCCGCTGCGCAAACGGATCGCCGACATCACCGACATGCTGGCCCGCGAGGACGCCGACACCGAGAAGCTGCTTGGCGGCGGCGGCCGTCAGCAGAGCCGCGGCAAGGCACCGGTCCCGGCGCTCGGCAGCACGCTGAGCGGGCGCAAGCGTCCCGACCTGACCGGGCTGCCGGCCGGCGAGCTGGCCGCCCTCGTGCAGGAGCTGACCGACCAGATGCACACCGCGGCCGCCGAGCTGCAGTTCGAGGTCGCCGCCCGGCTGCGTGACGAGATCCGTGACCTGAAGAAGGAGCTGCGGCAGATGGTCGAGGCCGGCGCGCGATGAGCCCCGAGGAGCTGCTCAAGCATTGCCTCGGCAAGCCCGGCGCCTGGCAGGACGAGCCGTGGGAGGGTGACGTCGTCGCCAAGGTGCACGACAAGATCTTCGCGTTCCTCGGCGACGGGGCGTCGGTCGGCGTCAAGTGCGGCGCCAACCGGGACGAGGCCGACGAGTGGCTGCTGCGCTTTCCCGACGACGCGCACGTGATGGCCTATATCGGCCGGTCCGGCTGGAACACCCTCGACATCGGCGGCGCCATCCCTGACGACGAGATCATCGAGGCGGTCGACACGTCCTACACCACCGTCGTCGCCAAGCTGCCCAAGAAGCACCGCCCGTCAGGCTGACCGAGAACCGCCCGACCGTCACCCGCTCGCCCCGGCGACGAGCTCGTGGGCCGCATCGGTCCACCAGTACAGCACCTCGCGTCCCGATCGCCGGCGTTGCAGCAGGCCCGCGTCAAGGAGCACCCGCAGGTGGCCGCCGACCGTGCTGAGCGGCATCCCCGTCACCGCGACGAGCGAGCTCGTGCTGACCGGCTCGGCCGTCCGGATGAGCACCGTCGCGCGGGCGGCGCCGAGCAGGCGGGTCAGCGCGCCGGGGGTGGTGCGGGAGCCGTCCGCGAAGATCCCGGTCACCGGGTAGACCACGCCGTAGCGCGCGGGCTCCCGCTGCCGCCAGGTGACCCAGCCGCGGCGGCAGTGGGCGGCGACGAATGTCAGGTCGCGACCCCGGATGTCGCGCGGCGGGTAGGGGTTGGTGTTGATCTGCAGCTCGCCCTGTCCCAGCCACCGCATGCCCGGACGCATGTCGTCGAGCACCCCGGACCAGCCCTCGCTGCCGAGGCGCGAGGTGCGGGACACGACGTCGGCGCGCAGCACCCGCTGGCGACGGTCCCAGGTCGGGGCGATGGTGCGGGACCACACCCACCGCAACAGGCCGGCCGCCCGAGCCGCCAGGCCGCTGGCACCCAGCTCGGGCGGCAGCGGTGCCCGCACCCGCTCCAGGTCCGCCCGAACCTGCGCGTCCGACAGCGCCGCGAGGTCGACGATCTCCTGGTCGAGGTCGAGTCCTGGTCCGGCGGGCGGGACGGTCAGGAAGTCGGCGGTCCACCCCGGCGAGAAGGCGTGCGCGACGATCGCGGCCACGATCGGGTCGGCGTCGAGATAGGCATGGAACGCCGCGAGGTGCTGCTGACGCCACGGCCGGTGCCACGGAAGGGTCTGGGGGTGGTTGAGCAGGTCCAGCCCGGCGACCGTCTCGGCCAGCTGCGACGTCCCGAACCGGGCCCGCGCCAGCACGTCTGCGTCCACGACCCACACGCCCACGTTTCGCCTCCAGTCGAAACTGTAGGGGATCTGGTCACGGTGTCGCAGGCTCCACGGCATGCGCACCTACACCGAGCTGGCCCGGCACCGCGAGTTCCGCGCCCTCTGGACCAGCACCGCCCTCGGCGTCGCGGCCTCGACCATGTCCTCGCTCAGCCTGGCGACCTTGGTCCACGCTCAGACGGGTTCGGCGCTGCTCACCGCACTCACCATGTTCGGTCCCTCCCTGGCGCAGGTCGTCGGGGCGTTGACGTTGATGTCGGCTGCCGATGCCAGCCCGCCGCGACGCACGCTGAGCGCGCTGTCGGCGGTCACCGCGCTGGTGCTCGTGCTCCAGGCGGCGCTCGACCTTCCACCGGCGGCCCGGATCGGGCTGGTGCTGGTGACGGCGTACGTCCTGGCCATCGGCGCCGGAGTGCGGTGGGGCCTGCTTGCCGCGGTGCTGCCGCGCGACGCCTTCGCGTTGGGTCGCTCGGCGATGAACACCAGCGTGGGCGTGATGCAGATCGTCGGCTTCGCCACCGGGGGCATTCTCCTGCACCTGATGAGCGTGCGGGAGATCTTCGTGCTGGCCGCGGGGATTGCGTGCCTGTCCGTACCCGTGCTGTGGCGCGGTCTCGAGGAGCGCGAGCCGCGGCGCGTGGCGCGGCCCGGGCTCCGCGAGACCTGGCGCGGCAACCGGCTGCTGCTGCGGCAGCCGTCGACCCGGCCGCTGCTGCTGGCGCTGTGCGTCCCTAACGGCCTCGTCGTCGGCTGCGAGGCGTTGTTCGTCCCGTACGCGGGCGACTCGGCCGCGCCGCTGTTCGTCGCCGCCGCGGTAGGCATGCTGACCGGTGACATCGTCGTCGGACGCCTGCTGTCGGTGTCCGGGCGGCGCCGGGCGGCGACCTGGCTGCGGTTCCTGCTCGCCGTACCCTTCCTCGCCTTCGCGCTGCACCCCGGGGTACCGGTCGCGGCCCTGCTGGTGACGGTCGCGTGCGTCGGGTATGCCGCCTCGCTGGCGCAGCAGGAGCTGCTGGTCTCGCTCACCCCCGTCGAGCTGTCCGGGCAGGTCCTCGGGGTCGAGTCGTCCGCCCGGATGACCTGTCAGGGGCTCGGCGCGCTGCTGGCCGGCGCCGTGGCCGACGCGATGGACACGGGGTACACCATGGCCCTGCTGGCGGTGGCCTCGCTTGCGGCGTCCGCGGCGCTGACCCCCGCGCTGCGCCGGGCGGCGGCCCGCGTGGCGGGTGCGGACGTCGGGCCGGTCAGCTCAGCCGCCAGGTGACCGGCATCGTCAGCACTCCGTACGGCGGGAGGCCGAGCGTGCTGAGCAGCGCCGGCACCAGGCCGGGGCCGCCGGCGAGGGTCGCCGCGGCGGGGTGCTCGCTGCTGTCGGCCGGGCGCAGCCGATCCAGCAGGTGATGCTTGGGCACCATCCGTACCTCGACCGCCGAGCGCCGCAGCCGGGCCCGGTCGCAGGCGATGTCGACGGCGTGCGACAGGCCGCCGAGCTCGTCGACCAGGCCACGGTCGGCCGCGTCGGCACCGGTCCAGACCCGACCCTTCGCCACCTCGCGCAACGCGTCGACCGGCATGTCGCGGTCTGCCGCGGCCTTGGCGGTGAACTCGGCGTAGATCCGGTCCAGCGAGTCCTCCAGCCACTGCCACTCCTCGGCGGTGAACGGCCGCTGGCTGGAGAACATCTCGGCGTTCGCACCGGTGGACACGCTCTCGCGCTCGATGCCGATCCGCGACAGTGCAGCCTGGGTCACCTGCTTGCCGCCGAGGACGCCGATCGAGCCGGTGAACGTCCCCGCGCCGGCCACCACCACGTCGGCCGGCATCGCGATGTAGTAGCCACCCGAGGCGGCGACCGACGCCATCGACGCGACGACCGGTCGTCCCGTCCGGCGCAGCGCCTGCACCTCCCGGTGGATCGCGTCGGACGCGAGGTGCGAGCCGCCCGGGCTGTCGACGCGGAGCACGACCGCCTTGACGTCGTCGTCGGCACCGGCGGCGCGCAGGGCGGCGCCGAGCGAGTCGGACCCGATCGACGGGCCGCTCAGCGGCGACCGGCCGCTGCGGCCCAGATGGATCGGACCGGACGCCTGGATGACGGCGACCACGGGCTTGGTCCGACGGGCCAGCGGCGGCGTGCTCCCGGCCAGCGCGGCCAGCCCCTTGCCGTACCGCTCGACGAACCGCAGCTCCACCTCGCCGAGCCGGCCCCGCAGGTCGGCATACACCTCGTCGCGGTAGCCGAGCTGGTCGACCAGCCGGCGCTCGACCGCGTCGGTGGCCAGCAGCGGCGCCTGGTCGACCGCCGCTCGCACCGCTGCCTCGTCGATCCCGCGGGCGGCCGCGACCTCCGCGACGATGGTATCCATCGCTGACTCCACCAGGCGCTCGGCCATCTCCCGGTGCGCGTCGGTCATGCTCGACTCGAGCACCATGTTGGCCGCGGTCTTGTACTCGTGCCGCTTGCCGATCTGGGGGTCGATGCCGAGCTTGTCGAGCGCGTCGCGGACGAATACCGCCTCGGCGACCACCCCGATCAGCCCGACCTCGCCGCTGGGCTGGAGCCACACCTGCTCGAACGCGCTGGCCAGGTGGTACGCGACGTTGCCGGGCCCCATCTCGCCGTACGACTCCGACCAGCACACCGTCGCCTTGCCCGCCCGGCGGAAGTCGGCGACGGCGGCGCGCAGCTCCTCGGACTGGGACAGCGTCGGCTGGTTGAACCCGACGTGCGCCACCAGACCGACCACCCGGTCGTCGGTCGACGCCTTGCGCAGCGCCTCGACGACGGTTCGCAGCATCGGCGTATGCCGGGTGCGGACGGCGTCGAGTGGCGAGCTCGCCGGCGCCTCCAGCAGGCCGCGGGTCAGGTCGAGCTCCAGCAAGAGCGGGGCAGCTGGTCGGCGGCCAGGGATCAGCTCGGTCGGTTTCATGCACCCACGGTACGGGGCGTCCGCGGCGGGCTGAGGGGCCTCAGCCGAGCGGGATGAACCCACTCTCGTAGGCCGCGATCACCGCCTGCACCCGGTCCCGGACGCCGAGCTTGGCGAGTACGTTGCGGACGTGCGTCTTGACCGTCTCGACCCCGAGGAACAGCTCGCCGGCGATCTCGGCGTTCGACATCCCCCGGGCGACGAGCCGGAGCACCTCCTCCTCACGCTCGGTGAGCCGTGCGTATTCCAGGCCGGCGGTGCCCACCGTGCCGTGGCTGCCGACCAGGTTGCGCACCGCGCCGGGGAACAGCAGGGAGTCGCTGCGGTGGACAGTGCGGATCGCGCGCACGAAGTCGTCGGCGGTGGAGCGCTTCAGCAGGAAGCCGCGCGCGCCGGCCCGTAGCGCGTCGTACACGTAGTCGTCGTTCTCGAACGTCGTCACCACGAGTACGGCGGGCCCGCCGCCGTCCAGCTCGGCCAGCAGCCGGGTCGCGGCGATGCCGTCGACGCGGGGCATCCGGACATCCATCAGCACGACGTCGGGGCGCAGCCGGCGGACGGCGGAGACGGCCTCGGCGCCGTCGTCGGCCTCGCCCACGATGGTCAGGTCGGGCTCGGAGTCGACGATCGCGCGCAGGCCGCTGCGCACCAACGGCTCGTCGTCGACGACCAGCACCCGAATCTCGCTCACCGACTCAGCTCCCCGGTCGCCGGCAGTGGGAGCACGACGCTCAGCCGCCACGTCTGCTCGACCACAGTGCAGCCCGGCGTCCGCGGTCGTACGACGGGCACTGGTCGGTGTCGGAGCGGTCGAGGTCCTGGTGTTCCTGGCGGTGGTGCCCGACCTGCGGGTGCTCGTCTTGCTGGGCTACGCCTGCGCGCTGCTCGGCCCGGTGGTGCTGCTCGCGGTGGTGGCCGCCGGGGCGTGGCGCTACCCACCCACCCGCTACCTGCTGGGCTTCGTCGTCGTGGTCGGCGTCTTCCTGGCGCTGACCACCGGCATGCTGACGCCCGACGCGCTGGCCGAGGTCGGCACCGGCCTCGCCAACGGCCTACGAGACAACGGCCCCGGTCTCCTCGCGATCGCCGGAGCGTTTACCGGCGGTGTGCTCTGGACGTGCACCCTGGTGCGCTACCTGCGTCGCAGCAGCGACCACGGTGCGACGGCGGCGTGGCTGCGCCCCGACGGCATCGCCCGCTGGGGGCGCTGGGTGACCATCGCGGCAGCGCTGTGCCCGCTGCCGTACGCCCTGCTGCGGCTCACCTGGCTCACGCCGTGGCCGGTCCTGATGGACTACGACGAGCTGGTCGCGAACCCCGGGCTGCGGATGTTCGGGCTGTCCCTCGGGCTGGCGGCGCTCGGCGGTGCGGTGCTCACGATCGGCCTGATCCGGCCCTGGGGCGAGGTGTTCCCGCGCTGGGTCCCGGTGCTGCGTGGTCGCGTGGTGCCCGCCGGGCCGCCGGCCCTGGCCGGCCTGCTGGTGGGTGCGGCGGTCACGATCGCCGGCCGTACCTTCGTGCAGATGCTGGTCACCGGTGCGGAGGACGCGAGGGAGCTGGTGGAGTTCGTACTGGTCTTCCCGTTCCCGGTGTGGGGGCCGTTGCCGGCCGCGGCGTCGGTCGCGTACTACTACCGTCGCCGTGGCGATTTGGTCGGGCGCCCGGGGCAATGAAAGACTGGGACCGCGTGGAGGGGAGTATTCCTTCGCGGCGGAGTCGTCATCACGGTGTCGCTGAGCGGGTCAGGCCCGGTCGCATCACCCGGCACCGTCGACCGGCCGTGTTCAGGCGGCCGGTGGGAGAGACCTCTGGGCTGACCGTCATCGGCTGTCCGGAGAGGATTTTCCAGCGTGGACGTACCCATTTGGCTGTGGTGGACCACAGCGATCGTCACCATCGCGTTCCTGCTCGTCGATGTCGTCATCATCGGACGGCGCCCGCACGAGCCGTCGATGGCCGAGGCCAGCCGGCATCTGGCCTTCTACGTCGGCGCGGCGGTGCTGTTCGGCCTCGGGGTCTGGTACTTCGGCGGCCACCAGTACGGCGGTGAGTTCTTCGCCGGCTGGCTGACGGAGTACTCCCTTTCGGTCGACAACCTGTTCATCTTCATCATCATCATGGGCAAGTTCGCCGTACCCCGGCAGTACCAGCAGACCGCGCTGATGGTGGGCATCGTGCTGGCGCTGGTGATGCGCGGCATCTTCATCGCCCTGGGCGCCGCGGCGATCGAGAACTTCAGCTGGATCTTCTACCTGTTCGGCCTGTTCTTGGTCTACACGGCGGTGATGCTGGCCAAGGAAGGCGCCGAGGACGAGGACGAGTTCGAGGAGAACCGTCTCATCAAGCTGGTCGAGCGGCGCTTCCCGGCGACCAGTGACTACCACGGGGTCAAGCTGACCGTCGTCGAGAACGGCAAGCGGCTGGTGACCCCGATGCTGATCGTGATGCTCGCGCTCGGCACGACCGACCTGCTCTTCGCGCTCGACTCGATCCCGGCGATCTACGGCCTCACGAAGGAGCCGTACCTCGTGTTCACGGCCAACGTGTTCGCGCTGATGGGACTGCGTCAGCTGTACTTCCTGATCGGCGGGCTGCTGCAGCGGCTGGTGTTCTTGAGCTACGGGCTGTCGTTCCTGCTGTTCTTCATCGGAATCAAGCTGGTGCTCGAGGCGCTGCACCTCAACGAGCTGCCGTTCGTCAACGGCGGCGAGCACGTCGGCTGGGCTCCCGAGATCCCGATCTGGCTGTCGCTGCTGTTCATCGTCGGCACGCTGGCCGTCACCGCGACGGCGAGCCTGCTCTACTCGCGCAGCAAGTCGGCCCAGCAGCTCGACGACGCCACCGGCCCCCGCCGGGACTGGGAGAACGACTGACTCCGACGGTGGGCGGCCGCGGGTACTCGCCAGCGATCCGGCGCCTGCTCCAGGTAGAAGATTGCCCAATTGGGCAATCTTCGACCCGGTCCAGGCCGGATCGAGGTGGAATTTTGCCCAATTGGGCAATCCTTGACGCCCCTTTCGCCGACGGTCCGATCGCTGCCTCGTGGTGCGGTCTTCGTCCGGTCCGACCACTCGGTGAAGGTCCAACCTCGTTGACTGGCGCGTTGCGTGGGCCTGCTGTCCGGTTTGCCCCTACGCAACGCGCCAGTCAACGTCAGTAGACCCTTGACGGCCACCCACACATCCAGCAGGAAAGCCCCCATTGGGCAATCGTCGCCGTCGGCGAGGCGCGACTGCCGGGAGCGGTCTGCCGGCTCGCGGCGATCAGGTGGGGGCGAAACGGCCGACGGCCACCAGCAGGTCGCGCCGGTCGGCAGTCAGGTCCTCCTCGGCCACCACCCGGCCGGTCTCGGAGGCGTGCAGCATCACCGCCGGCTCCACGACGTACCCGACATGATGGATGGTCTGGCCGGGCCGGGCGAAGAAGTAGAGGTCGCCGGGCTGCTCGTCGCCGAGCGGCACAGGCGTGGCGGCGTCGCGCTGGTCGTGGGCGTCGCGCGGCACCCGCAGGCCGAACCGGCGGCTCACCAGGTGCACCAGGCCCGAGCAGTCGACACCGGCGTCGCAGGTGCCGGCCCACAGGTACTGCGACCCGACGAAGGGCCGCGCCGCGTCGAGCACGGCGAGGGGGGAGTACGGCGGGGCCGCGGCCTGTAGCGTCGCCCAGTCCGAGCCCGCCTGCGGCGTGCCGGTGAGGTGGGCGCTGGGTAGCCAGCCGGGGTAGCCGCGCCGGTTGAGACGGGACGGCTGCCACGGTGCGACCACCTCGGTCCACCCGTCCCGCTCCGACACCACCTCGACGGGCTCACCCGCCAGCAGCTGGGTCACGACGAGTCCGTGCAGCCCCAGCCGACCCGCATGGTCCGGCTCGGCGTCCAGTCTGGCGAGCCAGGCGTCGATGTCCGGCTGGTCGGCCACCGCCGCGACGTCGAGGGCGCGCGGTGCGTCGGGCCGGGTCCACAGCGTCGCGACCGGCACCTGCACGTAGGACGTCACGGTCGGCACCCGGTCAGGTCGGTGTACGCCGCCGCGGCGATCCGGGCGATGAGCGCGTCGGCCGCGGCCCGCTCGAGGTCGGTGGTGGTGAGCACGACCAGCACGAACGGCTCGGCGTCGGCGGGCTGCACCAGGGCGGCGTCGTGGCAGACCCGGTTCTGCCAGCCGTTCTTGTGGCACACCCGGGTGCCGGCGGGCAGGCCGGCCGGGATGCCGTCGTTCCACTCGTTGGCGGCACAGACGTCGAGAATCTCCTTGCAGGCCGCCGGGTCCGCGGCGCGTTCAGCGGACAATGCGACCAGGACCGCCGCCAGCCCGGGCGCGGTGACCATGTTGTCGAGACCGTGGTCGCGGGCCTGGTAGTCCTCGATGCCGCGCGCGACCGTGGTCGCCGTACTCCCGCAGGCGTCGAGCGCCTCCGCGACAGCGGCCACGCCGACCTGGTCGAGCACCAGGTTGGTGGCGAGATTGCTGGAGCGGACGATCATCCGCTGGGTCAGCCAGCTCAGCGGCCGCGACGTCCCGATCGCGTCCCACACCTGGTCGTCGCTGTCCTCCGCACGGTCGAGCGAGTACGTGGAGCCGTCGTGCACGCTGGCGAACTCGTTGTGCACCGGGACGGCGGCGTCCAGGTCGAGCGCACCGGCGGCCGCGCGACGGTGGGCCGCGACGAGGACGGGCAGCTTCATCGTGCTGGCCGCGTAGTGCTGCTGGTCCGGCAGCCGGGTCCAGACCGGGGTGCCGTCGGCGCGACCGCACCAGACCGACACCTCCCCGCCGGCCGCGTCCAGGTCGGGCGCGAGCCGATCCAGGTGGGAAGCCGTCACTGGCCGGTCCTGGCGGCCTCCAGCGCCGACAGCCGCGCCGGTGGCGCACTGCTCGGCGCGCGCGGAGCGGCCGACGCCGCCGGCGCGGGTGGAAGCTCGGGTCGGCGGCGGTGCCAGTCGGTGACGTCCTGGTACGCGGCGACGACCTCGAGCAGCCGGTCCTCGGCGTACGGCTGGCCGCCCAGGATCGTCCCGATCGGTAGCACCGGGGTGTCGGAGGTCGCGGAGCGCAAGCCGATCGGGAAGCCGATCTCGGGCAACCCGATGATGTCGAACGGCACGGGGTCGGTCTGCACGACCACATCACAGGCGGCGAAGATCTCGTCCATCACCCGCTGGAACAGCACCACCTTGGCCCGCTGGCCGGTGGTGTACTCGTCGCCGGACAGCAGCACGCCGGCGAGCCAGTTCAGCACGGAGACGCCGAACAGCTGGAGGTCCTGTCGGAGGTACTCACGGAACGGCTCGGTGCGCTCCGGGAGCCGCACGTTGTTGAAGCGCGAGCCGGTCAGCAGGTCCCACTCCGCCGGCAGCGGCACCTCCACCACGGTGGCGTGCCGGAGCCCGGCGAGCGCGTCGAGGAAGCTGCGCCGGGCCGCGGCCGTCTCCGGGTTGGAGGTCGCGAGGAAGTCGGGTGTGACCCCGATCCGGGTACGGCGGCGCAGCGTGGTCCGCCCGTCTTGTCGTACCGGCGTCGCCGCGCGGGTGAGGTCGGGCAGCTGCGGCAGCCCCTGGGTCCGGAAGTCGTCCGGGTCGGGACCGGCCATCGCGGTCAGCATGATCGCGCAGTCCATCGCGTCGCGCGCGATCGGTCCGGGATGGTCACGGGTGAAGGTGAGCGGGATGATCCCGTGCAGCGATACCCGGCCCATGGTCGGCTTGAGACCGGTCAGCCCCTGGGCGTTCGACGGTGCGGTGATCGACCCACCGGTCTGGGTGCCGACGCTCGACAGCGCCATGCCGATCGCGGTCGCGGTCGCCGAGCCGGTCGACGAGCCGCCGGGGTTGATGTTCGGATGATCCGGCGCCCAGGCGTTGACGGTGGTGATCACGCCCGCCGGAGTTGTGGCGCGGGTGGTGGCGAGCGGCCCCATCTGGGTCTTGCCGATCATCACGCCGCCCGCGGTCTCGAGGCGGCCCAGTGCCGTGGCGTCGTACGGCGGGTCGAAGTCGGCGAAGATGAACGAGTTGGCCGTGGTGCGTACACCTCGGCTGAAGTAGTTGTCCTTGATCGCGAGCGGGATGCCGTGCAGGGCCGTCCGCGGGCTCTCGCCGTCCAGCTGGCGAGCGCGGGCCAGCGCAGCGTCGGCGAGCACCAGGTTGAACGCCTGGAACAGCGAGTCGTAGCCCTCGATCCGCTCCAGGCAGGCCCGGACCAGCTCCTCGCTGGTCAGCTGCCCGCGCCGGATCATGGTCGCGGCCTCGGCCACCGTCAGGGCGGTGGGATCACTGGTCGCGCCGTCCGGTGCGGCGACGTCCACCAAGGTCGGCGGCGCCGTCGCGGCCGAAGCCACGCCCGGCAGCAGAGTGGCTCCGGTGGCTCCGGCGGCGAGCGCGCTGAGCCGGGCCAGGAACAGCCGCCGAGAGAGGCCGTCGTCGGTGCTCATGACAGGCCTCGCTCGGTCCAGGCGTCGGTGCCGGACGGGTAGAGCGCCGGCGGCGCGACCTGTTGGGCCAGGGCCGGGTCGTCAGGTGGGGGAGACCAGCCGCTCAGCGTCACCGCGGTGTTGCGCAGCACCGACCGCAGATAGGTCAGCGCCTCCTCCCGCGTCGGTGAGCCGGTGGTCGGGTCGTCTGTCGTGGGCAGCTGCGCGAGGTCGACACCGACCAGTCGGAGTCTCACCTCGATCAAGGCGTTGAGCTCGTCGTCGGTCGGTGCAGCCATGTCAGCCATGGGGTCCTCCGGGTGCGATCACGCTGAGCCTTCCATGCGGACCGGTGCGGGGCAACAGTCGGTGAGCACGCCGACCCGTCGAGCATCAGGCGGGTGGTGAGGTTGTCGGAGCGAACGAAGATCACCGAATCTGGATGACGTTCTCCGACGAACCCCACGCGGCGTCGGCCGTCCAGACGGTGGCGCCGAGCCGCTCAGCCGTCGCGAGGCAGAGCCGGTCGGCGATGGACAGGCCAGTCCCGGACTGCCACAACGCCGCGGCACGCTCGGCGTCTGCTGCCTCGACCGGTTCCACCACGAGGCCGTAGCCGAGCAGCAGCCCGCGGCTCAATCTCCAGTCTCGCTTCCGCGCCACGATCTTCTGGGCGATCTCCGACCAGTTGACAGCGCTGCATCGGTCACCGACCACCAGCTCGCGCTCGACGACGTCGGCGCCAGTCTCACCCTGCAGGAAACAGAGCAACGCCGAGGAGTCGAACAGGTTCACGCAGCGTCTTCCTCGGCTGCCCGCCGGCGCCGCTCCTCGAGCAGCTCGTCGACCAGGTCCAGGCCGTCCAGATCGCGCCGAACCAGATCCTTCATCTGTGCCCTGGTGACGAGGACCAGGCCATGGTCAGTTTCCAACAGGAGCAAGGGAGCGCCCGCCTCTAGGTGGAGGCGCTCACGCACTTCGGCAGGAATGACCAGGCGACCACGGTCTCCCATCACCACGGGGTACGTCCCACTCATGGGTCAACCGTACCACTCGCGGTACCTTTGCTGGAGTCACCAGCCGCGCTCGCGCCACTCGCCGAGGTGCGGCCGCTCCGCCCCCACGGTGGTGTCGTTGCCATGGCCGGGGTAGACCCAGGTCTCGTCCGGCAGCCGGCCGAAGACCTTGGCCTCCAGGTCGTCCATCAGCGAGGCGAACGCCTCCGGGCTCTCCGTCCGGCCCGGCCCTCCCGGGAACAGCGAGTCGCCGGTGAACAGATGCGGCATGCCGTCGGGGTCGTCGTACAGCAGGGCGACGGAACCCGGCGTGTGGCCGACCAGCTGGATGACCTCCAGCCGACAATGGCCGACCTCGACGGTGTCGCCGTCGCCGACTCTGGTGGTCACGTCGACCGGGAGCTCGTCGGCGTCGGGCGCACCGGCCACGGTCTGCGCGCCGGTCAGCTCGACGACCTCGGCGAGCGACTGCCAATGGTCGCCGTGCCGGTGGGTGGTGACGACCGTGGTCAGCCCGCCGTCGCCGACGGCCCGCAGCAGGGTGTCGGTGTCGTTGGCGGCGTCGACGAGCACCTGGACGTCGGTGCGGCGGCAGCGCAGCAGGTAGGCGTTGTTGTCCATCGGGCCGACCGCGACCTTGGTGATGACCAGGTCCGCCAGCTCGCGGGTGTCCGGAGTCCCGCCGACCTTCACCTTGCCGTGGTAGCTCATCGCCAGTCTCCGATCTCGGGGAGGGTTCCATGGGGTACGACGGCCAGGCCGGAGCCGTCTGCGCGCCCGGTCACCCAAGCCAGCAGCGCGTTCTGCGGACCTTCGACGGTGCGGGTCGGCGACGCGCCGTACTCGAACGTCCCCCACGTGTCGGTCGCGACCAGCCGGATGGCTCCGGACACTCGCTCGTCCAGGCCCTCAGCAGCGTAGGGGAGTGCTTGTTTGACCAGCTCGCAGGGCCACTCGGTGAACGCGTGTCCGAGGCCGAGGTCGGTGTGGTGCAGCTCGACCTCGGTGCCGCGAAGCGTCGGGACCTGGGCGGCCGGGCCGCGCTGGTCCTCGGCTCCCCACGCGACCTGGTGCTGCCACGCGGCGTCGTCGAGCTCCTCGGCGGCCTGCAGGAACCGGCTGTGCGCGCGGGCGATGTCGTCGCGCTGCGCCGCGGCCGAGCGGCCGGCCCCGGCCTCGATGTCGGCGTTGCGGACGTCGCGGGACGGGTACATCGGTGTCGGGTCGCCGGTGCGCGCCCAGGTCAGCAGGTTGCCGAGCGCGTCGGCGTTGCGGGCGAGGTGGGTGAGGACGTGGCCCCGGGTCCAGCCGGGCAGCAGGGACGGCGCCGCGACGTCGGCGTCGGTGAGATCGGACAGCGCTACGAGCAAGGTCCGGGTCGAGCTGTCGACCTGGGCGAGCATCATGTCGGGAGTCACGTGTGCAATGTAGCCAGAGCGCCGGTCCGGCCGAGTGTCGGTACCGTCTGGCAGTGTGGTGTGCCGGGGTAGGATGGCGAACGTCTGTTCGAATGCGAGAGGTGACATGAGGGGTCAACGGTGGCCGACCAGCTGATCGTGCGCGGGGCGCGCGAGCACAACCTCAAGGACGTCTCGATCGACCTGCCCCGCGACTCGCTCATCGTGTTCACGGGCCTGTCCGGGTCGGGCAAGTCGAGCCTGGCGTTCGACACGATCTTCGCCGAGGGGCAACGCCGGTACGTCGAGAGCCTGTCGGCTTATGCGCGGCAGTTCCTCGGGCAGATGGACAAGCCCGACGTCGACTTCATCGAGGGCCTGTCGCCGGCGGTGTCGATCGACCAGAAGTCCACCTCCCGCAACCCGCGGTCCACGGTCGGCACCATCACCGAGGTGTACGACTACCTCCGGCTGCTGTTCGCCCGGGCCGGCCGCCCGCACTGCCCGGAGTGTGGTCGTCCGATCGCCCGGCAGACGCCGCAGCAGATCGTCGACCGCGTCCTCGAGCTCGAGCAGGGCACCCGGTTCCAGGTGCTCGCTCCGGTCATCCGTGGTCGCAAGGGTGAGTACGCCGAGCTGTTCCGCCAGCTGCAGACTCAGGGCTTCTCCCGGGTCCGGGTCGACGGCGAGACCCACCCGCTGACCGACCCGCCCAAGCTGGACAAGCAGAAGAAGCACACCATCGAGGTGGTGATCGACCGGCTCCAGGTGAAGGCGTCCGCGAAGCGGCGTCTCACCGACTCGGTCGAGACCGCGCTCGGGCTGTCCAGCGGTCTGGTGACGCTCGACTTCGTCGACCTGCCCGAGGACGACGCCGAGCGGGAGCGCACGTTCTCCGAGCATCTGGCCTGCCTGTACGACGACCTGTCGTTCGAGGAGCTCGAGCCGCGGTCGTTCTCGTTCAACTCCCCGTTCGGCGCGTGCACCGACTGTCACGGCATCGGCACCCGGATGGAGGTCGATCCCGAGCTCGTCGTCCCGGACCCCGGCAAGCCGCTCGCCGAAGGTGCGCTGTCGCCGTGGGCCTCGGCCCATGTCGCCGACTACTTCGGCCGGCTGGTCGACGCGCTCGCCGACGAGCTGGGTTTCTCGACGTCGACACCGTTCGGCGACCTGTCCGAGAAGGCCCAGAGCGCGCTGCTGCTCGGCCACCCGACCAAGGTGCACGTCCGCTACAAGAACCGCTACGGCCGCGAGCGTTCGTACTACTCGACCTTCGAGGGCGTGATCCCGTACATCGGGCGGCGGCACGCGGAGGCCGAGAGCGATACCAGCCGGGAGCGCTTCGAGGGCTTCATGCGGGAGGTGCCGTGCCATGCCTGCGATGGCAGCCGGCTGAAGCCGATCTCGCTCGCGGTGACCATGGGCGGCAAGAACATCGCCGAGGTGTGTGCCCTGCCGGTCGGCGAGACGGCCGTCTTCCTGCGTGAGCTCGAGCTGAGTCCGCGCGAGCGGCAGATCGCCGAGCGGGTGCTGAAGGAGATCAACGAGCGGCTGCGCTTCCTGCTCGACGTCGGCCTGCACTACCTCACCCTCAACCGGCCGTCCGGCTCGCTGTCCGGTGGCGAGGCGCAGCGGATCCGCCTGGCCACCCAGATCGGCGCCGGCCTGGTCGGCGTGCTGTACGTCCTGGACGAGCCGTCGATCGGCCTGCACCAGCGAGACAACCACCGGCTGATTGAGACTCTGCTGCGACTCCGCGACCTCGGCAACACGCTGATCGTCGTCGAGCACGACGAGGACACCATCCGGACCGCCGACTGGGTCGTCGACATCGGGCCAGGCGCGGGTGAGCACGGCGGCCAGATCGTGGTGTCCGGCACGGTCGACGACCTGCTCACCCACGGCGACTCGATCACCGGCGCGTACCTGTCCGGCCGCAACGAGATCCCGCTCCCCGCGGTGCGTCGTCCGCTGACCCCGGGCCGTGAGGTCGTCGTGCACGGCGCGCGCGAGCACAACCTCCGCGAGCTCGACGTGACCTTCCCGCTCGGGGTGTTCATCGCGGTCACGGGTGTCTCCGGGTCCGGCAAGTCGACCCTGGTCAACGACATCCTCTACACCGCACTGGCGCGGCGGATCTACAACGCCCGCGACATCCCCGGGCGGCACCGCACGATGACCGGCGCCGACCAGGTCGACAAGGTGATCCACGTCGACCAGTCACCGATCGGGCGTACGCCTCGGTCCAACCCCGCCACGTACACCGGGGTCTTCGACCATGTGCGCAAGCTGTTCGCGCAGACCCCCGAGGCCAAGATGCGGGGCTATCTGCAGGGCCGGTTCTCGTTCAACGTCAAGGGCGGGCGCTGCGAGGCCTGCGCCGGCGACGGCACGATCAAGATCGAGATGAACTTCCTGCCGGACGTCTACGTTCCGTGCGAGGTCTGCCACGGCGCGCGCTACAACCGCGAGACGCTGGAGGTGCACTACAAGGGCCGCACCATCGCGGAGATCCTCGATCTGTCGATCGAGGAGGCGGCGGACTTCTTCGCGGCCATCCCGGCCATCGCCCGGCATCTGCGCACGCTGGTCGACGTCGGCCTCGGGTACGTCCGGCTGGGTCAGCCCGCCCCCACGCTCTCGGGTGGTGAGGCGCAGCGGGTCAAGCTGGCCGCGGAGCTGCAGAAGCGCTCGACGGGTCGCACGCTCTACGTCCTCGACGAGCCGACGACCGGCCTGCACTTCGAGGACATCCGTAAGCTGCTCGGCGTGCTCGGCCGGCTGGTCGACCAGGGCAACACGGTGATCGTGATCGAGCACAACCTCGACGTGATCAAGACCGCCGACTGGCTGATCGACCTCGGTCCCGAAGGTGGCAGCGGCGGTGGCCTGGTGATCGCCGAGGGCACGCCCGAGCAGGTCGCCGACGACCCGGCCAGCTACACCGGCGCGTTCCTCAAGCCGGTGCTGGCGGGGCGGGAGGTCGCGGCGGCGCCGAAGCCGGTGGCTGCGAAGAAGACGGCCGCAGCGCGCAACGCGACCGGCGGGAAGGCTGCCGCGAAGCGTGCCACGACCAAGAAGGCAGCGACCAAGACTGCCGCCAAGAAGGCCGTGCGGAAAACCGGCGCGCGGAAGGCGGCGACCGGCAAACGAGCGGCTCGCGCCGAGTAGTGTGCCCTTCAACCACCCTGTGCGAGGAGGCACCACCCGATGACCGACCTCAACCGCCGAACTGTGCTCCGCGGGGTAGCCGCGACCGGCGCGATCGGGGCCGTCGGCCCGCTGCTGGCCGGCTGCGCGTCGGAGGAGGAGCCCGGGTCGGGCGGCAGCACGGGGGACAGCGCGGGGGACAGCGCGGGGGGCAGTACGGGGGACGAGCCGAGCAAGACCCCGGCCGAAGGCGGCGGTGAGGCGCTCGGCGCCACGTCGGACGTACCCGTCGGTGGCGGCGCGATCTTCAAGGACCAGGAGATCGTGGTGACGCAGCCGACCGCGGGCGACTTCCTGGCGTTCAGCGCGATCTGCACGCACCAGGGCTGCGTCGTCGAGGAGGTCGCCGACGGCACCATCAACTGCGGCTGCCACGGCAGCAAGTACTCCATCGAGGACGGCAGCGTCGTCGGCGGCCCCGCGCCCGAGCCGCTACCCGAGGAGAAGGTCACCGTCGAGGGCGACCAGATCACCCTGGGGTAGGCCACCGGTACGGTTGTGCCGTGGCAGATCCGGCGACCTATCGACCAGCAGCGGGGTCGATTCCGGAGGGCCCGGGCGTCTACCGGTTCCGCGACGAGTCCGGCCGGGTCGTCTACGTCGGCAAGGCCAAGGGGCTGCGCGCGCGGCTGTCGTCGTACTTCCAGGACCTGCACAACCTGCACCCCCGCACCCAGACCATGGTGACGACCGCGGCGTCGGTCGAGTGGACGGTCGTGGCGACCGAGGTGGAGGCGCTGCAGCTGGAGTACTCCTGGATCAAGGAGTACGACCCGCGGTTCAACGTGAAGTACCGCGACGACAAGTCGTACCCCTGGCTCGCGGTGACCCTCAACGAGGAGATCCCACGGGTGATGGTCGGCCGCGGGCCGAAACGCAAGGGCGTCCGCTACTTCGGGCCGTACTCCCACGCCTGGGCGATCCGCGAGACCGTCGACCTGCTGCTGCGGGTGTTTCCGATGCGGTCGTGCTCCAACGGCGTGTTCACGCGCTCACGGCAGGTCGGCCGGCCCTGCCTGCTCGGCTACATCGGCAAGTGCGCGGCGCCCTGCGTCGGCCGGGTCAGCCCCGAGGAGCATCGCGCGATCGTCGACGACTTCTGCGCGTTCATGGGCGGTCAGACGAGCGTGCAGATCAAACGTCTCGAGCGGGAGATGCAGACCGCGTCACAGGAGCTGGAGTACGAGCGGGCGGCCCGGCTGCGCGACGACATCGGCACGCTGGAGCGTGCCCTGGAGAAGAACGCCGTCGTGCTCGGCGACGCGACCGACGCCGACGTGGTCGCGCTGGCCGAGGACCCGCTCGAGGTCGCGGTCCAGATCTTCCACGTCCGTGGCGGGCGGGTACGCGGCCAGCGCGGCTGGGTCGCCGACAAGGCCGACGGCATGGCCGAGGCCGGCGACCTGGTCGAGCGGTTCTGCCAGCAGCTCTACGCCGAGGGCAACGAGGTGCCGCGCGAGGTGCTGGTGCCCGCCCTGCCCGACGACGCCGACGCGCTCGCCGAGTGGCTCAGCACGCTGCGCGGCAGCCGGGTCGACCTCCGCGTGCCGCAGCGCGGCGACAAGCGGGCGCTGATGGAGACGGTCGGGCGCAACGCCGGCCAGGCGCTCACCCTGCACAAGACCCGGCGGGCCAGCGACCTGACCACCCGCAGCCGGGCGCTCGAGGAGCTGCAGGAGGCGCTCGGCCTGTCCGCGGCGCCGCTGCGGATCGAGTGCTATGACATCTCCAACCTGCAGGGCACCGAGATCGTCGCGTCGATGGTGGTGTTCGAGGACGGGCTGCCGCGCAAGGGCGAGTACCGCCGGTTCGTGATCCGCGGCATCGAGGGCCAGAACGACGTCGCCGCGATGCACGAGACCGTCACCCGCCGGTTCCGGCGCTACCTCGAGGAGCGTGCCGACAGTCCCGACATCGAGCTGGCGCAGGGCGAGGGCAGCCCCGGCCTGGTCGACCCCGACACCGGGCGTCCGCGCAAGTTCGCGTACGCACCCGGTCTCGTGGTGGTCGACGGTGGCCCGCCGCAGGTCGCCGCCGCGCAGCGCGCGCTCGACGAGCTCGGCATCGACGACGTGCCCGTGGTCGGGCTGGCCAAGCGGCTGGAGGAGGTGTGGCTGCCGAGCCAGGACGATCCGGTGATCCTGCCGCGAACCAGCGAGGGGCTGTACCTCCTGCAGCGGGTGCGCGACGAGGCCCACCGGTTCGCGATCCGGCACCACCGGCAGCGCCGGTCCAAGTCGATGACCGAGAGCACGCTCGACGGCGTGACCGGGCTCGGCGACGTCCGCCGCAAGGCGCTGCTCAAGCACTTCGGGTCGCTGAAGAAGCTGCGCGCGGCGACCGTCGACCAGGTCGCCGAGGTGCCTGGCCTCGGGCGGCGGACGGCCGAGAGCGTCGTTGCGGCCCTCGCCGCCGACCGGGCGGTCCCGCGGCAGCCGGTCGTCAACACCGCGACGGGTGAGATCCTCGACGACGAACCACCGGCAGAGGGGGAGTGATGGCGACAGCGAGCGACGACCTCGTGGTCGTGACCGGCATGTCCGGCGCCGGCCGCAGCACCGCCGCCAAGGTGCTCGAGGACCTCGGCTACTTCGTGATCGACAACATCCCGCCGCAGCTGGTGCCCGAGCTGGTCCGGCTGATCCGGGCCGAGGAGACCGGCAACTCGCGCATCGCGGTGGTGGTCGACGTCCGGTCCCGATGGTTCTTCACCGCCCTGCGTGGCGCGCTCGAGGACCTGGTCGCCTCCGGCCAGCGGCTGCGCCTGCTCTTCCTCGAGGCGTCCGACGACGTCCTCGTCCGTCGCCAGGAGGCGGTGCGGCGCCCGCACCCGCTGCAAGGCACCGGCCGGCTGCTCGACGGCATCCTGCGCGAGCGGGAGATGCTGGCCGACCTGCGCGGCGGTGCCGACGTCATCATCGACACCTCCGACCTCAACGTGCACCAGCTGGCGGAGCGGGTCCTCACCGCCTTCAGCGACGACGGCGAGGTGCGGCTCACCGCGACGGTGATGTCGTTCGGCTTCAAGTACGGCATCCCGGTCGACGCCGACCTGGTCGTCGACATGCGGTTCCTGCCCAACCCGTACTGGGACCCCGCCCTGCGCCCGCACTCCGGGCTCGACGACGACGTCCGCGAGTACGTCACCGGGCAGCCGGACGCCCAGGCCTTCCTCGACGGGTACGAGCGGGTGCTGCAGACGATGACGGCCGGCTACCTGCGCGAGGGGAAGCGGTTCGTCACCGTGGCGGTCGGCTGCACGGGAGGCAAGCACCGCAGCGTGGCGATGTCCGAGGCGCTGGCGCAGCGGCTCCGTGACGCCGGCGTACCCACCCTTGTGGTCCACCGCGACCTGGGGCGCGAGTGACCGAGCCGCTGGTCGCACCGAGCAGGGAGCGGGTGGTTGCCCTCGGCGGCGGCCACGGGCTCGCCGCGTCGCTGGGCGCGCTGCGCCGCGTGGTCGAGGACCTGACCGCCGTGGTCACGGTCGCCGACAACGGCGGGTCGTCGGGGCGGCTGCGCCGTGAGCTCGGCGTGCTCCCGCCCGGCGACCTGCGCCAGGCCCTGGCCGCCTTGTGCGGTGACGACGACTGGGGCCGCACCTGGGCGCGGGTGCTGCAGCACCGGTTCGCCAGCAGCGGTGAGCTGCACAACCATGCGGTCGGCAACCTGCTGATCGTGGCGCTGTGGGAGCTGCTGCAAGACGACGGCGGGCCGGCCGCGGGGCTGGAGTGGGTGGCCAGGCTGCTGGGTGCGCAGGGTCGGGTCCTGCCGATGTCGGAGGTCCCGCTCGACATCACCGCGCAGGTCATCGGGCTCGACCCGGCCGACCCGCAGCGGGTCGAGGAGGTGCGGGGCCAGGTCGAGGTCGCGCGCACGCCCGGCCAGGTGGTCGGCGTCTCGATCGACCCCGAGGACGCGGCGGCGAGCCCGGCGGCGGTGGCTGCCATTAAGGACGCCTCGTGGGTGGTGCTCGGACCGGGATCCTGGTTCACCAGCGTGATCCCGCACCTGCTGGTGCGTGACCTCGGTCAGGCCCTGCGGACGACCCCGGCGCGCCGGCTGCTCACCCTCAACCTGGCCCCGCAGCCAGGGGAGACCGAGGGCTTCTCCCCGGACAACCATCTGGAGGTGCTGGCCGCCCATGCACCCGACTTCGAGGTCGACGTCGTGCTGGCCGACAGCCGGTCGGTGAGCGACGTACGCGGGCTGCGCAGCACGGCCCACCACCTTGGCGCCGAGCTGGTGGTGGCCGACGTGTGCGTGGACGACGGTTCACCCCGTCACGATGCGGAGCGACTGGCCGCGGCGTACGCTTCGATCTTTGAGAGCACTGCACGGCCACGAGATTGAACGGGGATATTCGATGGCGATGACGGGGCAGGTCAAGTCCGAGTTGGCGAGTACGTCGGTGACGAAGTCCTGCTGCCGCAAGGCCGAGGTCTCCACCACACTGCGTTTCGCCGGCGGTCTGCACATCGTCAGCGGCCGCATCGTGGTCGAGGCCGAGCTCGACACCGGAGCGTCGGCCCGGCGTCTCCGCCGCGACATCGCCGAGGTCTATGGCCACCCCAGTGATGTCGTCGTGGTGTCCGGCAGCGGGCTGCGCAAGGGCACGCGGTACGTCGTCCGGGTGATCCGCGAGGGCGAGGCGCTGGCCCGCCAGACCGGGCTGCTCGACGGTCGCGGCCGTCCGGTGCGCGGGTTGCCACCGCAGGTCGTGTCCGGCGCCGGCTGCGACTCCGTCGCGGCGTGGCGCGGTGCGTTCCTGGCGCACGGCTCGCTGACCGAGCCGGGCCGGTCGTCCGCGCTCGAGGTCACCTGCCCCGGCCCGGAGGCGGCGCTCGCCCTGGTCGGTGCGGCCCGTCGCCTTGGCATCCAGGCGAAGGCCCGCGAGGTGCGCGGCGTCGACCGGGTCGTGATCCGCGACGGCGACGCGATCGGCGCTCTGCTCACGCGGCTCGGCGCGCACGAGTCGCTGCTCGCCTGGGAGGAGCGCCGGATGCGCCGCGAGGTGCGGGCAACGGCCAACCGGCTGGCCAACTTCGACGACGCCAACCTGCGGCGCTCCGCTCGCGCCGCAGTCGCCGCCGGTGCACGGGTGGAGCGGGCGCTGGAGATCCTGGGCGAGGACGTACCCGACCACCTCAAGCTGGCCGGCGCACTGCGGCTGGAGCACAAGCAGGCCAGTCTCGAGGAGCTCGGCACCCTGCACGACCCCCAGCTGACCAAGGACGCCATCGCCGGCCGGATCAGGCGGCTGCTGGCGATGGCCGACAAGCGCGCCTCCGAGCTCGGCGTCCCCGACACCGAGGCCAGCCTGACCGCTGACATGCTCGCTGAGACACCCTGATCCGGCCGGACCGGCAGGGGGTAGTGTCGGCCTCGCTCAGGTCGGCACCAGATCGTATTCGAGGAGACTTCATCCGTGACTGTTCGCGTGGGTATCAACGGCTTCGGCCGCATCGGCCGTAACTTCTTCCGGGCCGCCCGTGCTGGTGGCGCCGACATCGAGGTCGTCGGTGTCAACGACCTCACCGACAACGCCTCGCTGGCGCACCTGCTGAAGTACGACTCGATCCTCGGCCGCATCGACGCCGAGGTCACCTCGACCGAGACCGACATCACGGTCGGCGACCAGACGTTCAAGGCGTTCGCGGAGCGCGACCCGTCGGCGCTGAAGTGGGCCGACCTGGGCGCCGACATCGTGGTCGAGTCGACCGGACTGTTCACCGACGCGACGAAGGCCAAGACGCACATCGACAACGGTGCCAAGAAGGTGATCATCTCGGCGCCGGCCAAGAACGAGGACATCACGCTGGTGATGGGCGTCAACCACGAGGCGTACGACCCCGCGGCCCACACGATCATCTCCAACGCGTCCTGCACGACGAACTGTCTCGGCCCGATGGCGAAGGTGCTCAACGACGAGTTCGGCATCGTCAAGGGCCTGATGACGACCGTGCACGCGTACACCCAGGACCAGAACCTCCAGGACGGCCCGCACAGCGACCTGCGCCGGGCCCGGGCCGCGGCCATCAACGTCGTCCCGACGTCCACGGGTGCCGCCAAGGCGATCGGCCTGGTGCTGCCCGAGCTGAAGGGCAAGCTGGACGGGTACGCGCTGCGAGTGCCGGTGCCGACCGGTTCGGCGACCGACCTGACGGTCGAGCTGGGCCGCGAGAGCACAGTGGAGGAGGTCAACGCGGCCTTCAAGACCGCCGCCGACGGTGCGCTGAAGGGCTTCCTGCGCTACACCGAGGACCCGATCGTCTCCAGCGACATCGTCACCGACCCGGCGTCGTGCATCCTCGACGCCGGCCTGACAAAGGTGATCGGCAACCAGGCCAAGCTGGTCGGCTGGTACGACAACGAGTGGGGCTACTCCAACCGGCTGGTCGACCTGGTGACGTACGTCGGCGCCACGCTCTGAGGCTTGCGCCGTGAAGACGATCGACGACCTCGGAGAGCTCCGAGGCAAGCGGGTGCTGGTCCGCTCCGACCTCAACGTCCCGCTCGACGGCACGACGATCACCGACGACGGCCGGATCCGGGCCAGCGTCCCGACGATCCAGGAGTTGAGGGACCGCGGCGCCCGGGTCGTGGTGACCGCGCATCTGGGCCGGCCTGAGGGCGCACCGGACCCGGCGTACTCGCTACAGCCGGTCGCGCAGCGGCTCGGTGAGCTGCTGTCGGCGCCGGTGGCGTTCGCGACCGACACCGTGGGCGACAGTGCGGGTGAGACGGTGGCGGGCCTCGCCGACGGCGAGGTCGCGGTGCTGGAGAACGTCCGGTTCAACGCCGGCGAGACCAGCCTGGACGACGGTGAGCGTGGCGCGTTCGCCGACCAGCTGGCGGCGCTGGCCGATGCCTTCGTGAGCGACGGGTTCGGTGTCGTGCACCGCAAGCAGGCCAGTGTCTACGACGTCGCGTCGCGGCTGCCAGCCGCCGCGGGTGGTCTGGTGCTGGCCGAGATCGAGGTGCTGCGGCGGCTGACCGAGTCGCCCGAGCGCCCGTACGCCGTCGTGCTCGGCGGGTCGAAGGTGTCCGACAAGCTCGGCGTGATCGACAGCCTGCTGGGCCAGGCCGACCAGCTGCTGATCGGTGGCGGCATGGTGTTCACCTTCCTGCGCGCGCAGGGCTACGAGGTGGGCCGGAGCCTGCTCGAGGAGGACCAGGTCGACACGGTCCGGGGCTACCTGAAGGAGGCACCGGCGAAGTTCGTGCTCCCGACCGACATCGTCGTCGCCGCGGAGGTCTCCGCCTCGGCGCCGCCCTCGGTCGTACCCGCCGACGACATCCCGGCCGACCAGATCGGGCTCGACATCGGTCCCTCGTCGGGTGCGGCGTTCGCCGCCGCGCTCGCCGGTGCGCGCACGGTGTTCTGGAACGGCCCGATGGGGGTGTTCGAGATCGACGCGTTCGCCGCGGGCACGCGCGCCGTCGCGGCCGCACTGACCTCAATCGACGGGCTGTCGGTCATCGGTGGGGGCGACTCGGCCGCCGCCGTTCGCCAGCTCGGTTTCGAGGAGTCCGCGTTCGGTCACATCTCGACCGGTGGCGGCGCGAGCCTGGAGTACCTCGAGGGCAAGCAGCTGCCCGGCATCGAGATCCTGAAGGACTGAGGAATGACAACCACACGGGTCCCGCTGATGGCGGGCAACTGGAAGATGAACCTCAACCACCAGGAAGCGGTGCTGTTGGTCCAGAAGCTGGCCTGGACGCTGTCGGACAAGAAGCACGACTTCGACAAGGCCGAGGTCGTGGTGCTGCCGCCGTTCACCGACCTGCGTTCGGTGCAGACGATGGTCGACGGCGACCGGCTGAAGATCAAGTACGGCGCCCAGGACGTGTCACCGTATGACAACGGCGCGTTCACCGGTGACATCTCGGTGGCGATGCTCGCCAAGCTGGGCTGCAGCTATGTCGTCGTCGGGCACTCCGAGCGCCGCGAGGTCCACGGCGAGGACGACGCCCTGGTCAACACCAAGGCGCACAAGGCGGTCGCCGCGGGGATCACGCCGATCGTCTGCGTCGGCGAAGGGCTCGAGGTGCGCCAGGAGGGTCGTCAGGTCGAGCACACCCTCGCGCAGGTCGACGGCTCGCTGGCCGGCTTCACACCGGACCAGATCGCGGACCTCGTGGTGGCGTACGAGCCGGTGTGGGCGATCGGTACCGGAGAGGTCGCGACCCCCACGGACGCCCAGGAGGTGTGCGCGGCCATCCGTGGCCGGCTCGCCGAGACGGCGTCGGCCGAGGCGGCCGCGGCTGTCCGCATCCTGTACGGCGGCTCGGTGAAGGCGGCCAACGTGGCGGCCATCATGACGGAGCCGGATGTCGACGGCGCGCTGGTCGGTGGGGCCAGCCTGCAGGCCGACGAGTTCGGCGGGATCTGCCGGTTCTATGATCTGCCAGTTATCTGATCGGCCAACGACGGGTTAGGCTTTCGCAGTGATTCTCGCCTTCCAGATTCTGCTCATCGCGTCCAGCCTGCTGCTGGTCGGGCTCGTGCTGCTGCACAAGGGACGCGGCGGTGGCCTCTCCGACATGTTCGGCGGTGGCATGTCCAGCGGGCTCGGCGGCTCGTCGGTGGCAGAGCGCAACCTCGACCGACTGACGATCGGCACCGGCATCATCTGGGCCTTGTGTATCGTCGCGCTCGGTCTGCTGATGAAGTGACCGACTCGGCGAGACACGACGGACACCAAGGAGTGAGCTAGTGGCTGGTGGTAGCGCCATCCGGGGCAGCCGAGTAGGCGCCGGACCGATGGGCGAGGCGGAGCGTGGTGACGCGGCGCCGCGGGTCCAGGTGTCGTACTTCTGCGCCAACGCGCACGAGACGCAGCCGACCTTCGCCGTCGACGCGCAGCTCCCCGACTCGTGGGACTGCCCACGCTGCGGCCTGCCCGCGAGCCGTGACGAGGCGAACCCGCCGCCGCCGCCGAAGATCGAGCCGTACAAGACCCACCTCGCCTACGTGAAGGAACGCCGCTCCGACAAAGAGGCGCAGGAGATCCTCCAAGAGGCCCTGCAAACCCTCCGCGACAAGCGCAAGTCCGGCGAAATCGTCTTCTGACCGCCCCTTCCGGGCCGCCCCTCCCACCCGTGTTTTTTTCTGGTACGGGGGCGCCCCGTCCCAATAGGTTTGGAACGGGGCGCCCCCGTACCAAATAACGTTTGGACCGTGCTCACCCACTGGGCCGTCATTCAGCCCATCGATCGTGCGGGCCGGTGGCGGACGATGATGCGAGGAACGGGCCTGGCGGCGCCCTGACGAAGTAGCGCCTCGACCTCTCGGCAGAACGCGAGCGGTTCGGCGGCGATGTCGCCGGGTGCGATCTCGAGGATGAGGACGCCGTTCCGGTTGTAGCTGCGGTTACGCCGCTGGGTCTTCTTGTACGGCTTGGGCGCCAGGTGGAACTCGACCGAGTCGATCTGGATCGCCACCGCGACGTCCTCGTAGTAGCCGTCGGGATCACCGATGAACGCGCCGTCCTCGGTGTAGAGCGAGACGTTCCACTGGGGCTCTCGCACGCCGTGCCTGCGTAGCGTGTCGCGTGCCTTCGCTTCGGCAACCGAGCGGATGCCGGCTTCGATCTCGGACATGACGATGCGCGAGAGAGCTGAGCGTTGTCGGGCCGTCTGCCGGATTTGGTCGGCGATCTCGCGGGGTGTGCAACGTCCGGCTTGGACGACTTCAGCGACGATCGCCCGCACCCTGTCGAGGTTCTCCTCGCGGCGGCACGCGTCGATCACCGCGCGAGGCAGGGGAGCGAGTGGCAGACCCCTGCTGAGTCGTGGTTCGGGACGCAGACGTGTCCGCTCGACCACGATGAAGCTGTGCGAGTTGCGCTGACAGTCATGCGGGACGAGCACATGCTCGCGGGCCGAGCCTGTCGCGGCCTTGATGCCGTACTCGGCGAGTGCGCTCAGCCCGGTGAGCATGGCGAGATCACCGGCGTATCTAAGCGCGCCGATCCGCCGTTCACGCCGAGTCGGTGTGCCGCGGTGGGCAAGGACGACTCCGGGCAGGATGCGCTGCCACCTGCCGCTCGGCGCGATCCAGCTGCAGATGGTCGACTTGGCGAGGCCCAGGGCCGCGAGATCTGTATGCGTGGCGACGCGCTCACCTGAACGCAGCAATGCGTCGAGTGCGGCGAAGTCAGTAAAGGTCCGGCGAGGCATTCGACGACTCTGGCCCGGTTCGGGCGACCTCGGTGCATCCGGTCCCGGCCCTGTGGACAACACCGCGGATGTGGGCGGCTGTGGACAAATTCCGGGCCGGTTCGGGCGAAACCGGTGCCACCGGGATTGGAACGGGGCGCCCCCGTACCACTAGGTCTGGAACGGGGCGCCCCCGTGCCAGAAAACCTCGGGGGCCTGGCGCGCCGGCGGAAACCCGGGGGGACGGGGGTCAGGTGGAGGGCATCTGGGCGAGGGCGGTGGGGAGCTCGGCGGCGGCGTCGTGGTCGAGCAGCCACAACGTCTGGCGGGTGCCGGTCACGCCGGCTGCCGGGACCTGCATCAGGCCGGCGCCGGACAAGGCGAGCCGGACCGCCTTGGCCTTGTCGGAACCGGCGACCACGAACCACACCTCGCGCGCCCGGCGGAATGTTGGCAGAGTCAGCGTGACCCGGGTCGGCGGCGGCTTGGGGGCGTGCCGGACGGCCGCGGCGGACCGCTCGTCGTACAGCTCCGGCCGCTCCGGGAACAGCGACGCCACGTGGCCGTCCGGTCCCACGCCGAGGAGTACGACGTCGAACACCGGCACCGGGCCGTGGTCCTCGGGCTGCGCCGCGGCCGCCAGCGCGTCGGCGTACGCGTCGGCGGCGGCGTCTGGGCTCCCGGCGTACGCGCCGCCGTCGGCCGGCATCGCATGCACCCGCGCCGGGTCGAGGCGCAGCCGGTCGAGCAGCGCCGCCCGAGCCTGGGTCTCGTTCCGGTCGGCATGGCCGGGCGGCAGGAACCGCTCGTCACCCCACCACAGCTCGACCCGCGACCAGTCGACGGCGTCGCGGGCCGGCATCGCCGCCAGCGCGGCGTACATCCGGGTCGCGACCGACCCGCCGGTCAACACCAGCGACGGCACCCGGCCGGTGCTCTGCACGTCCACCAGCCGCGTCACCAGCCGGGCGGCCGCCGCCGCTGCCAGCAGGTCGGCGTCCCGGTGGGTCACCACGATCGGCGAGGTCATGGTCATCGTCCCTTCACGGCCAGCGTGTCGAGCTTGCACAGCCGCTGGACGGTGTCCTCGTAGATGTCGTCGTTGTCGAGGCGGCGCAGCTCCTCGGCCAGCAGCTCGGCGACTGGGCGGCGTTTCAGCGCCACCGGCCGGTCCGGTTGCGACGGGCTCGACAGCATCGCGAGCCGACCGTCGGGCCGGGCGATGGTGATGTCGCCGGCCCGAGTGGCCAGCTGGACCGACGTGATCCCCGGGCCGCGGGAGACCTTGCGCTGCACGGGCACCCGCAGCCGGTCGGTCAGCCAGCCGCGCAGCAGCTCGGCGCTCGGTGAGACGCGCTCGGCGGTAATCTCGGCGGCCGTGACCTTGGTGTCGTACTCGTCCAGCGACGCTGCCAGCAGCGCCCGCCAGCCGGTGAGCCGGGTCCAGGCGAGGTCGGTGTTGCCCTTCGAGAAC
>JBOHDE010000007.1:0-39698 GCA_050699035.1 Nocardioidaceae bacterium | reverse complement strand
TCGTCGAGCGTGCGCACCTTGCCGGCCGGGATGCCAGCGCCGTCGAGCTCGGCCAGCCACTCAGCACTCGGGCGAGTGGCGAACTGCTCGTCGATCAGGGCCGCCAGCTCGGTGCGGTGGTGCACCCGGTCGGAGTTGGTCGCGAAGCGCGGGTCGTCGGCCGCGATGCCGACGACCGCCGAGAACCGCTGCCACTGCTCCTCGCTGCCGACCGCGACCTGCACCGGGGCGTCGGCGGAGTGGAACAGCCCGTACGGCGCGATCGCCGGATGGTGGTTGCCGATCGCGTGCGGAACCTCGCCGGCGACCGTCCAGCGCGTGCCCTGGAAGGCGTGGACCCCGACGATCGAGGCCAGCAGGCTGGTGCGGACGACGCGGCCGCGGCCGGTCGCGTGTCGCTCGTGCAGGGCGGCGAGCACGCCGTACGCGCCGTACATCCCGGCCAGCAGGTCGCCGATCGGGACGCCCACCTTGGTCGGCTCGTCGGCCGACGGTCCGGTCAGGCTCATCAGGCCGGCCTCGCCCTGCGCGATCTGGTCATACCCCGCCCGGCGGCCCTCCGGGCCGTCGTGGCCGAACCCCGTGATGGACAAGATCACCAGCCCGGGGTTGAGCTCGTGCAGGCGCTCGACGGTGAAGCCGAGGCGGTCGAGCACGCCGGTGCGGAAGTTCTCGCACAGGACGTCGGCGCGGCGCACCAGCCGGGTGAGCAGCGCGCGGCCGTCCTCGGTCTTCAGGTCGGCGGTGACCGACTCCTTGTTTCGGTTGCAGGACATGAAGTACGTCGACTCGCGGTCCTCGGGCGCACCGACGAACGGCGGGCCCCAGCCCCGGGTGTCGTCGCCGGACAGTGACTCGACCTTGATCACGCGGGCGCCGAGGTCGCCGAGCATCATGCCGGCGTGCGGCCCGGCCAGCGCGCGGGTCAGGTCGACGACGACGAGGTCGGAGAGCAGGTCGGTCACAGGTAGGATCCTTGTCGTTGGCCCAGTGGCTGAGCCACTGAGAGATTGGCCGCACGGGTACGCTCGTGTCAAGTGGTCGGATCGCTAGGTGGAGCGGTCACCCGCGCTGCGGGTGGCCCCAAGGGGGACCTGTGTCGGAGCCAGCGGAATCGAGCCGGACGCCGCGCGCGCTCCGGCCGCTGCAACGTTCGCGGCTCTACGAACAGTTGGTGGAGCGGCTGCTCGCGCTCGTCCACGAGCTCGACCTCAAGCCCGGCGACCGGCTGCCACCCGAGCGAGAGCTGGCGTCCGACCTCGGGGTGAGCCGGGCCTCGGTACGGCAGGCCCTCGTCGTGCTCGAGGTGCAGGGCCTGATCGCCGTTCGACACGGGGAAGGTGCGATCCTCCAGGAGTCGCGCACCGACGCCGCCGTGATGTCGGCCGCGGCGGCGCACCAGCGCCGGCTGCCGGATGTGATCGACGCCCGCGAGGCCTTGGAGACCAAGATCGCGGCGCTGGCCGCCGAGCGACGCAGCGACGACGACCTGGCCCGCATCGACGCGGCCCTGGACTCGATGGCCGAGGAGATCGGCCGCGGCGAGCGGGGGCTGTCGGGCGACGAGCAGTTCCACGCCGCCGTCACGGCGGCGGCCCGCTCGGCGCTGCTGGCCGACCTGATGGGCGGCATCGCCGCCGCGATCCGGGAGAGCCGGATCGAGTCGCTCTCGCAGCCCGACCGTCCCCAGGTGTCGTTGGCCAGCCACCGGGAGATCGCCGCCGCGATCCGGGCCGGTGACCCCGAGGTCGCCGCGCTCGCGATGCGTGAGCACATCCGACTGGTCAGCGACGTCGCGCTGCTGCGGGACACCTGAGCGGAGTGCTCCGGTGGACGACTGGCTGCTCAGCGACAACGAGTTCGTGTCCTACGGGCTCAGCCACGCCGTCGCAGCGGTGGCGTTCGTGGTCGGCGCGTGGGCGGTCGTACGGATCGGTCGGTCGCATCGGGTCACGACGGCGGGCGTTCGGTTCTCCCGCGCGTTCGCGGTGACGATCGTCGCGGTGATGGTGCCGCTGTCCCTCGGCGACCTGCTGCTGCGGGGCTTCAACGTCCACGTCCACCTGCCGATCCAGCTGTGTGACTTGGCGTGGATGGTGGCGGCGTACGCGCTGTGGACCCGTCGCCGGCTGGCGGTCGCCGTGACGTACTTCTGGGGTCTCAGCCTCACCTCGCAGGCGCTCCTCACGCCGTCGCTCGACGTGGGCTTCCCGCACGTGGGGTTCCTGGTCTTCTGGGCCGGGCACCTGTTGATCATCTGGGCCGCGATCTACCTGACCTGGGGACTCGGGTACGCGCCGGACTGGCCGCGCTACCGCGGTGCGGTGCTACTGACCGCCGTCTGGGCCGTCAGCGTCTATGCTGTGAACGGGCTGCTCGACACCAACTACGGCTTCCTCAACGCCAAGCCGGCGGACGCGTCGGCGCTCGACCTGCTCGGGCCGTGGCCGTGGTACGTCCTCTGGGAAGTGGTGATCGTGCTCGTCGCCTGGGCGCTGATGACCTGGCCGTGGGTCCGCCGGGGGCGGCCGGCCGTCACGACTCGGACGGCGTGACCCGGCGCTGGTCGTCGATCCGTTTTGCCTTGCCCAGTGAGCGTTCGAGCGCGTGCGGCTCGGTGATCTCGACGCCGACCGTCACCCCGACCGTGTCCTTGACGAGCGTCCGCAGCCGGTCGGCGAGCCGCTGCTGCTCGGCACCCGCGAGCCCGGCGCTGTGCGTCTCGACGCGGACCGTGAGCTCGTCCATCCGGCCCGGCCGGGTCAGCACGCACAGGTAGTGCGGGGCCAGGCCCTCGACCTTCAGGATCTGCTCCTCGATCTGGGTCGGGAACACGTTGACGCCGCGGACGATCATCATGTCGTCGGTGCGCCCGGTGACCTTCTCCATCCGGCGGAACGTCGGGTGCGCCGTACCCGGGAGCAGCCGGGTGAGGTCGCGGGTGCGGTAGCGGACGACCGGCATCGCCTGCTTGGTGAGCGAGGTGAAGACGAGCTCGCCCACTTCGCCGTCCGGCAGCGCCTGGCCGGTCGCCGGGTTGATGATCTCGGGGTAGAAGTGGTCCTCCCAGACGTGCAGGCCGTCCTTGGTCTGCACCGACTCCTGCGCGACGCCCGGCCCGATCACCTCGGACAGCCCGTAGATGTCCACGGCCTGCATGGCGCCGCGTTGCTCGATCTCGCCGCGCATCTGGTCGGTCCACGGCTCCGCACCGAAGATGCCGATCTCCAGCGACGTCGTCGCCGGGTCGATGCCCTGGCGCTCCATCTCGTCGACGATCGACAGGAAGTACGACGGGGTCACCATGATGATGCGTGGCCGGAAGTCCTGGATCAGCTGCACCTGGCGCTCGGTCATCCCGCCAGAGACGGGTACGACGGTGCAGCCGAGCCGTTCGGCGCCGTAGTGCGCGCCGAGCCCACCGGTGAAGAGGCCGTAGCCGTAGACCACGTGCACGAGGTCTCCACGGCGACCACCGGCGGCGGCGATCGAGCGAGCCATCACGTCGGCCCACATGTCGATGTCGGCCTGGGTGTAGCCGACCACGGTGGGCTGCCCGGTCGTGCCCGACGAGGCATGGATGCGTACGACCTCCTCGCGCGGGACAGCGAACATCCCGAACGGGTAGTTGGCGCGCAGATCTGCCTTGGCGGTAAGGGGAAAACGGGCCAGGTCTGCCAGCGACCGCAGCTCGTCGGGGTGCACTTCGGCGGCGTCGAAGGCCTGCCGGTAGTGCGGCACCTGCTGATAGCAACGGCGCAGCGTGTCCTGCATCCGGGCGAGCTGCAGACCGGCCAGCGACTCGGTCGTGAGCTCAGCGCCTGCCTCAACCATCGGAACGCTCCTCCTCGGTCAGCCTCCCACCGATCTCGCGGCTGCGGCCGCGGAACTCGGCGACCACGTCGTCGCCGCGGAGGACCGTCACGTCGTAGATGCCGTTGCGGCCGGCGCGGAAGCGTTCGACGGCCCGGGCCTCGAGCACGTCGCCGACGCGGACCGCGGCCAGGAAGCTGATGTCGCAGCCATGCGCGACGGTGCGCCGGTCGTAGGTGTTGCAGGCGAACGCGAACGCGGAGTCGGCCAACGCGAAGGTGAACCCACCGTGGCCGATCGCGTGCCCATTGGCCATCTCCGCACGGACCGTCATGCGCAGCACCGCCCGTCCTGCACCGACGTCGACCAGCTCCATGCCGAGTGCCTGCGAGGCGCGGTCGTCGGCCCACATCACCGCGGCGCAACGGCGGGCCAAGGCGTCGGCGTCAGGCATGCAGCCGCGCTCCGGTGGCGGCGGCCCGCACCAGCCGCTCGGCCGGGCGGTAGCGCCCGGTCGGGTGGCGGTCGTGCAGTGCCGTGAGTACGTCGAGCACCCGCGGCGCGCCCCACACGTCGCCATAGGCCAGCGGGCCGAACGGGTAGTTCGTGCCGAGCCGCATCGCGGTGTCGATGTCGTCGGGCGTCGCCTCGCCACGGTCGGCGAGCGCGGCCGCCTCGTTGACCAGCATTGCGTTGATACGCTCGCAGACCGTCCGGGCGAGGTCGGCGTCGACCTCGACCTGCTCGGGCGCACCGGCGGCGTAGTCGTACCACCCGCGGCCGGTCTTGCGGCCGAGGTCGCCGCGCGCCACCAGGTAGCGCTGCGCCTGCGTCGGCTCGTAGCGGGGGTCCTCGTCGGTCTGCTCCCACACCGATGTCGCCGACGCGAGGTTGACGTCGTTGCCGATCAGGTCCGCCAGCGCGAACGGCCCCATCCGGAAGCCGGCCGCCGTCATCGCCGCGTCGATGTGGGCGCAGTCGGCCACCCCCTCCTCGAGGATGCGCTGCGCCTCCCCGTAGTACGGACGGGCCACCCGGTTGACGATGAAGCCGGGCGTGGAGGCGCACCGCACCGCGGTCTTGCCCCACCGCTCGGCCCACCCTCCGACCTGGTCGGCGACCTCGTCGCTGGTGAGCGCGCCGACCGGCACCTCGACGAGGCGCATCAGCGGTGCCGGGTTGAAGAAATGCATGCCGCAGACCCGCTCGGGGTGCTCCAGCCCGTCGGCGATGTCGGTCACCGACAGGGTGGAGGTGTTGGTGGCGAGCACGGCGTCGTCACGACAGGCCCGCTCGAGCTCCTCGAACAGGCCGCGTTTGACCTCCAGGGACTCGACCACCGCCTCGATGACGAGGTCGCTGCCGGCGAGGTCGGCGACACCGTCGACGGCGTGCACCCGGGCGCTGGCCGCGGTCGCAGTGTCGGCCGCCATCCGGCCCCGGTCGACCTCGCGCTGCAGCCGATCGGCGACCCGCTCGACGCCGGCCGCGGCGGCGCCAGGCTGCGTGTCGCAGACCTGCACCTGCTCACCGGCGACGGCCGCGACCTGGGCGATGCCACCGCCCATCGCACCGGCTCCGACTACTCCGACCGCACTCATCCAGCGAGCTCCTTGACCAACATCGCGGTGACCTTCCCGTTCTCCTGCTTCACTCGCCCGACCTCGACGTACCCACGGTCGCGGTGGAACGCCAGCGACGCGTGGTTCGGCGGCTCCACGTACACCTCGCAGACCACCCGCCCGCGCGGGACCGCGGACTGCTCGACAGCGTTGTAGACCAGCCGCCCGATGCCACGCCGCCGCCACCGCTCGCCCACCACGATCCGGTCGAGGTACGCGAAGTCCGGGTAGCGTGCGCCGAACCAGCGGTAGTTGACCGAGTCGTAGCCGACGGACGCCCCGAACACCAGGACGAACGCCGCGACCTCGTCCTCCACGTCTACCACGTCGGCGCGTGTGGTCAGTGCCCGCAGGTCGGTCAGGCGGGCGCTGTCGAGCGGGCTGAGTGCGTCCACCGACGCGGCGTTGAGAGTGAGCACGGACGCCACGTCGGCGTCGCGGATCGGGCGCAGCAGCACGGTGGGAGACCTCGTCGGCGGGATGTAGGCTGAGGGTACTCATGTGACACAATCTCTGCGCGAATGCAGGCCGACTGTAACACCGCCCGCCCGGGAGGAAGCCGATGAGCCAGACCGTCTCGGATCTCGAGTCGCGCCACCGTCCGCTGCTGGACCAGGCCCTGGAGGCGATCCGCAGCCGGGCCTACTTCTCGGCGTACCCCGAGTCGCCCAGCCCGCGGGTCTACGGCGAGACGGCTGCGCCCGAGGGCCAGGCGGCCTTCGAGGCCCTGCTCGGCGGCGAGTTCCCGCTGCAGACGCCGGGCGCCGACGGCGTCGTCGCGACCGAGAAGTCGCCGTTCGGTCTGCCGCTCGACGTGCGCTATGCCCGGGTCGCTCCAGCCGGCGTCGACGCGCTGATCGAGGCTGCGCGGGTCGGGCTGCCGGCCTGGCGTGACGCCGGGCCGACGGCGCGAACCGTTGCCTGCATGGAGATCCTGGCCCGGCTGCATGCGCGGGTGTTCGAGCTCGCCAACGCCGTGCAGCACACCAGTGGACAGGCGTTCGTGATGGCGTTCCAGGCCGGCGGCGCCCATGCGCTCGACCGGGCCCTGGAGGCGCTGGCCTACGCGTACGCCGAGATGACCCGGCACCCGGAGACCGCCGTCTGGGAGAAGCCGGGCCGAGGCGAGCCGCTCCGGATGGAGAAGACGTTCACGCCCGTCCCCCGCGGTGTCGCACTGGTGATCGGCTGCAACACGTTCCCGACCTGGAACTCCTGGCCGGGCCTGTTCGCCTCGCTCGTCACCGGCAACCCGGTCGTGGTCAAGCCGCATCCCGGTGCCGTGCTGCCGCTGGCGATCACCGTGCAGGTGGCGCAGGAGGTGCTCGGCGAGCTCGGCTTCGACCGCAACCTGGTCACCCTGGCCGCCGAGGACCCGGCCGACGGTCTCGCCAAGGTCCTCGCCACCCGGCCGGAGGTCAAGCTGGTCGACTTCACCGGGTCCAGCGCGTTCGGGGACTGGCTGGAGCAGCACGCCACCCAGGCGCAGGTGTACACGGAGAAGTCCGGCGTCAACACCGTGGTGATCGACTCGACCGACTCGTTCAAGGGCATGTGCTTCAACCTGGCCTTCTCGCTGGCGCTCTACAGCGGCCAGATGTGCACCGCCCCGCAGAACATCCTGGTGCCGGCCGACGGGATCGACACCGACGACGGGCACCGGTCGTTCGACGACGTGGGGGCCGGCATCGCGGCCGGTCTCGGCAAGCTGCTCGGCGACGACACGAAGGCGGTCGAGCTGCTCGGTGGCGTCGTCAACGCCGGGGTCCTCGAGCGGCTCGGGTCACTCCCGGAGTCGGCCGAGGTCGTGCTCGCGTCGCGGGAGGTCCCGCACCCCGCGTACGACGACGCGACCGTGCGCACGCCGACCGTGCTGGCCATCGACGTCAAGGACAGCGACATCTACGAGACCGAGTGCTTCGGCCCGGTGTCGTACCTCATCCGTACGTCCGGCACCGAGGAGTCGATCGAGACGTTCCGCCGGACCGTGCTGGAGCACGGCGCGATGACCGCCGCGGTCTACTCGACGTCCGACGAGGTGGTGGCGCGGATGCGGTCGGCCGCCCTCGACGCCGGGGTGGCGCTGAGCGAGAACCTCACCGGCCAGGTGTTCGTCAACCAGTCGGCGGCTTTCAGCGACTTCCACGGCACCGGGGCCAACCCGTCCGCCAACGCGTCCTACACCGACGGCGCCTATGTCGCCGGCCGGTTCCGCATCGTCCAGTCCCGCCGCCACCTCTGACCCCTCCCGCTGAGTGTGACGACTTCGACAGACACGCCAGCGTGTCGCGTCGAAAACGTCACACTCACCGGGTTCAGATGACGGCGCCGCTGTCGTCCTTCTGACCGCCGCCGTACGGGTCGACCTTCTTGCGGCGCTGCTCGGCCTTGGCCTGGCCCGAAGGTGTCGCCTCCTTCGACCAGGTGTGCATCATGATCGCCAGCGGGGTCGCGGTGAAGACCGAGGAGTACGTGCCGGCGACAAGACCGATCAGCAGGGCGAGGGCGAAGTCCTTGAGTGAGTCGCCGCCGAGGATCACCAACGCAGCAAGGATGAACATCGACCCGAGGCCGGTGTTGACCGTGCGAGGGATGGTCTGCAGACACGCCAGGTTGGACACGTCCGCGAACGACCGGCCCTTGGGCTCCCGCCACACCTCTCGGATCCGGTCGAACACCACGACGGTGTCGTTGACCGACAGACCGATGATGCTGAGTGCCGCCGCCAGGAAGACGCCGTCGATCGGCTTGTTGAGCCAGGCGAACACGCCGACGACCAGCGCGACGTCGTGCACCATCGCCAGCACGGCGGCGACACTGAACGTCCACCGGAAGCGGATTGCGAGGTAGAGCATCTGGGCGAGCAGCGCGACGCCGAGGGCGATCAGTGCGTTGCGCTTCAGCTCGCTGCCGAGGCTCGGCCCGATCAGCTCGTCGCGCTCCTTGGTGATCTCCCCGGCGCCGAGCCCACCGAGGGCCTCTTGGATCTCGACCTGCTCGTCGTTGCTGATCTTGCCGGTGCGCACGGTGATGTCCTCACCGTCGGACTCCTGCACGATCGCCCGTGGGTGACCGGCGTCCGCGACCGCCTGCCGCGCCTCGTCGACATCCATCTGCGTGGCCGAGGAGTACTCGACCACCCGACCGCCGGTGAACTCGACGCCCAGGTCGAGACCACGTACGAACATGCCCGCGACCGCGACCAGCACCACGGCGACCGACACCCCGACCCACAGCGTCGCCCGCTGCACCAGGCGGGGTGCCCGGTCCTCCAGCCACTGCCGGACCCGGCCGATGTCGGAGATGCCGGTGATGCGCGGCCGCTTGGAGACGAACGACGTCGACGCCATCCACTCGGTGAGAGCACGGGCGATGATCAGGGCCGAGATCATCGACGCAAGCACACCGAGCGACAGCGTGACACCGAAGCCGCGGACCGGCCCGCTGGCCAGGAAGAACAACAGTCCCGCGGCGAGCAGCGTGGTCACGTTGGAGTCGATGATCGCGCTCCACGCCTTATTGAAGCCGATCTGCAACGCCGTCCTGAGTCCGCTGCTCTTGCGTTCGGCGTACTCCTCCCTTGCTCGCTCGAAGACGAGAACGTTCGCGTCGATCGCCATCCCGATAGCGAGCACGAAACCGGCCAGGCCGGGCAGGGTCAGGGTCGCGCCGAGGCCGAGCAGAGCGGCATAGGAGATCAGCGCGTACGAGGCGAGGGCGATGGTCGCCAGCAGCCCCATCAGCCGGTAGACGAAGACGATGAACAGCCCGGTCAGCGCGATGCCGATGATGCCGGCCTTGAAGCTCGCGTCGATGGCCGCATCGCCGAGCGTGGCTCCGACCGTGCGCTGCTCGATGATCTCGACCGGCAGCGGCAGCGAGCCGCCCTCGATCAGCGCGCCGAGGTCCTTCGCGCTCTTGGCCGTGAACCCGCCAGTGATCGACGTCTTCCCACCGGCGATGCCGACGTTGCAGCCGACACTCTCGTTGACCTGCGGTGAGGAGATGACCTTGTCGTCGAGGACGATGGCGACCCGGCGTTTCGGGTCACCCGGCGGGTTGCAGGCGGCCTCGCCGGTGAGCCGCTGCCACTTGTCACCGCCGCCGCGGAAGCTGACGTCGACGGTCCAGTTGCCGGTCTCGTCGGAGACTCCGCGGGCCTTGCTGACGTCCTCGCCGGCGAGCGCCTCGGCGCCGATCACGATCGGCGCGCCGTCCTCGTCCGGCAGGACCTTCTCGTTCTCCTTGGGTTTCTGGCCCTCGGTCGCGACGGCGAGCACCGGGTGGAAGGTGAGCTGGGCGGTACGGCCCAACGTCTCGGCCGCCTCCCGCGGGTCCTGCACACCGGGCAGCTCGACGATGATCCGCCGCTCGCCGGAGCGGCTCAGGCTCGACTCGGCGATGCCGAGCGCGTTGACCCGGCGGTCCAGCACATCGCGGACCCGGTCGGTCGCGGCCGAGGTCGCCTCCGTGCGCTCGGTCGACTGCGTCTCGACCACGATCTGCGTACCGCCGCTCAGGTCGAGACCAAGGCGAGGGTCCTTGGTGACCACGAGGAACGTCGAGACTCCGATGATCGCGACCGCGATCAGGAGACGCACTACGGCTGCTGGGGACACACGAGACTCCGGACTGGGCGAGGAGAGCAGCGGCCAGCATAACTGCGCACGGAGCCGCCCGCGTCACTACGGACCGGTCAGAGGTAGGACACCCCGGTCGCTTCCTGGCTACGCAGCCATAGCCGCCGCGCGGCGTCCCGGTCCCGCGCGGCCTTCGACATGCCGACCGGTTGCGGCCGACCGCGCATCTCCATCAGCCGGGATGGGCCGATGTAGGTGCCGCCGGCCATCTTCGGGGCGGTCGCGGCGTACAGCGTCGGCCAGGCCCCGGCGTCGGCGGACTGGGAGACGACCGAGGTCAACCCCGCCAAGAGGTACGCCGCCATCGACGGTCCGCCGAGGCGTGGTCCGCTCCGCTGCAGCCGGGTCGATGCGTAGCCCGGGTGCGCCGCGACGCTGGTCAGCTCGAGGCCGGCTACCTGCGCCCGTCGGTCCAGCTCGAGCATGAACATCAGGTTTGCCAGCTTCGACTCGCCGTACGCCTGCCACTTGTTGTACTTGCGTGCCTCGCGAGGGTCGCGATCGGGAACGCCGGCAACCGAGTTGTGCAACAGCGACGACACCGTGACCACGCGGGCGCTGCCGAGGGCCGGCAGCAGCAGACCGGTGAAGGCGAAGTGGCCGAGGTGGTTGGTGCCGAACTGCAGCTCGAAGCCGTCGAGCGTCAGCCGCTTCGGTGTCGCCATCACGCCCGCGTTGTTGATCAGCATGTCGATCGGCCGGTCTTGCTTGAGGATGACGGCGGCCGCCGTGCGTACGCTCCCGAGGTCGGCGAGGTCGATGCGGACGACGTCGAGAACGGCACCCGGCACGTCTTTCCGGATTCGGTCGGCTGCCTCGCGCCCGGCCGTCTCGTTGCGGGTCGCGAGCACCACAGAGGCACCCGCCTTCGCCAGATGGGCACAGGTATGAAAGCCGAGACCTGCGTTCGCGCCGGTCACCACTGCGCGCTTACCGTCCAGGTCGGGCATATGCGAGATCTTCCAAGCCACGCGGTAACCCTAGTGGTCCCGACTGCAACACTGACACCAGCCGTTTCAACGTTTCGGCTGATGGACCGGAGGAGTACGTACATATGCCGCAACGACTGCGGGTCAGCACGCGGAACGCGCGCTTCCAGCAGTGGGAGGCACTCCTGGACAACCGCAACAAGCGGCATCGCAGCGGCGAGTTCCTGGTCCAGGGGGTACGCCCGATCACGATGGCGGTGGCGCATCGCTGGCCCCTGCGCGCGTTGCTGTACGCCAGTGACCGCCCGCTGTCGCGCTGGGCCAGCGCCCTGGTGGACGACAGCACGGCACGACGGGTCGCGATGACGTCGGAGCTGCTGGCCGTGCTCGGTGGCAAGGCCGCGGAGCCGCCGGAGCTGGTGGCCGTGGCGGCGACCCGGGCCGACGACCTCGACCGGATCTCCGTCGGTGACCCCGGTCTCGTCGTGGTCTTCGATCGCCCAACCCAGCCAGGGAATCTGGGCACGCTGGTCCGTTCGGCAGATGCGTTCGGCGCGACCGGTGTCATCGTCACCGGTCATGCCGCCGACATCTACGACCCTCGCACCGTCAGGGCGAGCACCGGCTCACTGTTCGCCGTACCCACGGTGAATGCCGACTCGCCGCACGACGTGGTCGCGTGGTTGCGCGCGCACCGGCTGCACCTCGTCGGCACGGACGAGTCGGGGTCGACACGCATCGACCAACACGACCTGACTGGACCCACCGCGGTCGTCGTCGGCAACGAGACCAGCGGGCTGAGCGCGGCCTGGCGCGACGCGTGCACCGACCTCGTCTCGATCCCGATCGGCGGAGCCGCGAGCTCGCTCAACGCCGCGGCGGCGGGCGTGGTCGTGTTGTACGAGGCGGCGCGGCAACGCGGTTTCGCGACTACGGAGTGACTGCCATCCCCTGCAGGATGCGGAGACCGAGGTCCTGGTCGCCGACCACCTCCGCCTCGACGTCGGCCGGGTCGCGCCGACCCGCGCCCAAGATGGTCAGCGTCTCCCGATCCATCGACAGCCGTGTCGTCGGGCTGGTGGGCAGCTCGTCGACCGGTCGACACCGGCCGTTGTCGTCGACGGCGTACGCCGACTCGGTCCCGTCGATCTCCACCACGACCGTGGTGCCCGGGCCGGCGCCGGCTCGCTTGCCGATCACGTACGGGAAGGCGGCGCCGAACGTCGCCGCGACCAGGTCGGCACCGGAGCTGGACATGCCTCCGGGTCGGCCGGTGGCCCGGCGGATGTCCTGCTCGTGCACCCACACGTCGAGGGTGCGGTTGCGCAGCAGCGTGCGCCAGTCCCAGTCGATGCCGCCCGGTGTGTGGTCGGGACGCCCGGCCGGGTCGGTGGGTGGGGCGGCAGCCAACTGGTCGCTGCGCCGGCCGACGGCGTCGGCGAGCTCGGCCACCAGCTGGTCGGGCGAGTGGCCACGGCGCGCGTCGACACCGATCTTCGTGTAGGTCGTCACGACGTCGCGCGCGCCCTCGACGATGTCGCCCTGCCGGACCTGGTCGGCTTGCTCACGCTCGAGGGAGGCCACATGGGCGACGACGTCGTGGACCGTCCAGCCGGGACAGTCGGTCGGGCGCTGCCAGTCGTCCGGGTCCAGCTCGGACAGCAGGCCCAGGATGTCCTGGCAGGCCTGCCGCCACGCATCGGCGTACGTCGTCAGCTCACTCATCTCACCGACCCTAGAGGAACGGCTGAGCCCTGATCGCTGAGTTCGAGACAGTTAACGCTCCCGGACTGCGTAGGTCAGGTGCGTCACCCGCTGCGTCGGCTCCGCGCGGACCTGCTCCAGGGCCACGCGGCCCGCGTCCACGCCCTCGAACAGGCGGACTCCGGAGCCGAACAGCACGGGTGACAGCGCGATCGAGAACTCGTCGACCAGCCCGGCGTTCACGTACTCCAGGATCGTTGTGCCGCCGCCTGCGATGCGGACGTCCCGGTCGCCGGCGGCCTCGCGGGCCTGGTCGAGCGCGGGCTCGATGCCGTCGTTGACGAAGTGGAATGTCGTCCCGCCGGGCCGCTCCCAGGGGTCACGCTTCTCGTGCGTCACAACGAAGACCGGCGTGTGGAACGGCGCCTTCTCTGGCCAGGCCTGTTCGCCGGCGTCGAACATGCGCTTGCCCATCACGCTCGCGCCGGTGCGCTCGAACGTCTCCCGGGCGATGTCGTTGTCGCGCCCTTCCTCGCCGCCCTCGCCGAGCTCCAGGTTCTCCCGGAAGAAGCGCTGCGGGAATATCCACTGCTGCAGTTCCATCCACTGCTGCCCCATCAAGTCATCGAGGGACTCGGGCGCGATGTAGCCGTCCAGCGACATCGACACGCTGAAGAACACCTTCCCGGCCATCAGTCCTCCACTCCCCACCGATCGATCTCGGTGACGTAGGCAGCCAGGTTGTTCAGGGTCTGCTGGCCGCCCTCGATCGCGTGGTATTTCTCGACCGCCTCGTCGCGCAGCTCCTTGGTGGGGAACACCGTGTGCATCTCGATCCGGGTCGCCGCCCCGTCGGGCGCGAACGTGAGGACCGACTCGAAGGCGTTCGGGTCGCCGCGGGACTCACCGTGCAGCAGCGCGATCCGCTCCGGCGGGGCGATCTCGGTCCAGGAGATCCACTCCTGGTAGTCCGTCCCGTCCGGTCCGTGCATCACGAAGTCCCACTCCCCGCCGACGCGGAACTCGAAGGACCGCGTGGTGGTGGTGAACCCGTCCGGGCCCCACCATCGCGACAGGTGCCGGACTTCGGTGAACGCCTCGAACACCAGCTCCCGTGGGGCACCGATGACCCGGGAGATCACGATCCCGCGGTCGGCCGTTGCTGACTGCGCCGGCGCGTCTCGTCCTGTCGCTGCCATCGGTCACTCCTCCTGCCGTGCCTGCTTGAGGTCCTGCACGTACGCGTCCAGCCGGTCGAAGCCCTCGTTCCAGAACCGCTCGAACCCGCCGGTCCACTCGTGGACCGGTCGTAGCCCGCCGGCGTCCAGGCCGTACAGGCGCTGCTTGCCCGCCTTGCGGTCCCGCACCAGCCCGACCTCCCGGAGCACCCGCAGGTGTTTGGACGCCCCCGGCTGGGTCATCCCCAGCTCCTGGGCCAACGCGGTCACCGGCCGCTCACCCGCCCGCAGCAGCACCAGGATCTCCCGGCGCTGCGGCTCGGCGATCGCGTTGAAGACGTCCGACGTCGTCGTCGCTCGTGCCATGTCGCCATCATATGCCGATATGGGCATGCGTCAAGTGGGAGGACTCACCCTGACGACCGGTTGGTCGGCGTGCGGGGTGGTGAGGTGCAGCAGCTCGACGGTGTGACCGTCGGCCGGGCCGAACCAGTGCGGCCTGCGGGTGTCGAACTCCGCGATCTCGCCCGGCCGCAACGTGGACTCGTCCTCGTCGACGATCAGGCGCAGCACCCCGGCCAGCACGTACAGCCACTCGTAACCGTCGTGTGTCACCAGCCGCGGTTCGCACGGCTCGAGCACCTGCTTGTAGACCTGCACCCGGCCCGGGTAGTCCGACACCGGCACGATGACCCCGCCGCGGCGCCGCGGCACCGGCTGCAGGTGGATCCGCGGATCGCCGGTCTGCGGCGCGTCGATGAGGTGGTCGAGCGCGACGCGGTAGTGCCGCGCGAGCGGGATGAGCAGTTCCAGCGTCGGGCGCCGCTTGCCCGACTCCAGCCGCGACAGCGTGCTCAGCGAGATGCCGGTCGCCTGCGCGACGCCCTCGAGGGTCGCGCCGTTGACGATCCGGATGGCCCGCAGCCGCGGGCCGATTCCGTCGACGATCGCCGCCACATCGTCCTGCATCCGGCCATCTTTGCAGTTTTCGCAAAGTTCGTTGTCCGGGCCCGGCGCCCGCGTCGAGTATCGAGACGTTGCCGAGGCCGCTAACCGAGCGGCCGACACCGAGGAGGACGGGATGAACACATCGGTCTTCGCCCGCGCCGCCGTCGTCGGCGTCACCGCGACCGCCGTGATGGACGTCGGCGGCCAGATCGTCCGGCGGACGACGGGCGTCGCGCCGCTGGACTACCGGCTGCTCGGCCGCTGGGTCGGGCATCTCGGCCGCGGGCGGGTCGCGCACGAGGACATCGGCACCGCCGAACCCGTCGGGGGCGAGAGGGCGCTCGGCTGGGCGGCGCACTACTCGATCGGGACGACGTTCGCGGCCGCGCTGCTGCTTGCCCGGCCGGCCTGGGCGGCCCGGCCGACCGCCGGCCCGGCGCTGGCCATGGGCCTCGCCACGACCGCCGCGCCGTGGCTGCTCCTGCAGCCGGCGTTCGGCTTCGGGGTCGCGGCGTCCCGCACGCCGGACCCGCCACTCGTGCGGTGGCGCACCCTCCGCACGCACGCGATGTACGGCGTAGGGCTCTACGTCGGCGGACAGCTCGGGTGTTTACGAGAGAGGATCGCACCATGACCAACCAGCCCACCGAACCCAACGTCTCAGCGATCGGCGACGCGGCCAGGCCCCCGGTCGCCGACCGGGCCGCGTACCAGACCGAACTCGACCGGCTTCGGGTCCGCGAAAAGGCCCACACCCGCGAGGGAGATGCGATCGCCGCCGCCCGCCGCCGCCTCCCGATGGTCGAAGTGGATCCGCAGACTCCGCTGGTCGGAGCGGATGGGTCGGTGCCGTTGATCGACATCTTCGACGGTCGGTCCCAGCTGATCGTCTACTTCCACATGTGGCACCCCGGCAGGCCCGCCGCGGAGCAGTGCGAAGGCTGCACCTTCAACACGTCCCACATCAACGAGCTGGGTTACCTCCAGTCACGCGACGTGAGCTACGCGGTCTTCTCAGAGGGGTCGTACGAGGAGAGCTCGCGGTATCGCGCCTTCATGGGCTACGCCTTGCCCTGGTACTCGGTGCCGCAGGACTCCGTGGACCGGTTGATCGCCGACCGATACTTCGGCGTCCTGGCCTGCTACCTCCGAGACGGTGACCAGGTCTATGAGACCTACTGGACCTCGGGCCGCGGCAACGAAGCGATGGCACCGTCGTACGGACTGCTGGATCGGACCGCCTACGGCCGGCAGGAGTTCTGGGAGGACTCGCCGGAGGGCTGGCCGCAGCGTTGGGGCTCCCAAGGTGGCCAGTTCCGGCTGGACGACGGCCGTCCGATGGCGCAGCTGTCGCGGATCCAGGCCGGCCGCGACGACGACCTCGGCCCCATGCCGGTCGGGTGGACTGCGTGTTCCTGCTCACTGCACACCGGACCACCGGCCGCGGCAACGGAGTGACGGCACCGTCGTACGTCACACGCGATGTGGTCAGGGCACCGCCGCAGCGCTGATAGAATGGAGACAGCCAAGAGGCCCCGCAAATGGGGCCTTTCCTTGTGCCCGGTGACATCGATGCGTCGAAGACGCAGTCGGAGCGGATCGGGTACCACCCGCCCCACCGGCTCACCTCGTCCGCACCGCGGACCTGGGTGGGGTAACCGATTCGACACTGGAGCACTCCGACGTGACCGTCGACAACCCGACCCTGCCCTCCTTCGGCTTCGCCGACCTCCACCTCCCGGCAGCGCTCGTCCGCAGCCTGAGCCGCCAGGAGATCACCGACCCCACACCCGTCCAGGCGGCTGTCATCCCTGACGCGCTCGCCGGCCGCGACGTCCTCGGCCGGGCCCGCACCGGATCCGGCAAGACGCTGGCCTTCGGCCTGCCGATGCTCGAGCGCCTCGCGGGCGGCCGTAGCCGTTCACGCAGCCCTCGTGGCCTGATCGTCGTGCCGACCCGCGAGCTCGCCAACCAGGTGCGCCAGTCTCTCGAGCCCCTCGCGCACGCGGTCAACCTGAAGATGACCACCGTGTACGGCGGCACCCCGTACGACCGTCAGGTGCGCCGGCTCAAGCAGGGCACCGACATCGTGGTCGCCACGCCGGGCCGTCTCGACGACCTCATCCGGCGGGGCGCCTGCCGGCTCGACGCCGTCGAGATCACCGTCCTCGACGAGGCCGACCACCTGTGCGACCTCGGCTTCTTCCCGGCGGTTGACGCCCTGCTCGCCCTCACCCCGGCCGGCGGTCAGCGGCTGTTGCTGTCGGCGACGCTCGACGGCGATGTGGACAAGCTCGTCCGCAACCACCTCAACGACCCGGTCGTGCACAAGATCGACTCCGACCAGAGCACCATCGACACGATGGACCACCACGTGTTGGTCACCGGATCGCACAACAAGCTCGAGACCACCCTCGACCTGCTCCGCGCCAACCCGCGCTCGATCGTCTTCACCCGCACCCGCGGCGGGGCCACCGACCTGGCGCGGCAGCTGAGCGAGGCGGGCATCGAAGCCGTCGACCTGCACGGCAACCTGTCGCAACGGGTCCGCGAGCGCAACCTGCGACAGTTCAGCAACGGCCGGGCCCAGGTGGTCGTCGCCACCGACGTCGCGGCCCGCGGGATCCATGTCGACGGCATCGGCCTGGTCGTGCACTACGACGTGCCGACCGAGCCGAAGTCCTACCTGCACCGCTCCGGTCGTACGGCCCGGGCGGGCAACTCGGGAGCCGTCGTCACGGTCACGGTGCAGCGCGGCGTGGGCGCCGTGATGCGCCTGCACCGGACCGCCGGCGTGGATGCCCGCCACCACGACGCGCGGACCGCCCCGCAGCCGCTCACCGCTGAGGCACTCAGCACCGCCGGTGTGCCGGCGCACGAGGTGAAGTTCGTCGAGCACGGCTCAGGTTCGAGCGGCAACCGCCAGGGTCGCTACAACGGCCGGTCCGGTGGTCGCGGCTACCAGGGCCGCAACCGCGGCCAGGGCCATGGGCAGGGACGCGGTCAGTCCGGTCGTCGCCCCCGCACCCGCCAGCCCTGACCCCCACCCACCGGTTGAGTGTGACGTCTTCGACAGACACGCCAGCGTGTCGCGTCGAAAACGTCACACTCAGCGGGAGGGGGTGGCAGGCAGAAGGGCGAGCCGAAGCTGGCTCGCCCTTCCGCTTGTGCAGGCTACGGTCAGTAACTACCGCCTTGGCGGCGCTCCTCCACGGTGTGCTTGGTGCGGGCCCGCTGGGCGTTGGTGACCAGCGCGAGCACGATCGCCAGCGCACCGGCCGCCACCAGGATCCAGCCGAGCGCGCCGCCGTCGACCCAGGCGGTCCCGACGTTGACGACGTCGAACAGCAGGACTGCTCCGAGGACCAGCAGTACGACGCCGAGTCCGATGCCCATGTGCATTACTCCTTCGCGCGTGGTTATCCCCGAGACTGATCACCTACCCCGCTTTGCCGGTCGCCACACAACCGGCACGTTGGTCAGAAGGCGGCTTCGTCGAGGTCCATCAGCGACAGGTCGGTCGCCTCGGCGATGGCCCGCTCGGCGGAGAGCTTCGGGAGTACGGTGCGGGCGAAGAACTGCCCGGCCGCGACCTTGCCCTCGTAGAAGGCCTTGTCCTCGGCCGACACGTCGCCGCCGAGCTGGGTGAGCGCGACCTCGGCATGGCGCAGCAACAGCCAGGCGCAGACGACGTCACCGAGCGCCATCAGCAGCCGAGTGGTGTTGAGCCCGGCCCGGTAGATGTTGCGCGGGTCGCCGCCCTCGGCCTGAGGGTTGGCCGACGTCAGCTGGCCGACGAGCGCACCGAGGATGCCCTGGGCGTCCGCCAGCCCGGTGGCGAGCAGCTCGCGCTCGACCTTCAGCCGGCCGTTGCCCGCCTCGGACTGCACGAACTCGCTGATCTGGCCGGCGAGATAGCCGAGTGCCTGGCCCTGGTCCTTCACGATCTTGCGGAAGAAAAGGTCCTGACCCTGGATCGCCGTCGTGCCTTCGTACAGGGTGTCGATCTTCGCGTCGCGGACGTACTGCTCGATCGGGTAGTCCTGGAGGAAGCCCGAGCCGCCGAACGTCTGCAAGGACTCGGTGCCGAGCAGCACCCACGACCGCTCGGAACCGTAGCCCTTGACGATCGGCAGCAGCAGGTCGTTGACCCGCTCCGCGATCTCGTCGTGCTCGCCCTGGTGCCGGGCCACCTCGACCCGGTCCTGGAACGTCGCGGTGTAGAGGACCAGCGCGCGCAACGCCTCGGAGAACGACTTCTGCGTCATCAGTGAGCGGCGTACGTCGGGGTGGTGCGTGATGGTGACCCGCGGCGCGGCCTTGTCGGTGGCCTGCGTGAGGTCGGCGCCCTGCACCCGCTCCTTGGCGAACTCGAGCGCGTTGAGGTAGCCGGTCGACAACGTCGCGATCGCCTTCGTGCCCACCATCATCCGGGCGTTCTCGATCACCTGGAACATCTGCGCGATGCCGTCGTGCACCTCGCCGAGCAGCCAGCCGGTGGCCGGCTCGTGCTCGCCGAAGGTCACCTCGCAGGTGGTGGACACCTTGATGCCCATCTTCTTCTCGACGTTGGTGACGTAGGCGCCGTTGCGCTCGCCGGTCAGCTCGCCGGTCTCGAGGTCGAAGTGGTGCTTGGGTACGACGAACATCGACAGCCCCTTCGTACCCGGGCCGCCGGCGCCCTCGACGCCGACCGGTCGCGCGAGCACCAGGTGGACGATGTTGTCGGCCAGGTCGTGCTCGGCCGAGGTGATGAAGCGCTTGACTCCCTCGATCCGCCAGGTGCCGTCGTCGTTCGGGTACGCCTTCGTGCGCCCCGCGCCGACGTCGGAGCCAGCGTCAGGCTCGGTCAGCACCATGGTGGCGCCCCAACGGCGGTCGACCATGTGCTGGGCGATCCGCTGGTCGCGCTCGGTGCCGTTGCGGTAGACGATGTTGGCGAAGCTCGGCCCGCAGGCGTACATCCACACGGCGGGGTTGGACCCGAGGACGAGCTCGGCGACGGACCAGATCAGTGAGCTCGGCGTCGCCTGCCCGCCGAGCGCCGGGTCGAGGTGCAGCCGGAACCACTCGGCGTCGACGTAGGCCTGGTAGCTCTTCGTGAACGCCTCGGGCATCGTCACCGAGTGCGTCGCCGGGTCGTAGACCGGCGGGTGGCGGTCGCCGTCCTCGAACGACGCCGCGAGCTCCTCCCGGGCCAGCCGGTCGACCTCGGCCAGGATGGTCTTGGCCGTGTCGACGTCGACCTCGTCATACGGGCCCTGCCCGAGTACGGCGTCGCGCCCGAGGACCTCGAACAGGTTGAACTCGATATCGCGGACGTTGCTCTTGTAGTGGCTCATCGAAGACCGTCTCCCGGCTCGTGTGGGCCGCGGTGCGGCACTACGTGCACTTGCTACTCATCGGTAACTTCATTCTCGTACCTGCTGGTAACAAATTCAAGCGAATCGCCCGAGCCGTGATGTGACCCCACCCACCCGTCTCGCCGGATGGGACGGGGCGACGGTGCCCAGTCAGTCGACTTAGTCTATTCAAACGGTCGAGTTACTTCAGAAAGGTTCACCGCGATGCGCAACCTCATCCTGCTGGGTTTCGTCGGGCTGCTGGCCCAGCTGATCGACGGCTCGCTCGGCATGGCGTACGGCGTGACGTCGTCGACCATGCTGCTCGCAGTCGGCATCGCGCCTGCTGCCGCGTCGGCCGCGGTGCACTTCTCGGAGGTCGGCACGACCCTGGTCTCCGGTGCGGCGCACTGGAAGCTCGGCAACGTCGACTGGCGCACCGTCGGCATCCTGGCGTTCCCCGGTGGCGTCGGGGCGTACTTCGGTGCCGTCTTCTTGTCCAACCTCGACGGCGACGTCGCCAAGCCGTGGGTCGCGCTGCTGCTCGCCTCGCTCGGTGGGTACGTGCTGTGGCGCTTCCTGCGACTGGGCGGGCGGCGGCCGCAGTTCGCCGGCCGGTTGTCGGCGTACTTCCTGGCGCCCCTCGGCGTCGTCGCCGGCGTCATGGACGCGATCGGCGGCGGCGGGTGGGGCCCGGTCGGCACCACCTCGCTGCTGTCGTCGGGGCGCCTAGAGCCCCGCAAGGTGGTCGGCTCGGTCGACACCGCCGAGTTCGTGGTCGCGGTCGGCGGCTCGATCGGCTTCCTGACCGCACTGGGCTCGGAGGGCATCAACTTCGGTTGGGCGGCCGCGCTGCTGGTCGGCGGAGTCATCGCCGCGCCGATCGCGGCCTGGCTGGTCAAGCACCTCGCGCCTCGAGTGCTCGGCGTCGCGGCCGGTGGTCTCATCATCGTCACCAACGCGAAGACGCTGCTCGAGAGCGGCTGGATCGGGTTGGCCCCGAACTCCAGCACGGTGTTCCTGGTCGTGGCTCTGCTGGCCGTCGCGTGGGTGTCGCTGATCGGCGCTGCGATGCAGGCCGAGCGGGCGATCAGGCGTCGGGAGCGGGCCGGCCATCAGGTGGACGTCGCGCGGGTCTGACCGGCGAGTACGCGCGGGCGCCAATGTGCAGTTGTTCTGCCAAGATTGGCGCCATGCGCGTCTCGGCGAAGTCGGACTATGCGCTGCGTGCGCTGATCGAGATCGCCCGCAGTGCGGACACCGACGGTCCGATCTCGGCCGAGCAGATCGGCAAGCGCCAAGACATCCCGCACGGCTTCCTGCAGTCGATCCTCGCCGACCTGCGGCGGTCCGGCGTCGTGATGAGCCAACGCGGACATTCCGGCGGCTGGCGGATGGCCCGCGCACCCGGCGACGTCAGCGTGGCCGACGTGATCCGTGCGGTCGACGGTCCGCTGGTCAGCGTGTACGGGCTGCGGCCGGAGGCGGTCGAGTACAACGAGTCGGCCAAGGTGCTCCAGCCGGTCTGGATTGCCGCCCGCCGAAGCCTGCGTGACGTCTTCGAGCACGTCACCATCGACGACCTGGTGACCGGAAAGCTGCCCCCGGCGGTCGTCGCGCTCACCGCGGACGACGACGCCTGGCGTACGCGCTGACGGCCGGCCCGTCAGGCGTCGTGCAACGCACGGTCGGCCGGGCCGGTGGTGAAGGTGTGGAAGCGCACCTGCAGACCGGCGTGCTGCGGAGCACAGCAGTAGGGCCCGGCGGCTGCGGCGAGGTCGGGGTCGAGCGGCACGACCCGGAACATCCGCCACGGCTCGTCGTCGACACGGGCCCGAAGAGTGAGCGCGTCGCCGGCCCGGCTCCCCCGCAGCGTCACCCTTCGGCCAGCCCAGTCCGGAACCGGCGCCATCGACCAGTCGGAGCAGCCGTTGGTCACCACCGCCCCGAGCTGCGGGTGCCCATCGCTGATCTCGACACCCGCCTTGACCCAGTGGCTCTCGTCGGCCCGCACCAGCAGTCCGGCCTGGTCGTACATCTCGTCGTAGTCGAGGGTGAACGCCACCTCGACGGCGGATCCGATCGGCAGGCCGGTCAGCAGCGCGTGGCCGCTGTCGTGCACGAACCCGTAGGACGTCGTCCGCCAGAAGTCACTGCCCTCGTCGGCGGAGACCAGCAGGTCGCCGCCGTCCTCGAACCAGGTGGTTGGCTCGTTCAGCCAGCGTCCGTCCCGCCAGCCGATGGGGACAGTCATGGTGCCCGACGCTACGCCCGAACGGCGCGACTTGGGGCCACCGTGTTGACTAGACGGCGTGCTGAGCCCTGAGAACCACTTCCGGCGCGTCGCGGCGACCGCGACTATGCGTGGCCGCCTGGTGCGCCGACGTGCCTCCGCACAGGCCGATGTGCTCCAGGCATCCGAGTACGAAGGTGGGCGCCGACTTGCCGCTCTGCTGGACGCCGTCGCCCGGGACCGGGTGGACGAGGACGAGGAGGCGCAGCTGGCCCTCGTCGAGGCCGGCCGGTGGCGCATCCTGCGCTCGCGCGACAGCATCACCGGCCGGGACGGTCGGGCGGAGTCGGTGGCGCGAGTCTGCGCGCAGGCGTCGCAGCCACCCGCCGGTGCGCGGGTCCTGTTCCATGCCGCCGCCTCCTGGCGTCCGCGGTCCGTACTCGAGATGGGCACCTGCGTCGGGGTGTCGGCGGCGTACCAGGCGAGCGCTCAGCTGCTGTCCAGCGGCGGCCGACTGGTCGGCCTCGAGGCGTACGACGGTCGGGCCGAGCGGGCTCGCTCCCTGTGGGCCGAGTGCGGGCTGTCGGAGGTCGAGGTGCAGGTCGGCAGGTTCGCCGACACGCTGCCGAAAGCCCTGGCAGACGGTCCGTTCGACTACGTGTTCGTGGACGGCAACCACTCGGCGGCATCGACCCGGAGCTATGTCGAGGCCGTGAGCGCGGTCGCCGACCCCGGTGCGTTGCTGGTACTCGACGACATCGCGTACTCGGACGGCATGCGCGCGGCGTGGCACGACGTGCGCCACCGGCCGGATGTCGTCGCCACTGCCGACCTGGGCAAGATCGGGCTCGCCGTCCTGCGCTGACGGCCTCAGCCCCGGACGGGGCGGACCGGGTCCGCCTCCCAGCCAGACATCAGCTTGTCGAGGTGCGGCAACGCCATCGCCTCCCCGTGCGCGAACTCGGCTCGCCGGTCGCCCACGAGCAGGTGCCCGTCGGTCGCGCCGGACAGCGGGAACGCCTCCGCGGCCCGCAGTCCGACCTCGCGGGCCAACGGGGTGGCGACCTTCAGCGCGGCCGGGTCGATCGCCTCCACACCGGGGAAAGCGACGTTGCCCCAGGCGTCCCGCAGCGCGCGCAGGTGCTGGCCGGCCTCGCGGCCGACCTGCAGACCGGGCTGCGAGAGGTCGAGGCGATGCAGTGCGTGGCAGAACGTGGCGAAGTGCGAAGGCGTGCCGATCGACCCGACGAACGGACGGTTGCCGTGCCACGCCGCCTGGCCGGGCTTGACCCCGGTGGTCGCGACCAGCCGCCGGATGTGCGGGGACCCGGCGAGCAGTGTGTCGTAGTCGAAGGAGCTGTCGACGTACCCCAGTGCGAGGCTGAACAGCGCGTACTCGGTGCACTTGGCGCAGCCGAGGCACCAGCGTCGCCGACGGGTCGTGCCCATGCACATCACGATGCGCTCGAAGGCCTGCGGGTAGAGGCGAAGGAGTGCCCCGAACGAGACCAGCTCGCCGATCGCGTAGTGGGTGCTCTCGGCGGTGAGGGCGATGCCGAGGACGCGGCGGTGGTACGTCGCCAGGGCGGCGAGCCGTTCTGGTCGGCCACTCGGGTTCGCCCAGCGCAGTCCGCCGCCGGCGTGCCGGTCGATGCGGTAGCCCGCCGCAGTGCGGCTGACGGTCACCGCACGGACGCCGTGGTGCAGCAGGGCGGGCAGCGTGGCGGCGGTGTACAGGTTGACGTGCGGTCGCCACCTGAGGCCGGTCTCGGTCAGCCCACTGAGGAAGTCGGTGGATACGAGCTGGCTCTGGACGCCGGCGACCTCGGCGGCGGGCCCGATGACGGTGTCGCGAGCACGGCGCGTACGGCGGCGACGCGCACCGACCCGCCGGCTGAACGGGTGCACGAGATGCATCATCAGGACCTGCTCCGGCCAGCGGGTCTCGAGCAGGGCGTGCAGAGCCAGCGTGCTGTCCTTGCCACCACCGAACGACACAGCGATGTCCACGGAGCCGTCCGCGCGCCGGGCCGGCTGGTAGGTGGTGTCGTCGGTCAGCGGCCCGTCGAAGTGGACGTGCGGAGCGCCGTGGTACGCACGCCACCAGTCAGTGACGATGCGTGGCAGCGGCTCGGGGAGAACGACCTCGACCCGGTCGGCGGACCGCGCCCACACCGGCAGCTGGAGGGTGAGGAACACCTCCCACAGCACGGCCCGGTGGAACGAGCCGAGCGGCACTCCCTCGTACTCGATCTGCCAGCCGTTGCGGCGCTGGAACGGGTTCGGCACGTCTTGCGACCAGCTGAACTCGACGGCGTCGCCACGTACGCGCGGCACGTCCACGCGGACTCGCAGCGAGCCCGCACGGGCAGCCATCGACACAGCCGCACGGTCGCGGCTCTTGATGAGGGGAAGATGAGAACGGGGTGAGAGCGTGGCGCCCGGTGGCTAGGGTCGGCGTCGTGATCGATCGATTCCGCGTCGTGCCCGCTGCCTACGTGATCGTTCGCCGGGGCCAGGAGGTGCTCCTGCAGCTGCGGCAGAACACCGGCTTCATGGACGGCTTCTGGGCGACCGCCGCGGCCGGCCATGTGGAGGCGGACGAGTCGGTGGTCGATGCCGCCTGCCGTGAGGTGGTCGAGGAGATCGGGATCACCGTCGCACCGAGCGATCTGACGCCGCTATGCGCCATGCACCGCACCCAGGGCAACCATGACCCGATCGACGAGCGGGTCGACTTCTTCTTCGAGTGCCGCCGGTGGAGTGGCGAGCCGCGGATCGTCGAGCGCGACAAGGCGGCCGATCTCGGCTGGTACGAGCTGGGCGCGTTGCCCGATCCGGTCGTGCCGCATGAGCAATGGGTGTTCGAGCGCCTGCGAGACGACGACCTCGCCGCCGTGGTGACGTTCGGCTTCTGACCCGCGCGACTCGTGCGGCAGGGGCGAGTACCGGCGGAAATGAGCCAACCCCAGTCGCGTAGTTTCAACGCGACGCGTAACTCTGGGACGTGTGCTTGTGCCTCCGTCCCTGCGCCACCGGTCCACGATTCTGCCCTGGAGGTTCACGATGTATCCGACGGTCGAGGCGGGAGGCGTCACGTTCGGAGTCGAGCACTTCGGCGACGCGGAGGCGCCACTGGTTCTGCTCGCCGGCGGCACGACCATGCTTTCCTGGTCCGACGCGCTCTGTGAGGCGATCGCGCGCGGCGGGCGCCACGTCGTGCGGTACGACCTGCGCGATTCCGGCGTGTCGACCACTGTAGATCCCGAGGCTCCCGCGTACACGCTGCGTGATCTTGCGGCCGACGCCGCGGCTCTAGCCCGCGAGCTCGACGACCGGCCGGCGCACCTGGCAGGCATCGGCGTCGGCGGGTTGGTCGCCCAGGTCGCCGCGCTCGACCACCCGGACGCGTTCTCGGCGCTCACTCTCGCCGGAACACGGCCCGTCGCTCCGGGCCTGGTCGATGACGACCTGCCCGACCACGACGCGGCGACGATGGACCGGCTGTTCTCGCGCTCGATGCCCGACTGGTCGGACCGTTCCGCCGTGGCTGAGTTCGCTGCCGGAGGCGCGCAGATCCTCGGCGACGACCCCGCCACCGCGCGGGTGGCCGCTGGGCGTAAGTGGGACCGCACGCCGGGCACTCACCCCGCGGTGCAGATGGCCAACCAGACGGGCACGGTGTTCGCCAGGCTCGACTGCAAGCCGCGCTGGCGCGAACGGCTGGCCGAACTCGCGATGCCGGCGCTGGTGGTGCATGGTCGCCGCGACCGGTTCTTCCCTGTCGGCAACGGCGAAGCGCTCGCACACGAAATCCCGGGTGCCCGGCTGCTCATACTCGAACGGGCCGCGACAGCGATTCCCGACGCGGACGCCGGTGAGGTCGCGGCCGCGATGCTGGCGCTCTAGGGCTCATCGTTGCTGGGAACCTCGTCCCGGAGGCCGATCTCTATCCGGGCGTCGCGTCGCGTTCGCTTCTTTCGGCGACGCTCTGGGCTTGCCCTGCGTGTATGTCGCTTACCCATTCCCAGCCGGGCTTGGCCGATGGGCCGATGCGCGGGTCGGCGGGAGCATGGCCGTCACGCAAGGCATGCACGTACGCGCGGTCCTGCTCGATCCGTGCGCGTACCTGATCAGCTATGCCGACGGACCCGTGGCCGGGGATGAGGACATCGACGTCGTCCGCCACGCCCTCGAGCAGCCGCAGCCCAATGAGGTAGTCCTCGATCGGGTCATTGGTGCCGTTGAAGTTGTCGAGCATCGGGATGAAGAGGTCAGACAGCATGTCGCCGGCGACGAGAACCCCGCGTTCCTCGATCAACAGTGCTGCATGGCCCGGTGCATGTGCCGGATGCTCGATGATCCGGACCCGAGGGCCATCCCAAGGAATCTGCGCGGTTCCGGCGGGCAGACCGGTGATGAGGCCGTACAGGTCCAGCGGTGTCTCGCCGGCGATTTCTGGCGGTAACCCCTCGGCGGCGCGGGCCTTCCAGTCCGCGTTCGACAGCAGATCTCGCATGAAGGCTGCGCAGCGGGCTGTGCCGTAACGGGGCGCTTCGCCGAGCTCGGCGTGCCAGAGCACGTGATCCCAGTCAGGATGCGTCGAGAAGCCTGCCACAACGGGCTGGCCCAACTTACGAAGGTCGTTCGCGAGGCAGGCCATTTCGTCGCCCGTTATCCCGGCGTCGATGAGCAACACGCCGGCGCGGCCTCGTACGACCGCGGTGTTGTTCTGGAGTAACTCGCTCTGGTGGACCAGCACACCTTCCGCGACCTGGGTCAGCATGGGGCTCCTCCCGCCCGTGGTCTGCAACCGCTTGTCGAGACGGTAGTACCTGGCGGTTTGAGCGTCAGCACGCATCCCGCAAGACCCGACCGTGCACGCTCACACGGCCCGCCCTCAGGTGGTTTCTATTCGACCGTGATGTGTACGTGGTCGTAGTGGTTGGCCGTCGGCGAGCCGCGGTCCTCCATCGACCGCCAACCCTCGCTGCTGCGCAGGACGGTCCAGATCTGCTGCCACCAGATCACTTCGCTGATGCCGAGCTCGCCGGCGTTGGACTGGGCCCAGTCGGCGATCTGGTCGCCGAGAGCCTCGTTCGAGACCATGATGTCGAGGGCGCGTCCGTCACCGTGCATGCCGTCGGAGCGGAGGCCACCGAAGGACGTCACGTCGGGGAACTCGGCGCACACCGCTCGGTGCACGCGGACCGCGTTGTCGGTCAGGCCCTCCTCGACCTCGGAGCCGGACGGGCACTCCGCGTCGGAGATACCACCCTCCGACTCCTCCTCGGCCTGCGGCTTGTCGTTGGAGAGGTATGCCTCCCGTACCCAGCGGGACGTGCCCTCGCGGACGACCTCCGCCCACTCGCCGTCGGTCTTGCCGGTGACGCCGACCTTGGTGCCGGGTGCGAGCACGTCGAGCAGAGTCGTGTCCTCGCCGGGTCCGGTCCAGAGGTTGAGCGGGACGGTGACGTACAGCTCGTCGACGGCCTCGGGCGTGGGGCTCGCCTTGGGCGTGGGCTTCGGGGTCGCCTTCTTGGTGGCCTTCGGCTTGAGCGTCGGTCGCGGCGCCGAGCGGGAGATCGCGTTGGCCCTGCTGGTGCTGGCGTCCCGGTCGGCCGACTGGGTGGTGCTCATGGTGGCGCGGGGCTCGGCGCCCTGGTCGGCGTCGGGCCAGGCGACGGCGCCGGCGCAGGTCGCGAGGAGGATGGCGACGGCTGCACCTGGTGCGGCGAAGCGCCGCAGAACGGGGGAGCCTGGCTTCGAGGAGCGGGTGCGCAGACGGGTGGTGAGTCGGGGTTGCTGCACCGCTTTGTGGCGCGGATGGGCCATCAGAGAAACCACCAAACGGGTCGAGATCAATTCGTTACCAAACCAGGAGTGAAGCACACTTTACGAAGGCCGTCACAATCCACTGGCGGAGTGTGGAAAACCCGTCACGGACGGTGTCTGGGACCCGTCGCCGGGAGTCGTGGTCTGAGGTCTGCGGCCCAGGTCACAGCCCCTAGGGTGAGGCCCATGGGATCCCTCGTACGACACATCACGATCGACTGCGCCGATCCCTATCGGCTGGCAACGTTCTGGGCCGAGGTCCTGGACAGCTCGGTCTCGGACGAAGACCAGCCCGGCGACCCGGAGGCGCTGGTTGCTACCGCGGGTGCGGCGCTCCTGTTCGTCACTGTGCCCGAGCCCAAGTCGGTGAAGAACCGGGTACACCTCGACCTCCAGCCGCAGGACCGTACCCGCGACGAGGAGGTGGATCGACTGCTCTCCTTGGGCGCGACGCTGGTCGCTGACCACCGTCGTCCTGATGGGCGAGGCTGGGCGACGATGGCCGATCTCGAGGGCAACGAGTTCTGTGTCGAGGGCAGTGCCACCGAGATGGCGGGATGAGTGTTCACATGACCACCCGTCGGAAGGGACGTCGGCTGTTGCCCCATTGGGGTTCTCCAGCTGGATGTGTGGGGGCGTCTTTCGCCAGCGGTTCACCGCGCCCGCTCGCTCAGTCCCGCCTGGTCCGGCCGCGCGGTTACGGCAGTGGATGGCCTGACCCGGACATGCCCGCCGGCCACGACGTCACCCTCCGAACCGACATTCTGCGCCCGGAATCGGGGCCGAAAGTGGCGGTTCGAGGGGTGAAGTAGCCCATCCACGCCGAGATCGGGCCGGGTCGTCGTCTGCCGACAGGTGTCCGCAGTAGGCTGCCGGCACCCCGGTCACCGCCTCCAGTCGGGTGTCATCGGCCCGGCAGCCACACCCGGACCTCATCGTCCCTACCTAGCTCAACCTGGACGGCCACCGACCCTCCCTCCCCGGCCGAAACTGACCACATCAGTCAGGAGAGCCCAATTGAGCAATCTTTGACGGGGGCGGTGACAGTGCTAGGTCCGGGTCCGACAGCCGTAACCGCGAGACCGGACGACGCGATGACTCGGGGCAATGCCGATTCGCGGACGTTCACACGCCCTTGCGCCGGTACCGTCGATAGATGGACGCCGGTACGCCGTCGGGCAGTGGTGTGAGCAAGGTCGTCGGTGTCGTCGGCTGCGCGGCCGGTGGGGTCGAGCAACTACGCATCCACCTGGTCGAACCGCTGGTCGCTCGTCGGCATCGCGTCGCCGTCAGCCTCACCCCCTCGGCCGCGAGCTGGCTCCGAGAGGTGGGTGAGGTTGACCAGTTAGCAGAGGTGACCGGTCTCCCCGTGCGCTCGGAGCCGCGGATGCCGTCGGGGGCCAGGCCGCACCCCAATGTCGACGTGTACGTGATGGCACCTGCGACAGCCAACTCCGTCGCCAAACTGGCGATGGGGATCGCGGACAACCAGGCGCTGTCCACCCTCTGCGAGAGCCTCGGCACCACGCCGATGGTCGTGTTCCCACGGATCAACGCCGCCCATGCTCGTCACCCGTCCTGGGAAGGACACGTCGAGACCCTGAAGAGGGCTGGTGTGCGCCTTGCCTACGGCGAGGATGTCTGGCCCCTGCATGAGCCACGTGAGGGTCCATCTGACCAGTCGCTGCCATGGCCATGGATCATCGCCGTCGTCGATCGCGTCTTGGCCTCAGAGGCCTGACTGACACCGGTCACGGCACGTACTCGGACTGCTCGTTCGGGTCACCGTCCTGTCCTCGTGATTGCGGCGGTCGCGTCGTCATGGATCTTCCCGCGTGGCCAACGGGTGCCGTCTGGGTCGCTCCGCTCCGCCTGTCGTACGCGCTGGATCAGTGCTGCGGGGCCTTGCTCGCCGAGGAGCTGGATTGTCTGCTGCCAGGTGGACAGATGGAAGCGGTCGACGAGGCGGCTTGCCCCGTCGCTCAACAGCGCGACGGACTGGACATCCTCGACCCCAATGGACGCAGTCAGCGCTTCGTCGGCGGCGCGGGGCTCGCTGCTTGCGACCCAGAAGCCGTCGGGTTGGTTGCGGTGGGACCACAGAGACCGGACGTAGCCAGCCAGAGCTTCTGCATGGGCGTCGCTAGAGGTCGGGAGGCGATCCATCTCTTGGCGGAGCCGCTGTCCGACCTGCGCCTCCCGGTCGTCGGTGATCGCCACCGGACCGCTCGAGGTGTCGAGGAGCAGAACCGAGTCAGCAAGGACGAGGTACTGCAGCTCTGTCTCCACAAACCGGGTGACGATGACGGTTGCCGAGGGCGACCCCGGGTGGCGAAGGTCGCAGGTGTGGCGGTGCTGGCCGGCGACATAGTCGATCGCGTGGCGAACGTGAATCGCCAGGTCGACCGCGGGTTGCTGGGCGGTGATGTCGAGCAATGCCTTGCCGAGCGTGTGGGAGAACCAGGCGACGCCGTGTGTGCAGCCGGACTCCACTCCGTCAGGCGTGCCGGCGCCGTCGAGCAGCACCGCGACGTCTTCGGTCGATCCGAAGTAGTCCTCGTTGGCCCGGTCTGGCCGTCCCGGTGACGTAGCCGAGTCGAACTGCATGGCTAGTCGTCCGCGTGCTTGTAGATGGGCGTGACCATCTGCACGCTTGTCGGTTCGTGTGACGGCTTGTCGTAATCGATGTGGAGCAAAACCGAGAACGCGCCCTCACCTGCTGCTCGGTGGACGCGGGACAGGTCGTTGGTGAGCAGCTGAACGACGCCGAGCGTGCCCGGTGGATGGATGCCCGTGAACACGATCAGGCGACCCTTGCCGTCGGGCCGTTCCAAGCGGCCGAGGTAGGCGATGTCGTACGGCTGCGGGTCCTCCTCGTCCTGCCCGGACTTGTAGAGGCGTCCGGTGCGCCTGTCGCGAAGTGCCCATCCGCTGGCCAGTTCTTCGAACTGGAGGGCGGGATCGGCTGCAAGCACACCTGCGACGTCCTTTGAGATCCGCGGACCGCAGATCACAATGAGACCGTCTCGGTCGAGGTCGATCCGACCGTCAATTGCAATCTGCTCGAACTCGACGGCATGATCCAAGGACCGGGCCAGTTCGCCCAGGCGTTGTGAAGTTGCCACGTCTTCGGCCGCGACGACCGGTCGTGCCGCCCGCTCCTCGCGCTTCAGCGGCGTCGCAACGGTCAACGGTCCGCGGCCGAAAAAGGCACCTTCGGGACTGGGACCGTGATGCCGAACCTGGTGGATTCGCCCGCGGCTCAAACCCGCCGCCTCGGCGATCTGGGTGTAGGACCACCCCTCGTCGTGCAGATCCTGAATCAGGGCCCGCCGCATGCGGGCGAGTTCGGTCATGTCCCGTTGCGCCGTCGACAAGCCTTCAGTGGCTGCTCGAAGTCGAGCGACGCGGTCGTCTATGGCGGCCACCCGAGCCACATCCTCGCTTGCCATGCCCAGAAGTCTAGGGGGCTCGACACCCCGAACCGCGTGAACGGCTTGACGCCACAAAGCGGGCGCCCTAGTGTGCGTCTAGTCCCCTAGACACTGCCTGTTGGTTTCTCGCGGCGCCCGTCTAGGGGTCTAGACGGGAGATGGGCATGGCGATACCGAGCAGGTTCGAAATGGAGTTCTCGCAGTCGTTCGAGCACGGGCAGTTCATGGTTGTTGCGGTGGGGGCAGTCGCGGGAGCAGCTGGCACATCACCCGGGTTTGAGGGCATGGCCTCCGTTCCTCTCCCAGTCGGCAGGACCGGCGATGAAGGCACCCGCAGCCCGTCGCCGGTCCTGCTCACCACTGGGGAGCTCGTTCCCACGTCCAACGCGGACGGGCGGTGCGCGTCTTGCGGCGTCGCCTGGCCCTGCGTGTCCTGTCGTGCATAGGTGGCTCGGCGGTCTGTTCGCGCTGGGTCTGGCCGCTGTCTTGGTCTGGCTGTTCACGGTCGCGCCGCTCGTGATGGCTGGCGTCGTGGTCGCCGCCATCGCCATGCTGATCATCCTCCCCGACCTGCCGTGGTAGAACGCAGCAGCCGCTCGGCTTCGTAGCTCCGGCGCATCTTTGCAGCGCCATCACGGTTGGACCGGGAGACACTGTTCTCACGTGACGGGCTGTGCAGCAACCGGGAGGCTTCGTCGCGGCCGCGGCGGGAGGAGTGAACATGGGAACCCGACAAGAGCCGGTCTTGGTCGTCACGCCGACCGAGCGGACGCCAGGCCCGACCACGCCGGGGATGGATCGGCAGCAGGCAGTCGCGACGGACGGAACCTGGTCGGGCTCTGTGCGTACGGAACCCGGGATGGTGTCGGGCTGGCACCATCATGGCGACTACGAGACGGTGATTTACGTCCTCACCGGTGCGCTCACGATGGAGTTCGGTCCGAACGGGTCAAACACCCTGGAGGCGCGTCCGGGCGACTTCGTCTACGTGCCGAAGGGCACCGTGCACCGAGAGGGCAACCCCTCCGCGGAAGCAGCCGATCTCATCGTCGTTCGAGCCGGTGTTGGGGAGTCCACCTTCAACCTGGACGGGCCGGCGCCCGCCTGACGCTCTTGACTTGGATGAGGTCAACGCGGCAACTGAGGGGCTGTCAACTTCGGCCCGCCACGCCAGCCGGCTGCACGGATAGCGTCCACGCGATCGAGTAGAACGGTGCGTCGCGGGATGGCGCTGCCGAAACTTCCACCGCGCCCTGTCGGCCCAGCAAGCTCCTGCTTGGGACATGCGAGCTTGGTCGCGACTCCGTCTAGCAGGCGCTTCTTCACGTCCTGATCACCCGATCTGCTCGGTGTCCCAATCCGCGGCGGACTGATCGGCCCCCTGACCGCGCTGGCCACGCGGCTGAGGCCGATCCACGAGGAGGGCAGGATCGCTCGCCGTCCTGAGTCGTCACGGACGAACGCGGATGATCGTCTTTCCCTTGACCCGTGCGGTCGGGTTGAAGGCGGCCACCGCCTCGTCAAGGGTCGCGACGTTTCCGATGACTGTGCGCAGTCGTCCGTCCCTCACTCGCCGGACGATCTCGCCCAGCTGCGCACGGTCAGACTCGACGACGAAGTCGATCGCCAAGCCATCGGCGGGCCGGGCCTCCGGCGGCCCAGCGATGCTCACCAGCGTTCCCCCGGGTCGAATCAGGCTCGCGGACCGCTTCTGGATGTCGCCGCCGAGGACATCGAACACCAAATCGACGCCGGCCACGTCTTCCAGGGCGTCATTCTCGAGGTCGACAAACTCCTGCGCGCCGAAGTCGAGCGCGGTCTGCCGGTCGGCAGCTCGTCCAGTGCCGATGATGTAGGCGCCGGCCTCACGCGCGAGTTGCGTCACCATCGATCCGACCCCGCCGGCCGCGCCGTGCACGAGGACGCTCTGCCCGGCCCGAAGGCGGCCGTGTACGAACAGTCCCTGCCACGCGGTCAGGCCCGAGATCGGCAGGCTCGCGCCCACCGTGAAGTCGACGTCACCCGGCAGCGGCGCGAGGTTGCGCGCCTCGACGGCCACGTACTCCGCCAAGGTGCCGTCGCGTGTCCAGTCCGTGAGGCCGAACACCCGCTGGCCCACCGACAGCCCCGCCGTGCCATAGCCAAGCGCGCTCACTGCTCCGGCCAGCTCGTGCCCAGGGATCGACGGTGTTCGGTCCCGGCCGAGGCGATCGGTCCAAGTCCCGGGCCACGTCAGTTCATCCCGCGTGAATCCCGATGCATGAACCTGAACGAGGACGTCGTTACCGGCGGCCTCCGGCTCGGGTCGCTCCACCAGCGTCATCCCGGCCGTTCCCGCCGCTTCGTCCGTCACGACAATCGCCTTCATCCGGCACCTCCTAGTATTCAGTCCTCGCCGCCACACGCTGTGGACTATATCGTCCACTAGAGCTTGCGGTACAGCGGAACCCGGCCAGCCCGCCGGCCCCGTCATTTGCGCCGCTCCCTCGAACTATTGATGCCGGGGAGAATCGCCGATCAAGACCAAGGCAACTGGGCTCCATAGTCCACTTCAAATGATGATAGAGGGGTCATGCCGCTGAGAAAGGGGTAGATCTGTGGCCGAGCGGGACCGTGTAGTCCATGCGGCGGCTGTGACCCACAGGTAGCCTGAGGCCTGTGGGCAGGCTGGAGAACGCACAGTCGGGGCGGAGGCTGACGCCACGTGGGGCCGCCACCCGCGCGCGCATCGTGGCGGCTGCGGTCGAGCTGATGTACGTGAAGGGCGTGAACGCGACCACGCTGGACGACGTCCGGGCCGCGAGCAGTACCAGCAAATCGCAGCTCTACAACCACTTTCCGGACAAGGAGGAACTGGTCCGCGCCGTCGTCGCGGCGCGCGCCGTGCAGGTCCTCGACCGTGAACGCGGCAATCTTCAGCGCGTGAAGTCGTTCCGCGGTCTGGTCCGCTGGCGCGACGCGCTGGTGCAGCGAAACGCGTTGCAGAACGGTGCGTACGGTTGTGCGCTCGGCTCGATAGCCAGCGAGCTCGCCGACCAGGACGACCAGGCCCGCGCCACGCTCGCCGAGTCGTTCGTGGAATGGGAAGGGCTGCTCGCCGCCGTCCTGCGGCGGATGCGGGACAGCGGCATGCTCGAGCCGGACGTCGACGCGGAGAAGCTTGCCACGGGTCTGATGGCGGCCCTGCAAGGCGGGTACCTCCTCGCCGAGACCGCGCATGACATCAAGCCCATGGAGACCGCCCTCGATATGGCCCTTGACCACGTGAGGTCGTTCCTCACGGCATGATGGCGTGTCGCGGGTGGTGTGGGCGAGCAGCCAACCACCCTGTAGCACGGCCATCAGGCCGGTCGCGAGCCTTTCAGCATCGGCCTCCGCCGCGAGTTCGCCGCCAAGGTGCTCGGCGTAGGTCTGTGTGCTGTCCTCGGGTGGAGGGAGCTGGGCTCAGGTCGCCGAGTGCTGCAGGACGCCTGAGAGGCGCCGTCGTGTCTTACCGCGCCGCTGGCAGGTGATCGGGGGCAACGTAGACAGCGGCTGGCTCTTCGAGTCCATCGCTGTGGTGGTGCGTGATGAGGCCCAAGCGATCGCACCCGAGGTTTTCGTAGAGTCGGATCGCGTGCTCGTCCTTGAGCATGACATCGAAGACCAGGCGTTTGCCGAGGGTGGTGGCGTGCTGGTGGGCGGCTCGCATCAGCTCTCGTCCAGCGCCATGTCCGCGTCGATCAGGGTCGACGAATAGCCTGACGACGACGGCAATGTCACCGAGGTGCCCTCTGGTCTTGGTCGTCCAGACCTGCGCGGCGGCGTCTGATGGCGTGGGGTTGGTGAGTGAGATGTGCCCTACTGGTTGGTGATCGAGCAGAGCAGTCCAGCCGGCGATCTCATTCGGGGGTTGGAGCCAACGCTCGGGGTCGGTGACTCCTTCAACCGGGTAGCCGTCGACCTGATGGACCCGAGTGAGCGCCTTGCCTAGTTGCGGGAGGTCGGCGGGTCGCCGTGGTCGAACCGTCAATGCGGTTTGACTTCTCATCACTCGTCCACCGGAATGAGGTAGTCGAGGCCGGTGTAGTCGGCACGCATGACGAACCGGGTTACCTCAAAGGACGTGCCGTCTTGATCGATACCGGTGTGGAGTACGTCGAGGACTGGAACGCCGTCAGGGATCTGGAGGCCGTCGGTCTCCTCGGGTGTTGGCATTCGTGCGGTTACTTCCTCGCGTGTGTGGGTGATCAGGTGGCCGACATCCTCAAACCGTGCGTACAGGTCGCCTTGGCCGAGTGCGTCCGTGTGGCTGAGTGGTGAACCATCAGCGATGACCCACGGAATGAAGGTCACGCCGACCTGCATCGGCTCGTCGTCGGCGTAGTACCAGTTCTCGCGGCGGACCACGCTGGCACTGTCGGGATCAACGTTGAGCCGTTCGGCGATCTCGGCCGGTGGAGTGACTCGCTCGATGCTGGTGCACTTCGCGGACGGCTCTCGGCCCTGGGCCATCACTTCAGCATGGAAGGGCGAGACTCCGGTCTCGTCGCGCAGCTTCTTGGAGTACCGCCGCTGTCCGAAGCGCATGAGGCGAGGTTTGCCGCGTACGAACACGCCTCGACCGTGGTGGGAAGTGACGAGCCCGGACTCGGCCAGTTGCCGAATTGCCTCTCGGGCGGTGTTGCGGGCCACGGCGTGTTCGACTGCCAGGGTCCGCTCTGAGGGCAGCTGATCGCCGGCCGCCAACTCGCCAGAGGCGATAAGGGTTCTTAGGTAGCCCGCCAGTTGCCGGCTGGCGGTCCCGGCGCCCTGGGGCGTTCGGTTGGCTGCGGTCACCCGTGAAGTCTAGATCAACTGGCGCAAGCCAATTCTTGACACTGGCTCAAGCCAGTGGGAGGCTCTTTCTCAACTGGCTTAAGCCAGAGCTCGTTCAGGTGGAGGCGCTCATGGCGATGCCGCCCAGGCTGTTCACGGTTGTTGCAGCACGGGCAGTCGCGGGAGCAGCTGGCACATCACCCGGGTTTGAGGGCATGGCCCCCGTTCCTCTCCCAGTCGGCAGGACCGGCGATGAAGGCACCCGCAGCCCGTCGCCGGTCCTGCTCACCACTGGGGACTCGTTCCCACGTCCAACGCGGACGGGCTGTGCGCGTCTTGCGGCGTCGCCTGGCCCTGCGTGACCTGTCGTGATAGGTGGCTCGGTGGCCTGTTCGCGCTGGGTCTGGCCGCTGTCTTGGTCTGGCTGTTCACGGTCGCGCCGCTCGTGATGGCTGGCGTCGTGGTCGCCGCCATCGCCATGCTGATCATCCTCCCCGACCTGCCGTGGTAGAACGCAGCAGGCGCTCGGCGGGCACGCGGGGGGCACGACCCCGAATACGGCTCGGCAACGACGAAGCCCCAGGTGGAGGATTGTGCCTCTGGCCTGGGGCTTTGTGGTGGGAGCGGGTGACGGGAATCGAACCCGCACTGTCAGCTTGGGAAGCTGATGTTCTGCCATTGAACTACACCCGCGCACCGGCGCAGCTCGCACTCCGCCGGGCGCGACACATAGTAGCGGTTGGGCTAACGTCGTTTTGTGGCCCATCGCATCGGGCACGGGGACAGGGAGCGTCAAGATGAAGGAGATGTCATGGACGGCTCGACCTGGCTGTGGATCCTGATTGTGATCGTCGTCGTGGTGGCGGCGGTTGCGGTGTTCCTCGCCGTACGCAAGCGGTCGCACGACCAGCACATCGCCCGCCGGGACGAAGCGGTGACGATGCGTGAGGAGGTGACCGCGCAGGAGCCATCGATGCAACGCAAGGAGGCCGAGGCGGCCGAGACCGAGGCGAAGTCCAGGGCGGCCCGCGCCGAGGCGGAGGCGAAGCAGGCCGAGGCCGACAAGCTAGAGGCCACGGCCAAGCAGCGTGGCGATCACGTCTCGACGTCACGGGACCAGATGGACGACCAGCTGCGACGCGCGGACGAGATCGACCCCGATGTCCCGGAGCAGGCTCCACGGCACACGCAGGACCGGCCACCCGCCGACGGAGACGCCGGACGGTAGCGGTCAGCGCTCCTCGATCGAGCAGTTGTTCGCGAGGTCACCACTCGCCGGCCGAGGCACCGTCCCGCTGGCGGGCGGCTCGACGCCGTCCTCGACCCAACTCTCCAGTGCCGTGAACGCATCGCGGTAGCAGGGCAGGATCGGACGCAGCTGAGTCGGGTGCGCGTCGTACAGACCGTCGACGTGGTTGCCGTCCTCGATCACGTAGTAGCGGTGCAGCTGGTCGCGGTTCCGGCTCTCGACCAGGTCGGTGTAGACGTCGGAGTCGGTCGCCGGCGGCAGCAACGTGTCCAGCGTGCCGTGCAACGTGAGCATCGGCTTGCCGATCTTGCCGGTCAGCTCGACCTTCTTGATCGCGTGATGCACTGATCGCGGACGGTCGGCGTAGTCGTAGTCCGTGTCGCACCCCGGTGTTCCGCTTGCACAGAAGGGAGTCCCGGCCTCCTTGTCACCGTCAAATCCCGGATCGATCTCCTCGCGGTAGATGCGCTGGGTGAGGTCCCAGTAGACCTGGTAGTGGAACTCCCACAGGAACTCCGAGCCCGGCGCGAAGCCCGCGTCGAGCATCGCCTGATGCGCCTCGGAGCTGCCGGCCCGGAAGTCGGGGTAGTGCCGCAGCGCTGCCGGCAGGTAAGTGAGCAGGTTCGGCCCGTCGGCGCGGAAGAGAGTGCCCTCCCAGTCGACGCCGCCGTCGTACAGGTCGGGCCTGTTCTCCAGCTGCCACCGGGTCAGGTATCCGCCGTTCGAGAGACCGGTCATGTACGTACGCACGGGACGCTCTCCATAACGCTGCTGCACAGCGCGCTTCGCGGCGACGGTCAGCTGGGTCACCCGGGCGTTCCACTCCGCGACCGCGTCACCGGGCTTGGTGCCGTCGCGGAAGAACTCCAGGCCGGTGTTTCCCTTGTCCGTAGCGGCAAACGCGTAGCCGCGGGCCAGCGCCCAGTCGCTGATGGTGGCGTCCAACGAGTACTGACGTCGGTTGCCGGGGGCGCCGGTAACGACCAGCTTGCCGTTCCAGCGGTCGGGGAGGCGCAGCACGAACTGCGCGTCGTGGTTCCAGCCGTGGTGGGTGTTGGTCGCCGACGTGTCCGGGAAGTACCCGTCGACCTGGAGGCCGGGTACGCCGGACGGGTTGACCGTCTGGGCCGAGCTCAGGCCGGCCCAGTCACCCGGGACCGTGTGACCGCTCGTCACGGTGCCGGCGGTGGTCAGGTCGTCCAGGCAGTCGACGACCTGCTGCTCGGCGCGGGGTACGTCGATGCGCTCGGCGCGGTTGCAGTGTGAGATGGTCTGGCCGTTCGCCTGCGAGGCCAGCGGCACGGCGCCGAACGGGACCGCGAACACGACGGCGACCAGGGCGGAGGACCGTCGGGTGTGGTTGCGCATCGGGCACCTCGCGGGTCGGCGTTATCGAGCGATGCTCGTGCCTCCGCCGCGGCGGCACCATGTGTCGCCCCGACACACTCGCGGCGGTCGTTGTGTGGACCGTGCAGATCCGGTCAGCGTTCCTCGTCGCGTCCGGCCTGGTCGCGGGTCGCGGTCGATTTGCGCCGGTGCAGGAGCCCGTCCCGCTCGATCCGGGCCGCCTCGGCGGCCAGCGGATGGGCGTGCTGGACCCGGACGTCGCGACGTTTTGTACTCTTGCGGTCGTTCATGATCCCCCCGAGATCAACGGTGCATGGCCGTCGCTAGGAGTGGGCCAGCAGCTCGGTGATACGTCGTACGGCGTCCTCGGCCGTGGCCACGTCGACTACGCCGGGCGCGGGCATCGCCCAGCCGCCGACCGCGACCACCGGGACGCCGGTGCGTACGGCGAGCGCGATCTCGCTCAGCGCGCCCCAGCTGCCACCGACGGCCAGCACCACGTCGGCCGAGCGGACGACGAGCGCGTTGCGAAGCTCGCCGAGACCGGTGGGGATCGCCAGCGTGTGCCCCGGGCTGGCTGCACTCCGGTCGCGGCCCGGCAGCAGCGCCAGCGCGACGCCGCCGGCC